>JAEXQJ010000383.1 GCA_023438785.1 Pseudomonadota bacterium
CTCCTCGCGCCTCGGGCTGCTCGCATCTCCGCGTTCTCGCTCGGTCTTCAAACCGTTCGGCGCTCTAGCCGCCCAGCCGTGCGTCGCGGTCTTATGATCGCGCGCCGTGGTGCCGATGGAATTGATCTGCACCTCATGTTTGGCAGAAGCCCCAAGTCCCCCGGATCGTCCGCCCCGTCCCTCGACGGGAACGTGGGCGACATGGCCGTGGACACCCTGGCCCATGCCCTGCGCAGCATGGCCGAGTTTGCCCTCGAGCAGGAGACGCCGGACATCCCCACGTTTCGCGCCACGGCCGAGGCGTGGGCCAAACACGTGACCTTGGCCACGCCGGCCCCGGGCACGCCGGCCGAGGATGACGGCAAGGACCACAAGGGCCGGCGCGAATGGGAGGGCGTGCGCCGGTTCGTGCGCGAGTACTGCCAGTCGAGCTGCCGACGTGTCACCCAGGTCACGGGCGACTTGCGCCAGGTCATCTGGGTCTTCATTCGCCACATCAGCCAGGCCTTCACGGAGGATGAGCAGGTCGACGAGCGCCTGCGTCTGCAGCTCGGTCGGCTGGAGAAGTTGGTGGTGGCCAACGCCACGGCCGAGCTGAAGCGCGAAGTGCTGGACGCGGTCGGCATGCTCAAGTGCGTGATCGCCGAGCGCAGCGAGCGGCAGCAAAGGCAGATGCAAGTCCTGGGCGCCCAGGTGCGCTCGCTGGGCAGCGAGCTGGAATCGGCGCGCAAGGAGAGCGAGACCGATCCCCTGACCCGCATCCCCAACCGCAAAGCCTTCGACGAGTACCTGGCGCGCAGTGTGGAGATGCACCAGGCGTTCGGCGAACACATGTCGTTGCTCATCATCGACGTGGATCATTTCAAGGAGGTCAACGACAGCTTCGGGCACGTGACCGGCGATTTGGTGCTGCGCCAGGTGGCGGACGCGCTGGTGAAGGTTTTTCTGCGCAAGAACGACTTCGTGTCCCGGCTGGGCGGCGACGAATTTGCGGTCATTCTGCGCGAGACGTCGATCGACGATGCCCATGCCTTGGCCGAGCGCGTGTTGACCCGCATCCACGGCCTGCACATCACCGACGAGAATGGACAGGCGCTGCGGGTGACGGTGTCCATCGGCCTGGGTGAGGTCCTGGAGGCCGATGACGAGAAGGCTTGGTTGGAGCGGGCCGACCGCGGCCTCTACCTGGCCAAGGAACAGGGCCGCGATCGCGCGGCCGTCGCCCCGGAGAAATAGGGGAAACGAAGGACAGCCTCCGAGGGTTGCTCGACCGCCCGCATTCCAGCCGAGCGCCGGTGCGCGGGCGCAACCCAGCGAATGCACGATGTGCGCCCGCGCGTGCCCTTGGCTGCGGGAGGGGACGCATGCAAAAAGCAGAGCCACCCCGCGCATCCACCCGCGGTTGGCATGGAGATGCGCCATACTCCGACCCTGGCGCCTCAGCGGCGGCATGGGATGCTCCGCCGCGCGGGGCAAGGGCGAGGGAAGATGGGGCAAGGCAAGCTGGAAGATCTCTCCAAGCTGATCCGGCGGCGGCTGCGCGTTTTTGGTCGGCGCATCGCGGACGTCATCGCGTTCGAGCCCGGGCGGAGCGAACGTAAGCTGGAGCACCGCGAGATCGAGGCACTCCTGGAGTCCATAGGTGATGCCATTCTGTTCTACGACGCGGACGGAAACGTGGTTCGGGCCAATCCGACCTGCGTCGAGATGCTGGGGTTCGATCCCCGAGGAGCGAGTCGGGCGGAGGTCGCCTCCAGGATTGCTCTGCGCCATCCGGGCGGACGGCTCCTCCAGGCTGAGGAGGCTCCGTCCATCCGCGCCGTGAGGGAAGCCCGCAGGGTGCAGCTCCAAGTCGAGATGACCAACGCTCGCGGCCAGGAGCTCCTCCTCACGGGCAGTGCGTCCCCGGTCCTGGTCGATGGAAAGGCCCGAGGCTCGGTCGTGGTCTGGCACGACTCCACTGAGCGGGAGCGGCTGAGCGCACAGCTCGACGAGCAGCGCCGGCGCCTGGACGCGGTGTTCAGAGAGGTTCCGATTGGCATCGTCATCCTGACTGGCGAGGAGCTCAGGATCCAGGTGGCGAATCGGGCGTACCTGGAGTTCGTCGCGGAGCCCTTCCGCACGCGCGGCATCGAGGGCCGGCGATTTGAGGACATCATGCGCCGAGCGCATGAGAGCGGCGTGCTGGAGATTTTGCGGCAGGCCCAGGCCAGCGGGCGGCCCTATGTGAACCGCGAGTACAGGTTCGAGCATGAAGACCGAGGGACCACGTGGTGGCGTTGGGTGGTCATGCCCATCAGTCCAGACGGGCCCGTCGCGGACCTCGCGGTGGTGGCCATCGACATCACGGACGGCGTGCGCAGGCGCAATGAGCTGGAGGAGCAGCGCAGCCGGCTCGACGCGATCCTGCGCACCATGCCGGTGGGGATCATCGTCGCGGACAGCACGGGCAGGATTGTCGAAGCCAATGACAACGCCTGCAAGATCTGGGGTGGCGATCTCCCTCGCGTCGGGCTTGAGGAATTTCACAGGTACCAGGGGCGGTGGGCGGATACGGGCAGGCCGTTGGGATCCGATGACTGGGCCATGGCGCGCGCTCTCCGGAAGGGCGAGGTGTCGGTCGGCGAGTTGATCGACATCCAGCGGTTCGACGGTTCACATGGCACGATCCTCAACAGCGCGGCGCCGGTGACGGGAGCCGGCGGTGAACCGGCCGGTGCCGTGGTGGTCCTCCTCGACGTGACGGAGCAGAGGCGGGCATCGTTGGCCCTGGAGCGACAAACCGCCGAGCTGGCCGCCATCGTGGATGCGGTGGCTGACGGCATGATCGTCTACGATCGCGAGGGTCGCCTCCTGCGCATAAACGCCGTCGCCCGAGACATGCTCGGCTATTCGGCGGCAGACACGGCCCTGGCATTCGAGCAAAGGATTGCTCTGCTGCGGGTGACGCGAGCGGATGGAAAGCTTGTCCCGCCCGAGGAGACTCCGCCCAGCCGATCGCTTCGCGGCGAGATCGTCAGGGGCGAGATGGAGCGAGTGTGCAGTGCCGACGGACGATGGCGCTGGATCGCCATCAGCTCAGCCCCTATTCGACTTGCCTCCGGAGAACTGATTGGGGCGGTTGCCACGTTCGTCGATGTGACCCAGCTACACGATGTGCGAGAGGAGATGGAGGATTTCGTTCGCATGCTCTCGCACGACATTCGGACCCCGCTGAGCACGGTGAGCATGCAGGCGCAGCTCCTGCTTCGCGTCGCGAGGGTGGACGAGGGCACACGGAGGCGGGCGCAGACCATCATCAATGCTGCCTCCCAGATGGATGCCATGATTCGCGACCTGGTCGACACCGCCCGGCTGGAGACCGGGCGCTACAAGGTTCAGTGCAGACCTCTCGATCTGCGCGCCTTTCTCGCCGATCTAGAGCTACGGCTGGCCGGTGTCTTGGATACGACCCGCATCCGCCTTGCCATTCCCGAGCAGCTTCCCTTGATCCTCGCCGACCCCGAGCGTCTCGACCGCATTCTGGTCAACCTTCTCAGTAACGCCCTGAAGTACTCACCGTCCCCGAAGGAGGTGTTCCTGATCGCTCAGCAGGTATCCGACGGAGTGGCCATCTCAGTGCGCGATCAGGGGCAGGGCATCGCTCCGGAGGAGCTGCCCCACGTCTTCGAGCGCTACTTCCGCGCCAAACGCGCCTCGCGCAGCCAGGTGGAGGGACTGGGGCTGGGGCTGTACATAACCAGGCTGCTCGTTCAGGCCCACGGTGGCCGCATCAGCGTGCAAAGCGAACTCGAAACCGGCAGCACTTTCACGGTCACGCTGCGCACGGACCAAGAACCCCGGTCTGACCGTCAGGCGTGAGGGATGTCGGCCCTCGAACCCCGGGGAGGATGCGTGATGAAGAGCGGTCAGCGGGACCGCGAGAGCACGGCCCCTGAGCCGGCGCTTTTGACCGCTGGCCCGCCTTCTTCTTGAGGGCGCGCGCAGGTAACCGGTTCGGCTGCCGGGCATGTCCACGCCTTCACGCCGAGGACGAGCAAGCCGGTGGTGGCCAGCGCGAAGGGGAGCACGGACCCCAGCGGAGGCTGCCAGATTCCGTCGAAGGGATTGCCCGAGATGGCGCGCATCGCGCTCGGGATGCCGGACTGCCAGCGGATCATGGTGAACCCGAGCGCAAAGAGGTGCAGCGGCAGGCTGATGAGGACGAACATGCGCATCAAGGCCGGCGCCCGCCAGGCAGGAAGGATATTGCGCGCGGAGAGCGCAAATGCCGCCAACATGGGCAGCCCGACGGCGATGGGGAGGACGTAGCGTCCTTGGGCCGCCAGTCCGTAGGTGTTGACGAGCAGCACGTCCAGCGTGAGCGGGATGCCGAACACCGCGGCCAAGAGACCCAATTGCCGCCAGCGATCGATCCAGCTAGCAAACACGAAGCCAATCAAGGCGGGCAGCGCGAGCATGGACCACCACGCCAGATAGAACCAGGAGGGCAGGGCCGTATCGAGCCAGGACAGGACGCCGACCATCTCCTCGGCGAAGCGGCCGACTCGGTAGGTGACCTCGTAGCGGAGCGCTTCCGGCCGGGTGTAGTTCTTGGGGATGCTGACCTGGTCGGGCAGGCCTGTCTGGGCGACCATGGTCCAGGCCACACCAAGCACCACGGCCAGGAAGACCACGCCGAAACAGAAGCGCAGCGGGCGTTCTCGCCATATCCGACTCAGGTTGGACCTCAACCCGGGGAGCATGAGCACGGCCAGCGCGATGGCGATCCACAGCGGCCCGAAGCCACGCAGCATGGCCACCAGCGCACCTGCTATACCCACCACCCAAAGCTGAGCCCGGCGAGGCGCCGTGTTTTCGAGCAGAAGCGGAATGAGCGCGGCGAAGAACGCCGTGCCCGCCGCGATCTCGACCGAGTTGGGGTTGATGGCCCCCGCCAGGTGCATCGTCATGGGCGTGGTCGAAATCAACACCGCGCCCGCCAAGAAGGGCGACTGCGACCAGCGGACCGCGCTGTGCATGGCCGCCGCGAGCAGGGCGGCCACGAGCAGGGCGCTGATCAGCCGGGCACGCAGGATGCCGTTCCAGTTCGGCCACAGACGCAGCGGCCCACCCACGAGAGCGTAATAGACGGGGTTGTACCGGCCTGCCAGGGCTAGCGTCGGTTCCGGGGCCGGGTCTCCGCCTGGCTCCACCCCGCAACTGGCAGGCCGGGCCGCCTTGAACTGGAAGCAGTTGTTCCTGATCAGACTGCGCGGAACCGTGTGCCAGCGGCCCTCGCGCGCGAACACGCCGTCCGCAAACACGCCCACCGCACGGTACACGTGCCGTGCCTCGTCGGGTGAGCCGTCATAGGGGGTCGCCAGGGCCCAGCCTGCCGCAAGCAGGAAGTACCCCAGGAACCAGGGAAGCCAGACGAACGGCCAGCGGGTCTTCGAGGAAGGGGCGGACGAGGGCATAAAGCGCGCAACTTTATAGCGGTTGCCGGCGACGAGTGCTTCCCTTTCAGCTCGGCCGCTTTATGTCCTTCTGCAGCATGAGGCGCCTACCTGACGCGGTTCGATTCGCCGCCGACGTGGCGCGGGGGCGGGGCCTCTGTGCTGCTGGCCACCTGTCCGCCTTCCGCCTCGCGTGCGCCATGCCTGTGGCGTCTCTACTTGGCGGCCATGCCCTGGATGGCGTTGATGTTCTCGGGCGACACGGCCAGGACGCCGGCGAAGATTCTGCGCGCCTCCTCGCGTTTGCCCATGCGCTGCAGGGCCCACGCGTAGCCCGTCTGCAGATTCAGGTTGCCGGGGTATTCGTCGGCCAGTTTGCGGTAGATGGCCGCCGCGTCGGGGTAGTTGCCCATGGCGTAATAGCCCGCCGCCAAACGCTCGCGCACGATGGCGTGCTTGGCGTCATCGGCCAGTATCTGTTTGCACACCGCCTCCAGGTCCTTCCATTTGTGGGCTGCATACAGCACCGCGCTCAGCCCGAGCTTGGCCTCGGTGGCTCCGGGCTTGGCCGTCATCGCCTCGCGGTACTGGGCCTCTGCCCTGGCCAGGTCGCCCGCCAGATAGGCCAGCCAACCCGTGCGCACGGTCACGAAGTAGGACGCGCCCTCGGCCTTGCGAATGCTGCTCATGAGGGCCAGCGCCCCCTCGTAGTCGCCCCTGGCCTCGAGCAGATACGAGCGCCGGTACGAATCCGCGCTGTCCGCCCAAGCCGTGCCGGTCAGCATGCTCGCCACGACCAGAGCCAGCAGGCCCTGCCTGCGCCACATCGATGACTTCATAGAAGTCTTCTACTGCCACGGCCTCGTCGTGAAAAGGCCGCGTGGCCCGCTCAGGGCGGGCTGCACCCGAATTTGGCGCCGGCGTTGAGCAGGACGCTGACCGTGTTCGCGTCGTAGTTGGCGCTAAGCGTGTCGGTCTTGCCATCGCCGTTCATGTCGCCCAGGACCACGGCCCGCGCGCCCGCGCCCATGCCATAGTCGCTCTTGCTCTGGAAGGTGCCGTCACCGTTACCCAGCAGGACGCTGACCGAGTTGCCGGTGTAGTTGGCGGTCACGATGTCGCGCTTGCCGTCGCTGTTCAAATCGCCCAGGGCCACCGCGTAGGGCGATGCGCCGACCGCGTACGAGGCCTGGGTGCGGAAGGTGCCGTCGCCGTTGCCCAGCAGCACCGTGGCGTTGTTGCTCGAATAACTGACCGCGACCAGGTCTGGCCTGCTGTCGGCGTCCAGATCGCCCAGGGCCAGGTACAGCCAGCGCGTGCCCACGTCGTGATCCAGCTTGGCCCGGAAGGTGCCGTTGCCATTGCCCAGCAGGACGCTGACGGCGCTGCCCGAGTAGTTGGCACCGGTGATCAGATCCGGGGTGCTGTCGCCGTTGACATCGCCGAGCAACAGCGACGCGGCGGGGGCGCCCAGGGCCGGGAAGGAGTTCGTGTGCAGAGTGCCGTCACCGTTGCCCAGCATCACGATGGCCGTGCTCGTGTAGGCCTGCGCGGCGACTACGTCCCGCTTGCTGTCGGCGTTCAATTCGGACACGGCCAGCGCGGAGAGGTTGGAAGCCACGCCGTGGTCGGTCTTGGGGCCGAAGGTGCCGTCACCCTTGGACAACAGGACGGTCACGTTGGTGTCCATGTAGCCGCCGGTCACCAAGTCCGGCGCGCCATCGCCGTTGAGATCGCCCAGGGCCAGTGCCGATTTCCACGCGCCCAGGCTGAAGTCGCTCTTGGCCGTGAAGCTGCCGTTGCCGCTGCCCAGGAGCACGCTCACGGTGCCCGCATCGTAGTTGACGCTGACGATGTCCGGGGTGTTGTTATCGTCGAGCTTGGCCACTGCCAGCGCGCACGGGTGGTTGCCCGTGGCGAACGTCGTGGCGGCGGCGGGGCGCAGATCGAAGCTGCACGTCCAGCACACCCCCGCGATGCACGGGGCGCCCGTCGCGCAGGCCGTCTCGCACGCCCCGCAGTGCAGGGGATCGCTCTGCAAATCCGCGCAGTCGGTACCACAGGCGGTCTCACCCGCCGGGCAGGTGAGGGTGCACGTGGCGTTCTCGCAGGCGTAGCCCGAGGGGCAGACCCTGCCGCACGTGCGGCAGTTCAAGCGATCGGTGCGCAGGTCGGCGCACGTGCCTGAACAGTTGGTCTGCGACTCGGGACACTCCAGCCCGCACTGGCCCGCGGCACACACGTACCCGGTCGCGCACGCCCGTCCGCAGCCGCCGCAATGGGCGGGATCGTTCAATGTGTTCGCGCATGTGCCGTTGCACAGGGTCTCGCCCGCGGGGCACTTGCACATGCCGGCCTCGCACACCAGGCCCGTGGCGCAGGCCTTTCCGCAGGCGCCGCAGTTGGCCGGATCGATGCGCGTGTCCACGCAGGCGTTGGTGCACTTGGTCTGGGTGGCCGGGCAACTGAGCGCACAGGCACCCTGCTCGCAGATGTAGCCGGCGGCGCACGTCGTGCCGGTGGTCGAGCAGTCCTCCGAGGCGCCACAGTGGGCGCGGTCGGTTTGCGGGTCGATGCATTTGCCGTCGCACAGGGCTTGGCCGGGCAGGCAGCTCGGCTGGCAGAGCCCGCCCGCGCACACCAGCCCGGACCCGCAGCGCAGCCCCGCATTGGCGTCCGCGCAGTCGGCCTTGGCGCCGCAGTAGTTGCGATCGGTTTGCGGGTCCACGCACTGGCCTCCGCACAGGACCTGGCTGGCCACGCAGCTTGCGGCGCACACGCCCTGGCTGCAGACCCACCCCGCTGGGCAGGGCGTGCCCGCGTGGGCCCCGGCGCAGTCGTCCTGGGCGCCACAGAAGCTGCGGTCGGTCTGCGGATCCACGCACCTGTCGCCGCACAAGACCTGTCCAGCCAAGCACGTGGCCGCGCAGGCGCCGCCCGCGCACACCTGCCCCGACGGGCAGGGCGTGCCCGCGTGGGCTTCCGCGCAGTCATCCTGGGCGCCACAGAAGCTGCGGTCGGTCTGCGGATCGACGCACCTGTCGCCGCACAAAACCTGGCTGGGCAAGCAGGTGGCCGCGCACAGGCCGGCCGTGCACACCTGTCCCGGGCCGCAGACCGCGCCCGCGTTGACGTCGGTGCAGTCGTCCTTGGCGCCGCAGAAGCCACGGTCGGTCTGCGGGTCCACGCACCGGTCGTTGCACAACAGCTCGTCCGGCAGACAGGTGGTCGCGCAGACGCCGCCAGAACACACCGTGCCGGGGCCACAGGTCGTGCCGGCGTTGGCGTCCAGGCAATCATCCTGGGCGCCGCAGAACACGCGATCGGTTGCGGGATCGATGCAGCGGCCACCGCAGTTCAGTGCGCCGGCAGGGCAGTGCTCTCCCGCCCCGACCTCACAGCCGAGGCACGCGTCTCCAGGTGGTGTAACGCCGCTGCCTTCCCAGTCGCCCGATGGCCCATCCTCCGGGAGGGGAACTCCGGCTTCGCAAGCGGGCGCGGGCGGCGCGTTGCGGGCGCACCCGCTCAGCCAGACCACACATGCACTCACAGCGAGCCAGAGGCCAAGTCTCATCACCTCTAGGAATCGGTGGGTCAGCGTCGGTTTTGTAGGATGGTGAAAGGCGATCGGCCGCTCCAGGACTCTGATCGACGCGCCACGAAGGGATGCGACACAGATCCGCGTTCTAGATCCGCTCCACGATCACCTGCGCCATCACGCAGCGACCGGGCGTGTGGGCCGCGCTGCCGTCGGCGATGGCGTTCAGCTCGTCCTCCAGCGCGTCCAACTCGGCGGCCGCGTGGGCCTGGCTCATGTAGGGGTCGCTCTTCCAGGTGGCGATGTTCATGGCGTGTAGCCGGGCCATGGTGGGTGCGGCCATGGTCAAGGGCGTCTGTCGGGCCGTGGTTCTGGCCCCGGCGAGCGCGGCGGCCAGGGCGGGCAGCCGTCGCCCCATGTGCAGCTCTTGTCCGTAGTGGGCCTGCATGTCCTTGACCAGAGCGTAGTAGCGCTGCAACGCGGGCAAGGGTGACTCCAACTCGGCCGTCTCCTCGAGCAGCAACCGTCCACCCGGACGCAGGTGAGCCAGGCATGCCTTCACCACCACCTCGGGCGTGTGCAGGTGGGTCAGCAGGAATCGACCGTAGATGAGGTCGGCCCCGTGATCAGGGTAGGGCGGCGCCAAGACGTCCACGTCGCGAAACGTCAAATGCGGGAACCGTTCGCGGGCCAGGCTCAGATACCCGGGCGAACGCTCGTACCCGGTCACCTGGGCGCCGGTGATGTGCTGGACCAGATCGGTGGTCAAGCCCAGCCCGCTGCCCAGATCCAGGGCGAATCGTACGGACTCTGGTTTCGCGCGGCGCAGGAATTGGGCAGAGCTGGGCGCGTAGGCCTGGGCCAGGCGCTCCAGGCGCGCCGCCGCAAGCTGGTTGTCTCCGAACGTGTAGTGGGATCGACTCATGGGCTCCTTTTCGGCCCTGGGTCGCCGGTCCGGCAGATACGCGAAGCAGGCGACCCGCGGGCCGCCTTTCGTGTCTTGGCTCAGGCGCCCGTTCTGCAACCGCGCGCACGCCACCGCAGGTGGTCCGAGGTCAGCGGCGAGAACGAACGCAACATGGCTTCAGGGTACCATGGCCAGGGGCTGTGGCTCGACGAGGCCATCGGCGGAGGCGCGGCGGCCGTGGGCGGCGACTGGGGCCTGCGAGTGCCCATGAGGTCGTCCGTAACCCCCACAGAAGACGTGGGGAATGGGGCCTGGAATCATCAGGCCTTGCGGCGTTCGCCCGTTCGACGCGTAGGGCTGCATCGCGCTCGTAACTGCCGAGAAGCAAAGCCGAAACGAAACTAATCCGGGCGTCGGGTCGCAAACATGATATTTGGCGTGCCGGCGACCGGCTGTGGCGCCGGCCCAAAAGTCCAAGTCAGCGTTCGATCAATCTATGGAGGAACTCGAATGACCAAGTACGTCTATTCCTTCGGCGGAGGTAAGGCCGACGGGAATGAGTCCATGAAGAACCTTCTCGGCGGCAAGGGCGCCAACCTCGCCGAGATGGCCGGCCACCCGTCGCTCAAGCTGCCCGTGCCCCCCGGTTTCACCATCACGACCGAGGTCTGCACGTACTACTACGCCAACGGCAAGACCTACCCGGCCGAGCTGAAGGAGCAGGTGACCAAGGCCCTGGCCGAGGTCGAGCAGCTCATGGGCAAGAAGTTCGGCGACGCCAAGAACCCGCTGCTCATCTCGGTGCGTTCGGGCGCCCGTCGCTCCATGCCGGGCATGATGGACACGGTTCTCAACGTCGGCCTCAACGACGTCACCATCCAGGGCCTCATCGAGAAGACGGGCAACGCCCGCTTCGCGTACGACGCCTACCGCCGCTTGGTCATGATGTACTCGGACGTCGTCATGGAGAAGGCCGCGGGTATCGAGCCCAAGGACGGCAAGGGCATCCGCAAGATCCTGGACGAGCGCCTGGACGCGGTGAAGAAGGCCAAGGGCTACAAGAGCGACACCGACCTGACCGTCGATGACCTCAAGGCCCTGGTGGTCGAGTTCAAGAAGATTGTGAAGGACGTGCTCGGCAAGCCCTTCCCCGATGAGCCCCAGGATCAGCTGTGGGGCGGCATCGGCGCCGTGTTCGGTAGCTGGAACGGCAAGCGCGCCGTCGACTACCGCCGCATCGAGAAGATTCCGGACGAGTGGGGAACCGCCGTCAACGTGCAGTCCATGGTGTTCGGCAACATGGGCTCGGACTCGGCGACCGGCGTGGCGTTCACGCGTAACCCGGGCAACGGCGACGCTCACTTCTACGGTGAGTACCTGGTCGACGCTCAGGGCGAGGACGTGGTGGCCGGCATCCGCACCCCGGCGCCCATCAACGAGAACTCGAAGAACGCGCAGAGCGAGAAGCTCGCCACCCTCGAGGCGACCATGCCCGCCTGCTACAAAGAGCTCTTCGAGATCCAGAGCCGTCTCGAGAAGCACTACAAGGACATGCAGGACATCGAGTTCACCATCGAGAAGGGCCGCCTGTTCATGCTCCAGTGCCGCGTGGGCAAGCGCAACGGCACCGCGGCCGTGAAGATGGCCGTGGACATGCAGAAGGAAGGCCTCATCGACGCCAAGACGGCCATCAACCGCGTGGCCCCCAACCAGCTCGTCGAGCTGCTGCTCCCGACCCTGGACCCGAAGGCCGAGGCGGCCACCAAGGCCGTGGCCAAGGGTCTGCCCGCCGGTCCCGGCGGCGCCAAGGGCCAGGTCGTGTTCACCAGCGAGGTCGCGGTCAGGCTGGGCGAGCAGGGCAAGAAGGTGGTTCTCGTGCGCGAGGAGACCTCGCCCGAGGACGTGGACGGCATGCACAAGGCGCAGGCCATCCTCACCAGCAAGGGTGGCATGACCTCGCACGCGGCGCTCGTGGCCCGCGGCTGGGGCAAGTGCTGCATCGTCGGCTGCAGCGACATCGAGATCGCCCACGACGGCAAGTCCTTCACCACCAAGAAGGGCGAGGTCATCAAGGAAGGCGACTGGATCGCGCTCAACGGCACCAAGGGCCTGGTCTACAAGGGCGACATGGCCCTGGTGGACGCTGACCCGGCCAAGAACGAGACCTTCAAGGAGTTTATGAAGCTGGTCGACGCCGAGCGCGCCCTCAAGGTGCGCACCAACGCCGACAGCCCCAAGGACGCCAAGAAGGCCGTGGAGTTCGGCGCCGAGGGCATCGGCCTGTTCCGCACCGAGCACATGTTCTACGGCGAGGGCTCGGACAAGCCGCTGTTCCTGCTGCGCAAGATGATCATGAGCAAGTCGGTTGCCGAGCGTAAGGCCGCCCTGGCCGAGCTGGCGCCCTTCGTGAAGAGCGACGTCAAGGCCACCATGGAGGCCCTGAATGGTCTGCCCATCACGATCCGCTTGCTGGATCCGCCGCTGCACGAGTTCGTCCCGCACTCGCAGGACAAGCTCGAGGCGTTGGCCAAGGAGCTCAAGGTCGACATGGGCGAGCTCAACAAGCGCGCCGAGGGCCTGCGCGAGAACAACCCGATGCTCGGTCACCGCGGCGTGCGCCTCGGCGTCACCTACCCGGAGATCACCGAGATGCAGGTGCGCGCCGTCCTCGAAGCCGCTGGCGAGCTCATCAAGGCCGGCAAGAAGGCTCACCCGGAGATCATGATCCCGGTCACCTGCAACGTGACCGAGATCCAGGATCAGAAGGCGATCGTGGATCGCGTGTACAAGGAGGTTTGCGCCTCCCTCGGCGTGAAGGAGATCCCCTTCATGTACGGCACGATGATCGAGATCCCGCGCGCCGCTCTGCAGGCCGCCAAGATGGCCGAGGTCGCCGAATTCTTCTCCTTCGGCACCAACGACCTGACCCAGATGAGCTTCGGCTTCAGCCGCGACGATATCGGCAGCTTCCTGCCCGACTATCTCGACAAGAAGCTGCTCAAGGACGATCCGTTCCAGACCATCGACGTGGACGGCGTCGGCGAACTCATCAAGTTCGGCGTGGAGCGCGGTCGCACGACCCGTCCCAAGCTGAAGGTGGGCATCTGCGGTGAGCACGGTGGCGATGCGGAGAGCGTGAAGTTCTGCCACAAGGTGGGCATGGACTACGTCAGCTGCTCGCCCTTCCGCGTGCCGATCGCGCGCCTGGCCGCCGCGCAGGCTCAGATCGAGAGCCCCCGCGCGAAGTAAGCTGAGCGACAGTCAGTAAGCAACGGCGCCGGTCGAGAGATCGGCGCCGTTTTTCGTGAGTGGCCCCGGAAGCGCGCTGGCCCTCGTCGCCACGCTCTGATAGCACTCGCGTCATGATGAAGACGCTGTTTGCGGTGGGGTGCCTGAGTCTCGGCCTGCTCGCGGGTTGCAACCAGTGCGAGAAGCTGACCGCATCGATCTGCGCCGACTTGGGTGCCGAGGCGTGCGCGGTGTGGAAATCGATCGATGGTCCCGACCAGGTGGTGCCCATCGGCCGCAGGCCCAACCGGGCGTGCTCCCAAGTTCGCAGCAACGACACGGCCTACCAGGGGCTGCTGCTGGCGGCACGGGGCGCGGTTCTGGCGGAACGGCTGCAGCGGGCCGTGCGCGCCAACGACACGGAGCTGCAGCGGGCCATCTCGGCCGAGTTGGCCAAGCACGCCGAGGCCGCGAAGGCCTTGGCCGGCAAGTGACCGAGCTACGGGACGACGAGCACGGTCACGACGTCCGTTGACGTGGTGTCGTGGCCATCCGGCGAGGCAACGCGTGCCCCGGAGAGACGTTCCGGGGCACGCCCGCGTGCCTGTCGTCAGCTCAGCGCGGCGGCCAGATCCTTGGCCGGATCCTTACCGGTCAGGCGCAGGTCGAACTTCTCCTGCAGGATCTTGAAGACGCCCGGGGTGATGAAGGCCGGCGGGTTGGGGCCGATGGCGATCTTCTTCACGCCCAACGAGAGCAGGGTCAGCAGCACGGCCACGGCCTTCTGCTCGAACCACGAAACCACCAGCGTGAGCGGCAGCTCGTTGACCGAGCAATTGAAGGCCTTGGCCAGGGCGACCGCCACCTGGATGGCGCCGTAGGCGTCGTTGCACTGGCCCATGTCCATCAGCCGCGGCAGGCCCAGGTGGGTGCCGTAGTCGTGCTCGCGGATGCGGTACTTGCCGCAGCCCAAGGTCAGGATGAACGAGTCGGGCGGGGTCAGCCTGGCGTACTCGCTGAAGTAGTTGCGCCCGGCTTCCGCACCGTCGCAGCCGCCGATGACGAAGAAGCGGCTGATCTTTCCGGCTTTCACCGCCTCCACGATGGCCGGCGCCTGGGCCAGGATGGCCGAGTGGTGGAAGCCCACGGTGGATTTCTTGATGGTCGAGGCGGGCAGGGGCGGGCACGCCTTGGCCTTCGCGATGACCGCCGAGAAGTCGTTGTTGAGCAGGCGCGTGCCGCCGGGAACCGCCGTGGCGCGGGTGGTGTAGAGGCGGCCGGCGTAGGTCTGCGGCGGAATGACCACGCAGTTGGTGGTGGCCAGCACCGGCCCCGAGAACGCGGCGAATTCAGTGCGCTGCTTCTGCCAGGCGCCGCCGAAGTGGCCGGCCAGGTTGGGATGATTGCGGAGGTTGGGGTACATGTGCGCGGGCAGCATCTCGCCGTGGGTGTAGACCTTGACGTCGGTCCCCTTGCACTGGGCCAGCAGGTCGTCCAGATCGACGAGGTCATGGCCAGTCACCAGGATGCCCGGGCCGGCCTGCGTGCCCTCGCTGACCTCGGCAGGTGACGGCTGGCCGAAGCGGCGCGTGTGTCCCTCGTCGAGCATCTGCATCACGCGCAGATTCATGCGCCCCAGCTCCATGGCGTACTCGAACAGCGCGCCCAGATCGAAGTTCACGTTGGTCAGCGTGGAGAAGAGCGCCTCCTCCGTGAAGGCGTCCACCGCCTCGTCGACCATGCCCAGTCGGCGCGCGTGGTGCGCGTAGGCCGCCATGCCCTTGAGGCCGAAGATGATGGTTTCCTGCAGCGACTGCACGTCCGGATCCTTGCCGCAGACGCCCGGCCCGGTGGTGCAGCCGCGCCCGAATTGCTCACATTGATTGCAGAACATGGGGTGGTCTCCTTGTGTCGGTTACGGCAGGTACGATGACCGTCGCGCGGCGGGGATGCCTTGATCTGGATCAAGCGAGTGGGCAACCTGCCGGGATGGACAAGACGGCCATCATCGACGCCTGCAGCCTCTTCCAAGGGGTGAGCCCGGTTCACCGTCGACGGCTGGTCCACATGGCGCGCAAAGTCTCCTTTGTCGCGGGCACCCTGGTCTTCCGTCAGGGCGATCCCTGTCCCGGCATCTACTGCGTGGGCAGCGGCGCGGTGCGGATCTACCGCATCGGCGGGGCGGGGCGGGAGCACACCTTGCACATGGCGGGTCCCGGGCAGACCTTCGCCGAGGTGGCGGTCATCGGCGGCTTCCCTTGTCCCGCCTTCGCGGAAGTGACCGAGGCCGCCCAGTGCGCCCTGCTGCCCGCGCCCGCCATCATGTCCATGCTGCGCGAGGAGCACGCCTTCTGTCTGGAACTGCTGGTCGGCATGAGCCACTGGGTGCGGCGCCTGACCGGACTGCTGGAGGACATCACGTTGCGGGACGCAAGCGGGCGGGTGGCGCGCCACCTTCTGCAGGCCAAGCCCGACGCCCGCGGCACGGTAGGCCTGGCCGGCCTCAAGAAGCACATCGCCTCGCACCTCAACCTGACCAGCGAGACCTTCTCGCGCGTGCTACGCAAGCTGGCCGACGCGCGCGTGGTGGAGATCCTCGAAGAGCGCCGTCTGCGCGTCGTCGATCGCGCGGCGCTGGAGCAGATCAGCGAGTAGCACGCCCCTCAATTCTTATGCAGCAGCGCCTTGGCCACTTGCAGGCGACGCTCCAACTGGCGGACCGTGGCCTCGGTGATGCGCTTGATGCCGACCTTCTTGTTAAGCAGGGCGTTGATTTGGGCGTGCGTCTTGCCCGTGGCGTACACGGCGTCGCGCACGGCCTCGCTGTTCATCTCGCGCAACTGACGGCGGCGGGCCAGGGCGCCTGTGGCGGCCGGCGTCGGAGTGGGCTCGGGATCGGGCAGGGGAACGGGCTGCATGGGCACGCGCTCGAAGATTTGGGCGTGTGCCGTCTGCGCGTTGAATTGCGACATGTCGACCAAGTCGGGGATAGCCTCTCCCTCCTCTTCTTCGACGATGCGCGGGCTTTCCATGGGGCGACCCTGCTCGTCCAGGGCCACGGCCGAAATGGCGGAGAAAAGCGAGAGCTGACGGTCCTCGGGCGCGGCCTCCTCGGGCGCTTGTTCGCGGCGCTCTCCCTCGGACGAGGCGGTGATGCCGTAGACATCGTCCTCGTCGGTTTGCTTGCGCAGCGAATGGCGGCGTTGCTCGGCGATGCCCGTGGCGAAGGTGCGCAGGCGCTTGTCGTCGGGAATCAGCATGTACGCCGTTTGCCGACCTGGCCCGCCCGTCCAGCGCACCAGGCGCCCCACCGCCTGCCGGAAGAACAGCTCGGTAACCGTATTGGTGGCGTAGACCCCCACGCGCAGGCGCGGGATGTCCACACCCTCGGACACCATGCGCACGGCGACGATCCAGGGCGCCGCACCGTCGCCGAACTCCGCAATCCGACGCGAGGCCGCCGGATCGTCGGAGGTGGCCACGGTGGGCAGCACACCCAGGCGGTCATGCATGATCTCCGCGATGCCGCGCGCGTGATCCTGGTCCATGGCGATGACCAGGCCGCCCGCCCTGGAATCGTTACGCCGCAGATGCATGAGCTGGGCGTGGGCCTGCACGAGAACGCTGGGCAGCCATTCGCCGCCGACGTCCAGGGCCGTGCGTAGACGCTGGTTGGCTAGGTCGCGCGTCAAGGGATCGTCGAAGGTGGCCGCGCAATCGAGGCCGCCCGGCGCGGTCCACTCCATGTGACCGTTGATGCGCGGAAAGTAGATGGGACGCACCACCAGTCGATCCCTCAGCGCCTCGCCGTAGCCGTATTCGTAATCGGGGCGCGCCAGATCGCCGTCGTAGTGGACGAAGGGAATGGTGCTCTGGTCGGAGCGGAAGGGCGTGCCCGACAGACACAGGCGACGCTGGGCGTGCTCGAAGGCGAAGCGCACCCCATCGCCCCAGGAGCGGCTCTCGCCGGCATGGTGGATCTCGTCGAGGACGGCGAACGACCCACGCACCAGGTCGCGCAGGGACCCGGGCGAGGCGGCGACTTGCTGATAGGTCACGACCACGCCGTGCACGTCCGAGGGCAGGGCGCCGTAGCCGGCGGTCCATTCGGGATCGAGATGCAAGTGAAAACGCTCGGCCGCGTGGGCCCACTGAGTCTTGAGGTGCTGCGTGGGCACCACGATGACGCAGCGACGGACCTGGCGTGCCAACAGCGCGCGACGAACCGCGATGAGCGCGAAGGTGGTCTTGCCGGCGCCCGGTGTGGCCACCGCCAGGAAGCTGGACGATGCGCTCTCCTCGAAGCGGATCAGGGCCTCGCGCTGCCAGGCCCGCAGGCGCACTCCGGCCGGGGTCGAGGACGTCGCTGCGCCCGCCTGCTCGATGTGTGACCGCGTGTCTATCGAGGCCTCCTTGGCCGCGCCTGCCCGTCGGCGCGCGGGCGCATCTTTTATAGGTTCGACATCAAAACGTCGAGGGCTTGTCGACGGGCCGATGGAGTTTTTCCACGACGCGATCGCACCGCCGCGCAGGCCCGCGGAATCTCAGGACATGTGGGACCGAATGCGTCCGCGTTACAGATCAGGCGTGTTGTGCACGCTCTTCTGCTGACCTTCTCGTCGCCGCGTGCCAAGCGAAGTTCTTGGTCCGCGAAGCCGGCGGACCCGTGGCGCTTGAGGCGGTGATGCCTTTGCGTGTGTCCACCTGGTTGGCGCCTTCGCCACACTTGACCCGCTACGCCCGCCTCTCCATCGCCGTCGCCGTGTTGACCATGGCCCTAAAGGCACTCGCCTACTGGTTGACCGGGTCCGTGGGCTTGCTGTCCGATGCCGTGGAGTCGGTGGTCAACCTGGTGGGCGGCGTGATGGCTCTGTGGATGCTCAGCGTGGCCGCCCGACCCGCCGACACGGATCATGCCTTCGGCCATGGGAAGGCGGAGTATTTCTCCAGCGGCCTGGAGGGGATGCTGATCATCGTGGCCGCGGCGAGCATCGCGCTCACCGCCGTTCCACGCCTGACCCATCCGCGTCCGCTGGCGCAGGTCGACCTGGGGCTCGTGGTCTCCGCCCTTTCGTCGCTCATCAACCTTCTGGCCGCTCTGGTCATCCTGCGTGCCGGGCGCAGGAGCGGTTCCATCACGTTGGAGGCCAATGCCAAGCATCTGATAACTGACGTGTGGACCAGCGTCGGTGTGCTGGTGGCCGTGGCCCTGGTGTCGCTCACGGGCTGGCTCATGCTCGATCCGCTGATCGCTCTGGTGGTGGCCACGAACATCGTGTGGTCCGGCGTGGGCATCGTGCGCCGCTCGGTTTCGGGGCTGATGGATAAGGCCTTGCCTCGCGAGGACCGGGCCAAGGTGGAGGCCATCCTGGCTCGCTTTCGCTGCGACGAGGTGAGCTTCCACGCCGTGTGGACGCGCCAGGCGGGCGCAAGGAAGTTCGTGTCACTGCACGTCTTGGTGCCGGGCCAGTGGACGGTGCAACGCGGGCATGAGCTCCTCGAGCGCATCGAGGCCGAGATTCGTCATGCCTTGCCCCTCACCCACGTCACGACCCACCTGGAACCACGCGAGGACGAGCGATCGTTCGAAGACGAAAAACTCGACCGCCCATAGCGAGCCGCGGGTCAGGGAATATACAGCGTGTTGATGCGCGGGTTCTCGGGCAGGTAGAGGACGGGAACCTCGCTCGGCTCCATCAGGTCCTCGAAGGCCAACAACGACATGGTGGACAGGCTGCCCTCGTAGATGTCGTCGTCGATCTTGAACTCCCACTTCACCATGAAGGGGTGGGCACCGTTGATCTTCACGCTCTTGTTCGGCCCGCGGTACACCACGCGGGCCAAGATGGGCGTGCCCCGACGATAGGCTCGAATTTCGCGGCGGTTGGAGCGGATGGCCCAGGTCAGGAACGCCAGCCCGATACCGGGGAAGATCAAGGTGATCAGCACCGTATAGCCGAAGGTCGCGTGGGTGGTGCCGGCCAGCCGTGCCCAGGCCGGATTCAACCGGGCCACCTCCAGCCCCAGCCTCGCCCCGGGCGTGGCGGCCTCCACCAATTGGTCGTCCAGCGTGCTGCACGTGCCCGTATACGTTCGGCCGTTCACCTCGTAGGTGAACGTGATGGACGTCGGGTGCTGTCCCCCGATCTCGGCGCTTCGGTTGAGGCTGGCATCCACGACCGTGCCCTGCAGATCACGGTGGGTCAGGGCGATGGCCAGATCCACGGGCAGCCCCCAACAGAAGGGCAGGGAGAGCAGCGAGCCGAACACGGAGAAAACGATGCCCACCCAAAGCATGGCCTTTTGCGTGCCCGTGTAGGCGAAGATGAGGGCGCGCGCCCGTTTGCTCGGGCGGCGAGGTGCGGACGGCACCGCAGCCAAGGCGGCGGCCCTGCGTTCAGAGATCCATTCGGTCGCGGTCATGGCCCCATTTTCGCCCAAGTGGTCGCCGGCGCGCGAGGCCTGGTTCAGCTCATCGCCAATTGGCGCCGTGAGTGAAAGGTCCGAATCTGGCCTCGACACCCGCGCGCACCGAGGTCAGCAGCGCCTCCGATCCCGGCGCCAGGACGGCGTGCCAGGGCTCGACGTGAGCCGCCAACTCGCTCAACCAACGCTCCTGCCAGCCGCCCTTCAGGGGAAGGCGGCTGGCCAGCCACTGGAAGCGTTGGGCCAGCCCGGCGGGCGAGGCATAGGTCTCAAGGAAGCGTGATCGGACGAAGCGATCCAACACCGCGCCCAGCGCTGGGCGCGACTCGGGCTGGGTGAGCGCGTGCCGGGTGGCGAAGGCCAGGTTAACCTCGTCGAAGGCCGCGTAGTACTCGACGAGCGGGTCCGGATCGCGCTGGATGAGCCAGGGCTGAGCCGACCCGGGTCAGGGCGGTGCTGCGCTCGGGGAGCACGATGCTGTGCGAGAGGAAGTTCATGGCCGTCCCCGATCAGGGTAGCCCGGGCCTCGCGGCTAATACACCGGCTGGAAGGTCACCTTGAATTTGCCGCCCACACCCGCGGGCAGGGCGAGGGTGCGGGTCTGACCGTCGAAGCCGTTGAAGGGCGCGTCGTCCAGCTCGACCGCCGTGATGCGCAGGCGGCCGTCTTCCATGGTGAGCGGCGAGAGGCGAATCTCGCGCGGCGTCTTGGCGGGGGCGAATCGGTAGTACAGCGACGCGGGCCGACGGCGATACAGGAGGTTGCCGTAAAGATAGCCGTAGTACCCGGTCTCTACGCAGTGGTGCCCCGACTCGTACTTGTCGCTCTTGCTCGTGTTGGTCACCTCCGAGCCGTCGGCGCTGGTGTTGAAGTACATGCCGCCGGCTTCGGCGTCCATGAAGTGCCTCTGCAGGAAGTCGATGGAGCGATCGGCGATCTCGAGGTCCAGCTCGCGCTCGCTGGCGCTGTCCTCGATGAAGAAGCTGGTGATCCCGGACGTGAAGCCTTGTTCCACCTCCCAGTAGTTCTTCTCGGTGGTGTGCACGCCCATGCTCCACTCGCACGAACCGTTGGGCGCGCCGTTGTCCTTGTCGAAACCGCCCTCGTCCCACAGGGCATGCAGGATGCGTCGCACACCGGCTCGGTAGCGGGGATCAGGATTCATCAGATAGACGCGCGCCAGTTGCCAGGCCGTCTTGAACACGTGGCCGGTGAAGCCACCGCGGTTCATGGTGTCCACGTTCCAGTCGCTATCGAAGTACTCGGGAAAGCCGTACTTCACGTCGGGAGCGTCCATCGCCGCCACCAAGTGCGTGAGCACGTTATCGGCTAGGTCCAGAATGCGTTTGCGGTGCGCACTCGAACCCGAGAGCAGGTAGCTGAGCAGGGCGTTGGTGCCCAGGCCATCGACCGTGGGTGTGAAGCCCTTGCCGCGCAATCCGGCGAAATCCAGGTCCGCGTAGTCGTAGTAGCCGAACTTCGTCGCCCTCGAATCCCACAGGAGTTCCAGCGATGCGCGTCCCTTGTCGGCCCAGGCGCAGTCCGTTTCGTTGCGGGTCGCCTCGCACATGGCCAGCGGCCCGAGCAGATCGTAGTGCTGCACGAACGACCACTTACTGCCGTTGTCTCCGTCGCCCAGGGGCGTGCCCTTGTCGTCGGCCGTGAAGTACCAACCGCCATTGGTCTGATCCCAGCCGTGCGCGTACAGAAAATCGAGGGCGGCGCGTCCCTCGTCCAGGTATGTCTCGTCGCCCGTGAGCATGAAGGTGTGGGCGAACACGATGCCGAGCCGGCTTTGGCACACGAACGACTTGTTGCGGTTGGCGGTCACCGCACCCTGGCGGTCGACGAAGGTGAAGAAGCCGCCGTTCGCGGTGTCGCGTGCCTTCTTCCAGAAGTCGGCGCAGCTCACCGCCATGGCCGGGCCGTTGCTGTCCGGATCGGTCAGCATGGGGCTCTTGGCCTGATATGCAGTGGGCGGCGGCCACACGGGCGCGAGGTCCACACCCGCCTCGGCGCCGCGCTCGGCGGGCAGGTCCCGGCTTGCATCCGCGTCCGCGCCCGCATCGCTGGTATCCGGGCCGGGTGCCGAGGCCGCACCGCACGCGGCCAGAAGAAGAGTCAACCAGGGAGCGCGGCGACCAAGAGGAAGCATGCGGCCATGCTGCCACTTCGGGGTTCCCAATCACATCACCTAATATTGGGGGGCGGGCACTGATGAGATCCCGCGGTCCAGGCGGCCCGGCACGCGCGGCGCACCCTTGACCATCGCCTCGCCGCAGCGCGGTTCCAGTTGCCGAGGGCCGTGCCCCTGCCCACCGAGATCCGTGATCTCCACCGTGCGCGTCCGGCGACGGATGGGGAGCCCGAGGCCTGGGACGACTGGCGCAACTGACGGGGATTTCAGCCGGCCGTGCTCGGGAGACTACGGTGATTCAGCGCCAGGTCCCGGCGGCGACGTCGAGGGTCCAATTGGTTGGACAAGTCATCGAAACGGTTGTGCCCTTGACGGTTAGCGGCTGCCAGATGTAGCGCGAATCGGTCAGATTGTTGGGATTCCAGCGATCACCAAGAAACATGTACGAGGTGCCGGTGCTGCCGCTCACGGGAAGGATGAACGTTGTTTGCGAGTTGCAGGTGTTGGTTCCCGATGGCGCGAAACTCTTCCACGCGGACCAGGGTCCGGCCATGGAGGTGGCCGTGGCGTATTGGTTGTCGTTGGTCGACCAGCCGGTCAGATGCGAGCCGAAGATGAAGTACGTGCCTTCGATCTTCACCACCGCCGGGGATTCATATTGAGGCAGCGAAGTAAGCAAGGACGCGACGGTCAGATAGTCATCGGAGAGCTTGTAGATCTGCAGTTTGGTGTTGGTGCGATCCTCGCTCAGAAAATACCCCGTCGTGCCGTCCTGGAAGAGGGTGTCGTCCAGGCTGTCATGTCCCAAGGGTTTGAAGCTCCCGCGATAGGTGTACGAGCCGCAGACGGTACTGCACGTCGCGACCCCGGCCTTGCGGTCTGTGTAGCTTGAGTTGTCCACATGCATGTACATGACGAATTGGGAGGTGGACGCGTTGTGGATGACATGGGGCCGCTCGATGATGCGGTTCGGTCCCAAGTCTCCGCTCGCCTGACGAGTCAACACGTTGTTGACGAACGTCCAGTTCTTGAGGTCGGCCGACGAGTAGCACTTGATGTTCTGAAAGGGGGCGCCATTGGTCTTGTCCTCGCCCAACCAATAGTACGTGTCGCCCACTTTGATGATCCCCTCGCCGTGCGCCTGGATGACCTTGCCCTGGGTATCGTTCCACACCGAGCCGGGGGTGATGGTGACCGGGGCGACGGTTCCGCCGCCGGCGCCCCCGGTGCTGCCGCCAGTCCCGGACCCGGTGCCGCCGGAGCCCGCGGTTCCACCACTGGAGCCGGCGGTTCCACCAGTGGAGCCCGCGGTTCCACCACTGGAGCCCGCGGCTCCACCGTCGGTTCCGGACCCGGTGCCGCCGGAGCCCGCGGTCCCGCCGTCGCTTCGCTCCGTCGTTCCGCCGCTTGCGGCGATCGTGCCAGCGCTTCCCCCGTTGCCGCCGCTGCTCCTGTCTCCGCCGTGAGCGGCAGAACCGCCCGTGCTTCCCCCGCTGGCCACGGTGCCTCCACTGCCGCCGAAATGCCCTCCCAGACTGCTCGCGCCGCCATCTCTCATCACACCGCCCGCACCCGCCTTCCCACCTGAGCCGATGACCCCGCCGCTGCGGCTGTCACCGCCGCTCGCACCTCCTTGCGCCGGTTGGCCGCCACCTCCGCCCGGGGTCGATGCTTGCGAACACGCCAGGATGGTGAAGCCGATCGCGGATAGAACGCCGAAGTAATTCTTTGTCATGGCACTCCAGCCAAAGGTGGGTGGGCTCGGATCTCCGCCGAGAGTCTACCCAACGGGTTCAGCCGTCTCTAGGCTTTCCGCGGGCGCGCCAGCCCCGCAAACACGGCGGGTTTCTTCACGGCTGCTCGGCTCGCGCAAATTCGTAACGGAAAACAGGCACCTGGAAACGGTCCAGCCCCACCACGAAGAAACGCTTGGCCCTCGGGTTGGCGCCGGCGATCTCCTGCAGCGCAAGCGGCCCCGTGGTGGCCATCACCGGGTTCACCGGCTGCTTGAGAGCCAGCGGTCCGTCCTTCAGCGATTCCTTGCTGGACCAGTTACCGAATTCGCCGCCCGTTGCGCCAACGTAGCGGGCCAGCCCCTGGCGCAGGTGCATGACATCGAGAATGGGCGTCTCATGCGGGTACACGATGCGCACCAGGTGGCTGTCGTCCCACGATTCGGGCTCGGGCAGCTCGCTGTAGCCGCGAACGGAGTTGACGTCCAGGTCGGCGGGCAAACACGCCTCGTCCCAGCGGGCCAGCGTCGTCCGCACCAACTTCGGCGCTGTGGCCAGGGCGGGGCCGCGCGTGCGCTCTCGCCTCCAGGTGCCCGGGACGTAGCCAGTATCCGTCAGGAACATGAGGGCGGTACTGGTGGCGTCGACGTCGGCGTTGGGCGAAGTCGACGCCACCGCGAAGCCGCCGGCCTCGGGGCGATACATGGCGAAACGCGTTTCCAGCCATCGGGGCATGGCCGCCAGTGCGCGGGCACGTAATGCGGGTGACAGCGAGGGCCACAGCAGACGCACGATGATTTTGGCAGCGTGGGCCTGGCGCAGGCTCCACTCGTGCTGGGCTGGCGCGCCCTCGGGAATGGGCCCATCCACGTCCTTCAGAAGGTTGTCGGCCAATGTCTCCGCGTAGCGCAGCGGATACTTGGCGTCGCGCGCTTGGCCCTCGTCGGTCAGGAAATGCTTGAGGATGTGCGAGGTCGAATCGATGTCGTGGGCTTGGCGCCAGTGGTCCTTGTCGCCGATGCGCGCGCCCCAGAACCCGGTCACCGGATCCTGGGTCTCGTAGTACCAGCGAGAAAGCGCATCCTTCCATTCGGGTGACAGCGGATAGCCGCCAATGGTCTCGATGTGCCCAATGGTTTCGCCGGTCAGATCCGTGGCAACCACGTAGGGGCTCGGCCCGCCGAACCTCTCCGCCCAGCGTTCTTTGAAATAAAGCAGAGATGACATGAAGGCGCGCAGCTGGGATGGCGTCTTGATCTGATCGAGGAAACGCAGCGGATGCCGCACGCGAATCGGACGCCCCGTCGTGGTCGACAAGCGGCTCAGCTCGCCGAGCACGTTGGAGGTGGGTCCGATGGTCGTGAAGAGCGGGTAGTCGGGATCCATAAACGCGCCGTTCGCTGGATACTGGCGAGCCAGCAAGAAGGCAATGCGCTCGTCGGGGTTCGCGTTCTTGGGGGCCTTGACTAGGCCTTCGCGGCTCTCCAGTTCTCTCTTGATGCGCCGGAGGGTGCGGTAGGCCTTCCAATAGCTGCCGTCGTTCAGGTAGTAGAGCGCGGCCATCATCTTGAATTCGAACTCGGCCATGAAATAGCCCTCGGCTTTCAGCTCTGCGTTGCGCTTGAAAAGCTGCGAGGGGCTCACGTATCCCAGGCTCGCCACGGCTGCGAGCCCGAGCGCGAGCAGCACGAGGATGCGTTTCATGGTGACCTTTCTGTCGGCTGACTGAACGGCCTCAGGTGATGGCCAGCACGCTCGGTCTGTTGGCTTGCGCACCCAGGGCGTCTTGGTCAGGACGCCAGGCTGCACCCATGCGCCGCCGCGGCGTCACCGCTGCATCAGCGCGAACACACCCCAGCCCAGGTATTCACGCGTGTAGGCGGCGTGGCGCTCGGGTCCCGAGGTCAGTTTTGCTCGAACCTCCTTTGCCAACTCGTCGCCGGGATTGGTTTCAAGCCATCGGCGCATCGTGAGCCATTGGGCTGCCTCGTATCTGTCCCAGCCGTCTTGGTCAGCCAAAACCATTTCAACCACGTCGTAGCCAAGGTGGCCCAAAGACGCGAGAAGTCCCGGAAGCAGGAGAAAGTCAGAGATGGAGTTGGCATGACAGGCTTTGGCAACATCTTCCGTCGGCGGTAACTGCCGCCAGTAGGGCTCGCCGATGAGGATGATCCCTCCGGGGCGGAGGCTCCGCGCCAGAAGCTCGACGGTGCCGGCGACGCCCCCGCCGATCCAAGTGGCACCGAGACAGGCCGCCACACTGACCTTCTCGTCAGAGACATGGCCGGCGGCATCGCCGTGAATGAATTGGACTCGATCGGCGACGCCGAGCTCTTGGGCACGCAGTCTCGCTTGCTCGGTGAACAATGGGCTCATGTCGACGCCGGTGCCGGTGACGCCGTGATCGCGTGCCCAGGTGCACAGCATCTCCCCCGAACCGCTGCCGAGGTCGAGCACTCGGGCCCCCGGTTCCAGACGCAGCGCCGCGCCGAGAGTGGCGAGCTTTTCGGGTGTGAACGGGTTGTGGATGCGGTGAGCACTTTCAGCGATGTTGAATATTCGTGGGATATCCATGGTGGAAGCTCTCCTTTGGGTGGCGTGAAGCGCGCGGCACAATTCCGTGAAATCGAGGTCCGCGCAGTCGTAGGCGCCGAGGCGGTCACGAACGACATTGTCCCCGTCGCTCAGGGCCCTTCGCGTCGGACGGGCGCCCCTACACGCGCGGCGCGATCTTGACGGTCTTGATGGCCTCGCGGAAGCGCAGCTCCAGTTCCTTGATCTGCATCTCGCGCTGGATGAGGCGCTTGGTGACCTCGTCCAGACGGGCGGCGCTCTTGGCTAGGCGGGCAGTCAGCGTGGTGCGCAGATCCTCGGCGGCGCTGTTCTTCTCGATGGCGCGCAAATTCTGGCGCGTCTCTTCGTTGGCTTGCTGCAACTCGTCTCGTTCGACGCGCAGGTGCTCGGCTTCATCGGCGTATCGCTTCCAGTCGGTGCGCATGATCCAGGCCGCCTTGAGGGTCGTGGCGGCCTCGCCGGTGGCCTCGCGGCTGGCCAAGTAGGCCTTGACGGCATCGTCGGCAAGCTGGCTCAGCC
This sequence comes from Pseudomonadota bacterium, assembly GCA_023438785.1. Lineage (GTDB taxonomy): Bacteria > Myxococcota_A > Polyangia > Fen-1088 > Fen-1088 > Fen-1137. The sequence continues at coordinate 26,501 of JAEXQJ010000383.1, forward strand.
AGTGTTCGTTCTGCTGCACGCCCTGGCGCTCGTCGAGCACCAACTCATGCGTGCCCCGGCTGGCCACCGCGGCGGGAACCAGCGCGCTGCCCGAACCCACGTTGTCCTCGGTGCCCTGGGGCGGATTGATCAGCTTGCTACCGGCCTGGCGCGGGTGCTTGACGAGGAGCTTTTCCCCTTTCTCCAGACCGCTCTTGATGGTGTAGGTCGTGCGCGGCCCCACCTGGCGTTCGATGATGAGCGCGCCCCCCTCGACCTGAAACAGGCGCGCGCCTTCCTGGATGTATTCGACCCGTCGCTGGACGGCCAGACCGCGTTCGAGACCGAAGGGCACGGTGGCGCTGGCCCCGTTGGGCAGAGGATCGATCACCCCCTGGCCCAGGAAGCCACCCTCGCCAAAGAAGGCCAGCGGGCCGCGTTCCAAGAGGCCACCCGTCTGGTTCGTGAAGCGCGCCACACGGAACGGGTGCGAAGCCGATTCGGGCACGCCGCCATCCGGCGCAAACAGGTACGTCGCGCCCCCGGGGACTTCCTTGTCCGCCAGGAGCAGCATGGTGGCGCTGTTGTCGGGCACAGAGACCGGATCGGGCAACTCGTAGCGCGTGGCCCCGCCGGACACGGCCACCGCTGCCAGGGCCGCCAGGTTGCGCGGACGCGACGGCGCAGCCATGGGCGACGGCGCGGCCATGGAGGGGGACGCCATTTCCTTCTTGGCTCCCACGGCACGCCTGGGCTTGGCGCTTTTCATGGCCCTGGGGACGTCGCTGAGGTTCGCGGTCGCGTCCCTCGACTCCTCCATCTCCATCGGCTCCCCAGAGTGTTGCCTGAGAACCTCGACGGGCTCCTGGGCCAAGCTGGTCTCGGACTGCGGCACCACCGCGATCACGCCGTCGCCCTCGCTCAGCACGGGACGGCCGGGAACGAGTGGCTTTTCGAGCTGGGTGGTCAAGGCCAGCGGCGCATCGGCGACCAGCGTGAGGTACGTGTCTTTCCAATCCTCGCCCGACAGGTTCTGCACGATGCCCCAGAGCTGCAGGTGAGCCTTGTCCTTGTCCAGCACCAGGCGGTACGAGGGCCGCCACACCGGCGCCTCGGCGATGTAGCCCACGGCTAGATCGTGTTCACGCCCATCCAGCTCCATGACCACCGTCTCCAAGCGCCGCTTGGGATCGACGGGCTTCTTCTTGGCGTCGTCGGCCGAGGGCGTGGGCTCCTCGCGCTTGAGCGGGAACGAGGCCGACTTGATCGAGCTGCCGCCCTTCTCCATGACCGCGAAGCTGGCCAGGAAATCGCCCACCTCGTCGCCGCGCACGCGGAAGCCGACGCGGTCGGTGCTCACGCGGCCCTGGCGTTCGAAGTAGGCCACGCCGTTGCGGTAGATGACCACGCGTTTGAGCTGCAGGCCATCAGCGCTGACCGCCGGCTTGGTGGCGCAGGCGCTGGCGAACAGAAGGGACGCGACCGAGAGGGGCAGGATGTATTGGGTCATTCGCGCCGATCCTTGGCCAGAGCGGGGGGACACGCAAGCCTGACGTCGGCAGACGCGTGCCGCCCCTCACACGACGGGTCAAGCGACGACGCGCCCACGCGATGCGCTTGGTAAGGTCGGCCAACCCTGCTAACACTGGCCGGCCCCGCGGGGCGGAGGAACACAGTGAAAACGAAGCATTCGCTAATCCAAGTCGTCGTGTTTGCCCTCGCGGGTACGGTCCTGGCCTCGGCCTGCGGCTCCGGTCGCGCCAAGCCTCTGACCGCCGCGCCTGCTGTTGCCCCCGCACCCGCCGCTGCCCCTGCCGCCGAGGCCCAGGTTTCGTGCGTGGAGTACGTGGCCCGAGCGTGTGGGGAGTTTGGCAAGGAGTCGTCCGCTTGCGCCGATCTGACCAAGGCCGCCGCGCTGTTCTCGCCGGCCACCTGCACGGCGGCCGCGCGCGACTTCAAGTTCACGGCCGCGCGCGTAGCCGAGCAGCACAAGATGTGTGGAAACCTGATCGCGCGTTTATGTGCCGAGGTGACCGCCTCCTCCTGCGACTTCGTGAAGGAGAAGGTCGCGTCCATGGACAGCGATCACTGCAGCGTGCTCCTCGACAACGTCTCTGAGGTCGTGGCCGAGCTGAAAGGCATGGAGGAGTCGCAGAAGCCGCTGGGAATCGACAAGCAGACCGCCATCGCCAAGGACGACGCGCCCGCCTTCGGTCCTGCCAGCGCGTCCGTGACCCTGGTGGCGTTCTCCGACTTCCAGTGCCCCTACTGCTCGCGCGCCGCCGAGGACTTGCGCGAGGTGAAGGCCAAGTTCGCCGACAAGGTCCGCGTGGTGTTCCGCCAGTTTCCGCTGAGCTTCCACAACAACGCCCACCTGGCCGCGGAGGCCGCCCTGGCCGCCCACGCCCAGGGCAAGTTCTGGCCGTTCCACGATCGTCTGTTCGCCAATCAGCAGGCCCTCAGCCGCGCCGATCTGGAGACCTACGCCGCCCAGGTGGGGTTGAAAATGCCGGCCTTCCGCAAGGCGCTGGATGGCAAGACCTACGCGGCCCGCGTGGACGCGGACGTGGAGATGGGCAACGGCGTGGGTGTGCGTGGGACGCCGACGCTGTTCCTCAACGGAAAGCGCGTCGAGAACGCCACCGATTCCGAAGCCGTGCTGGGGCTCGTCGAAGAGATGCTGAAGAACTGAACTCCGCCGGCGCGCTCTCGCTCCAGGAGGACTTCAGCCCGGGCGCGTGACGCGTTCCAGTTCTTCGAGATAGGCGAACGCGTAGGCCGCATTGGGGCCGCACATCTCGGCGTTCGGGCGCAGGCTGCGGCAGACGTCCGGACGCTCGGGGCTACCAAACAGGCGGCAACGCAACCGCGCGTCGAGGTGCGGGCATCTCTGTCCGGCGGGCTTGCCACCGGGCAGCCCCGGCATGGGCGACGTGATGGAAGGGGCGATGCAACAGGCAGCGCACCCGGGGCGACATTCCATGGCTGAGCTGAGGTCGGAAGGCTCAGCCGAGGGGGTGCCCGGCCAGGAAATCCAGAACCGGCTTGGTCCAGCCCTTGGCCGGCAAAAAGTGGCCGGCGCGCTCGATCCAGTGGAGCTTTGCCCCGTGGATGCCGCCCGCCAACTCGGTGGCGAAGGCCGGCGGGACCATGATGTCCTCCGTGCCGTGCACGACCAGGGTGGGCGCGTGCAGCCCCTTGAGTCGTCTGCGGGCGTCGAATCCGTCCATGGCTTTTTTTTGGCGGGCGAATCCTTCCACGCCGTCGGGACCCTTGCTGCCCGCCGGCTCGCGCGGGACGGGATCGTCGGCGAAGGCGGCCTCGGTGGAGCACCAGGCGCGCATCATCATCATGGCCGTGGCCGTGCTCGCGCCTTCGCGCAACCCGCGAATCATCGCGTCCAGGGCGAACCGTGAACGGGACGGCACGCGTGCGAAGGTCGACATGAGGATCAGCGCACCCACGCGATGGGGATGCCGCAGTGTCAATTCCTGGGCCACGTTGCCGCCCATGGACCAGCCCAGGATGTGCGCGCGCGGGATCTCCAGCGCGTCGAGCAACCCGGCTGCGTCGTCGGCCAGCGTCTCCATCGTGAAGGCCGCGGCGGGGGCTTCGGTCAGCCCCGCTCCGCGGTTGTCGAACGCGATAACCCGGTGCTGCCCCTGCAGGTGCGGAACGGCGCTCTTCCAGTTGTGAAGGTCGCCGCCCAGACCGGGGATGAGCAACAGCGGATCGCCGTCGCCGACGCGGTGATAGTGGATGAGGACTTGGCCGACCTTGATCTGAGGCATCTGTGATTCCGACTCGCCTCGACACAGCGAGGGTGCGCGCAGTGTACTCTTCGGCGCGCGCGACGGCGCGGAGTCTTGCGCGCAGAACGGGGTAATGCGTGCGCCGCGTTCCGAGGCTGAAGCAGCGGACCTGACGGCCCATACTTAGGCATCCGACGCTGAGGAAGGGAGTCGTGATGCGAGAGACCAGAGATGAGGCTGCGCCGCTGGTTGATCCGGTCTGTGGGACGGTGGTGGCGAGTGGCAGCCCGATCCGCTACGCGATTGGGCACGAGGAATACGTGTTCTGCTCCAGCGAGTGTCGAGAGCGCTTCGCGAACGACACCGCGTCCTATGTTCCCCATCCGGGCGGTGCCTTCGCCTGTGACCACGATCCAGACGTCAGCTCGTACAAGCCAGGCGTGTGCCCCAAGTGCGGCAAGGCACTCGGGCCGGTGCACTGAAGCCGTCTTCACCTGACCCGGGGGCGCGAATCGCCGGCGAACTGCTCGGCAACCCGCGTCCCCGCTTCCATCAAGCGCTCCAACTCGGTGACCTGGTTTTCGGGGCTGGCCCCCAACGCCTCGTCGCGCGCGGCACCACGCCCGAGTTCTGGCATCTCGGCCTCCGCCTCCTCGCTCGCGGTCTCGGGGCTCTCCGACAATTCCGCTAGCCGTGCGGATTCGAGCGCCCCCGCCGCCAGTGTTCCTTGCTCTTCCTCCGGACCACCCGGGGCCGGGCGGCCGTACGGATAATCCTCGCTCGCGTCCGCAACAACCGGGGTGCGAGCCCGCGCAGGTTCGGGCTTGGCGATCATCAAGACACCGTGGATCCGGACCCAAGCGACTGCAAGAAGCCGCGCGTGACCGGCTACCCCGCCTGCCTCACGCCGGCGTCACCTCGACCGCCACGGGCACACCCTGGGTCAAGGTGTTGAACACCGGCGAGAACTCGGTCAGGCGCTTGAGCTTGCGTATGTTGTCCGGACTGGCCTTCACGCGGAATCGCACGCGGATCGCCGTGAAGCCCTTGGGCACCTCTGGCGCGATGCCGAGGAACCCGCGCAGGTCGATGTCGCCCTCCACGTCCGATTGAACCTCGTCGAGCTCGATCCCGCGAACCGCGGCATGCGCCACCATGCTGGTCGTCATGCAGGCCGCCAGCGCGTTCAGCAGGTGCTCCACCGGGTTGGGGGCGCTGTCCTTCCCGGCCAGGAGCGGCGGCTCGTCAGCGTCGAGATGGAACTCTTGGTGGTGCGGCATCTCCTGCTTGGCCGCGTAGCAGTCGTGAATCGCCGAGCGGTTCTGGGCCGCGCCCTCCCAGCGGTTGTGAACCCTGAACTTGCACGCACCCATCGCGGGATCCTGCTGTATGGCCGCGACGGTCTTGCCCAGCACGCCCACGTCGAGCCCGTTGATCTGCGCGGTCTCCTCCATCGCCATGCCGACCTCCTGGGGAAGCTTAGCGTGGCCCCCTCGCCGAGGCCCCGCCGCGCCGATGCAAGCCCTCGGCGTCGCCGGTCTCGCCTAAGCTCCTCGGGTCGTTGTCCTGGGCTGCCAGCGTTAGGGTTTGCAGGACACCGCTCAAGGTCCGCGGACTTCTCCCGATCCCTCGCTTGTCCATCAATTCACTGATGAGCTCCTTGCGATGCCAGGTGGGTTCACGATCGGAGACTGCTCATGGGTCAGCGCCCTGGATACGGAACGATGTGCGCGAGATGTGGAAACTGGCGATTACATCGCGGTGAGGTGCAAGGGTCTCTTGAATGAGGCCTTCCCGCGTCGCCGGAGAGGCGTCGCGGGGCAGCCGAACACCTGCGTCGGTCAAGAGATCGTCGTGTCGGCGAAGATCGTGGATCCCGTCGCCAGCGGCGAATGAAGAGGTACGAGAGGATGTGCCCGCCCAAGCTCGGCTGGTCGGACAGGCCAAAGAGGGCGGCGGCACGCATGCGTTCACGCGGAAGCAGGCGGACCACGAGAGACCACCTCGCTCGAAGGTCGTCTGAGCGGGCGGCGACTCGGTTCGCCCGATAGCCCGAGCAGGTTACCGCCCGTCGCCGCGCCTGGTCTGCTCTCAGGGGTCCCGTTGTCCGAAGGAGGAAGAAAGTCGAATGCGTAAGCAAAGTTGGGTGCGGAAGCTGTCAGGCCTCTCTCTGTTGCTGCTGACGTCGCCGGCCCTGGCTCAGACCGAAGTTGGCGCCAAAGCGCCCGAAGCGCCAACCCCCGCGGTCGCCGTGGAGAGTGCACAGCCGTCGACCGCGGCCTCTGCCCAGGGAGTTGCCGCCGAGCCGGCTGCGGCGAACCAAGGCGTGAGCGCACCGCGACCGGCTGTCTCGCCATCGCCCGTGCACGTCCCCGAAAGCACGCCGGCGCCCGCTCCGCCGCAACGAGCGCCGGTCGGGCTGGCTCCGCTGGAGTCCGGGCCCGCCGCGATGAAAGGGAAATGGAACCCCACGTTTTACGGATTCGTGGCCGTTGATCTTGTCCACGACTCGACCCAGAGCCTCGCCACGGGCAGCCCGGGCTATCTGTTGATCGCAAGGCCCGGCACCTATGCGGCGAAGCACGGGCGGACCGTGTTCGATGCGCGCGGGACCCGCTTCGGGTTCAGGTTGGCCGCGCCTGAGACGGACGGCATGAAGGCGACGGGGGTCATCGAGGCAGACTTCCTGGGCAGCCAGTTGCCCGTGAACTACGGGACGAGCCCGACTGGAATCTCCGAGGGCACGTACTACGGCAGCGGGCTCCTGCGCATCCGCCATGCCGCCCTCAAGATTGAGTCCCCCTACGTGGATATCCTGATGGGGCAGTACTGGCAGCTCTACGGCTGGATGCCCCTCTACCTGCCGGTTTCGGTCCAGGTCCCCGGATTGCCGGGCGCGCCCTTCGGGAGGAACCTCCAATTCCGCGTGAGCCACACCTTCAAGACGGCCCCGGTGAGCGTCGAGGTCGCCCTCGCGGCCGTGCGTCCGCCGGCGCGCAACGCCGAGTACCCCGATGCCCAAGGCGGAGCGCGGCTGATGGTGAACCGATGGCGAGGCGTGAGCGCCGCCGGTGGCACGGGAGCGGCGTTCGTCGAAATGCCCGCTGGCCTGGGCGTCTCAGCCGTCTACCGGCGCCTGAAGGTCCCCGAGTTCGCCGCGGCACCGAGCAAGCAAAAGAGTGTCGACGGCCGTGGCCTCTCCGTGGACGTTTTCTTGCCCGTCATCCCGTCGCACTTGAACCACAAGGGCAACGCGCTGAACGTGAGCGGCAGCTTCTCGGTCGGACAAGCGATTGGCGACCTGTATTCACCCGGAGTCCCCGGCGGGGCAGGCTTTCCGGCATTGCCCAATCCGAGTGGCACCGCACCCGCCCCGACATGGCCGCAGGACATCGACAACGGGCTCGTGACCTACGACCTGGCCGGGGGAATTCATGCCATCAAATGGCGAACCGGGTTGGCGGGCATTCAGTATTACTTGCCTCCCTCTGGACGGGTTTGGGTCGCCGCGAACTACGGCTTCGCGAAGTCAACGAACCTGGCGGACTTCGATCTCGCCCCGGAGAAGATCGTCACGAAGTACACCCTTTGGGACGGCTTGGTGTACGTCAACGTTGTTGGGCCGATCACGATCGCCGCGGAATTCGCCCGGGAGAAGCAGACCTACGGCGATGGCAAGGTTGCGAAGAACAACCGCCTCATGATGAGCGGGTATTACTCCTTCTGGTGAGCCTCGATTCCCGAGCATTCTGATCGTCCTGATCTCCCGTCACCCCTCTCCGTCCCGGCCATCCCGGAGAGGGGTTGGGCGTGAGGATGGTCGCCGCGGGCCTCGCGGCAGGGCCCGATCTTTCAGTTGCGACTTGCGTCAGCCGGGTGTAGCAGTCTTGGTCCTATCCAATGCGAGGAGGATCAGGAATGAGGGTCGTCGTTGCTGCCTACTGCCGGCTTGCGGTTCTTGTCGTAGCGTGCGCCACAGCCGCTTGCGGAAGCTCCACTCAGACCTTGCCCGGGGATAAGGGCGGCGCACCCGCGCCCAACCCGGGATCGGGTGGCACGGGTGGCCAGGCAGGCACGGGCGTGACCTTCGATGGTGATGCCGGGACGGGCCTCGGCGGCTCCGCGGGTACGGGCGGCACATCGCCAGCCACGGGCGGCTCGACGGGCCTGGGTGGCACAGGCGGCGTCACCGTCGTGGGCGGCGCTGCAGGTTCAAAGGGCGGCTCGGGGGGCGCCGGGATGGCGGGCGGACAATCGGGAGCAGGTGGCGCCGCTGGTTCGGCGGGCGGCACGGGCGGGGCCGGGGGCTCCACCCCGTCGCCTGGCGCGTGCGGCGGTGTGAACCAGCCTTGCTGTGCGGGCAATAGCTGCACATCGGGCGGCTGCTGCGTGGCCGGGCTCTGCGTGAGAGAGGGCGCGGTTTGCTCCCCCTACCCGGGCACCTGCAAGGCCGGCCAATGCGACGCGTGCGGCGGCCCCGGTCAGCCTTGCTGCGCAAACGTCAGCTCGAGCTATGGCTCGGCCTGCACCGCGCCCGGGACCCAATGCTCGGGCAGCACCTGCCGCCGTTGCGGTGGTCAGGCGGGCAACGCCTGCTGCGATTCCAGCAGCACCGGCGCTAACCCGTGTTTGGCGGCGAACCTGGCTTGCAGCGGCTCGCTGTGCGTGGAATGCGGCAAGCCGGGCAGCCCCTGTTGCGCGGGCAGCCAGTGCGAGGGCGGCGCCTGCTGTTACGCCGGCCAGTGCGTGGCGGAGAAGTCGACCTGCACCTCGGCCTCGACGTCCTCCACCGTGACGGGTGGGACCTGCCAGGGCGGACGGTGCTCGACCTGCGGCGCCGTCGGCCAGCCCTGCTGTGGGAGCGTCTGCAGCAGCGGGGCGACCTGCCGTTCGAGCATCTGCACCCGCTGTGGCGGCGAGGGCGAAGCCTGCTGTGCCCTGGGAGGCCCTGATCCGGTTTGCGCGCCAGGGAGCCTGTGCACCAGCAGCTCGTACACCAGCACCAGCGCCGTGTGCGCCAAGTGCGGCGAGCCGGGGCAGCCGTGCTGTTCCGACAACACCTGCTCCGGCGGTGGCTGCTGCCTGGCCGGCCAGTGCATCGCCAGCGGCGCCGAGTGCCGGTCATCGAGTTACTACTCGAGCTCGGCGACGACCTACGGAACCTGCCAGGCCGGGCGCTGCGCCTGCGGCGCTGAGGGCCAAGCGTGTTGTCCCTCGTCGAGCTCTTCCAGCGTCAGCAGCCAATTGTGCAACGGCCCCGAGTTGGCCTGCTCGTCCAGCAGCTCCTCCAGCTCCTCGGGTACCTGCAAGACCTGCGGTGGAGAGGCCCAGCCCTGCTGCGCCAGCAGCCGGTGCACCGTGGCGGGATTGCAGTGCCTGTCGAATGGCAGCGGCTCGACGATCTGTCAGAAATGCGGCGCCAAGGGCCAGGCCTGCTGTGCCAGCAAACCGGCGTGCAACGACGCGGATGCGGTCTGTTCTGCCGGTTCGTACAGCTACAGCGGCGGGACCTGCGTGCCGTGCGGCGGCCTGGGACAGGCCTGTTGCGCGAGCAACACGTGCTCCGCGGCCGGCGCCGTCTGCGACACCAGCTCCGGCAAATGCGTGCAGTGTGGCCTGGCCGGTGCCCCTTGCTGCACGACCGGGACACCCTGCGCGGACAGCGCCACCTCGTGCCTTCCCGATAGCAGCGGCTCGATCCGGCGTTGCCGGGTCTGCGGCACACCGGGGATGCCCTGCTGCGCGGGCAATCAGTGCACGGGCGGCTGTTGCATCTCCGCCTTCTACCAGGACTACTACAGCGCGGTCCCGACCTGTGTGGCGGCCGATGCGATCTGCGACAACGGAGCTGCCCTCTGCGCGGCCGACAGCTCTTGCGGTGGCAAATGCGGCAAGGCCGGACAGCCCTGCTGCACCAACGCGGACGGCCTCAGCAGTGACATCTTCTGCTCGCAGCCCGGAACCCGGTGCGACAGCAGCACCAAGCTTTGCACGCCCTGTGGTCAGGCAGTGGGGCAGGCCTGTTGCCCATCGAGCTCCTACTCTTCGTCCAGCGGCACGTGCAAGGAACCTCTGCAGTGTCTCTCGTCCGTGTGCGCAAACTGAGCTGAACATGCAGGACGGCGTGCGAGTCATCTTGCTCGACCGGCGTACGTGACCTGTGCCGGAAGGCCCGGCGTCGAGATCAGGGAGGCTGATTGACCATGGCGACCTGGATCGGAGCCCTCGTCGAGACGCGCGACCATGCGGAGCTCGCCGCACTTCTAGCCGAGCACCACATCGAGATGGTGGGGCCGCCGGCGCCGTGGATCCTCGTGCACTGCGATGCCGGGCTCTCGCATCTGCACCTGCCCGATTTCGCCGAGGCCCTCTCGCTGAAGCTCGACGCGTCCGTGATCGGATTCCTGGTGCAGACCACCGGGGGCGTCGAGCAGATCGAGCATTGGCAGGCGGGCAAGCTCGTCCGCAAGCTCGACTACTCGGGGGATGCCGGCGGTTGGGTGACCCAGGCGGGAATGCCGCAGGCGTGGGAGCGCGCGTACTTCTTCGCCGACGACGAGAGCACCGCCGAAGACGGCACATGGCCCACGAACCTAGGCGACGAGCTGACCGACGATGAGCGGGCTCGCTACGAGTGCGCGCGCGCCGCCCAAGATGCCTCGGGCATCATGGACCTGCTCGTGGGTGCCTCGGTCTGGCCGCTCCAGCGGCTCTGCCGCCACTTCGGCGTCGATCCGCGCCAGCCGGCGGCCCAGAACTTCCCACGCAAGAGCTGGAAGCCGCGGGTCGTCCTAGCCGCTGTTGCGGTCTTCCTTGCGGGCATGCTCCTGCTCGGCATGCGCTCGCGGTAGGCGAATCACACAGGCACACCGCGGATCTCAGCGGCGAACGTGGATGACGTTCGCGTTTCCAGGCTTCTCGGCGACGGCGATGGTCAGACGGCGACAGCGCTCGATGAGCTCCCGCGCGACGCCCGAGATGGGGTAGTCGTGCGGCCCGGCCTCAGCGGGCCCCCGATGCAGGTAGGTCTCCCGCCGGCCTGCCCCCGTGCTTCCGTCCTCGAGCTTGATCTCGAGCTGTTCCGTGGCGACCTGGAGCTCCACGCGGAGCACGCTGTTCTGATAGGCCGTCAGGTTCAGCGCCTGCTCAAGGTCGACGTAGCAGCCCGCGAACTCCTTGTAGCCCTCGGGAATCTGGACTCTCAAATCCTTGCCCACGAAGTGGCAGAGCGGCGGACGGATTGTCCCTTGCCCAGCGAATTCCTGAAGGCGCCCCCGCGCAAAGACCGACAGAACCGAAGGTCGCCCGCCGACGGGCTCAGCGACAGGTGCCGAGATGGGCATCGGCGCTGTCTCGTCCGCTCGTGCCGGAGCCCGCGTAGAGTCGAGCGTGACCGGAGCGGGCCGTGTCTGCCGCTGGGCCAACCAAGCCGCGCCCAAGGAGCCGAGCATGCCAATGACGGCGACGACGATGGCGGTGTCGACCCGGACCAGCATGCGATCGATGCGCACCAAGGCCGCCCCGTTTGGCACCGTCTCCGGCGGCGGACCGGCAAATCGAATCCAGGGGCCATCCATCTTGAAGTCGGACAGAGCCCGCTCCGTTCCGTCCACGACGATGCTGGTCACGCGCGCCCGTGGCAGCGCCAACGCCGCGCAATTCCAGCCCGTGTTCCGGTCGTACTTCGTGCCTCGAAGCTCGATCCAAAACTTCGTCTCCATGATCACCCCTCCCGCTACACCGGCCAATCTACACCCCCGGAGAGACTCCATGGGCGGCCCTGACGGCCCCGCGGCACTTTTTCTGCTGAGCCATTGCTCGTCATACGACGACGCCGTTCACCAGGTGGATAGACCGGTTCGTGGTTCGCTTGGCGAAGGCGTCGTCGTGGGTGACCAGGACAATGCATCCGGGATAAGCCGAGAGCGCCGCTTCCAGGCGCTCGATGCTCGGCAGATCCAAGTGGTTCGTCGGCTCGTCCAGCACCAGCGCCCACACCTGCCGCGCCAGCGCCTCGGCCAGCACGAGCTTGCGCGCCTCACCCGGAGAGAGCCCGGCGGCATCCGCGCGCAGGATTCGCTCGGGATCGCTCCCCAGAGCCGCGAAGGTCGACAACCACCGGCCACGGCTGTCTGCATCCGCGGCGAGCATGCCGCCGACAACGCGTTCCACCTCGGAGGCTGGCAGGTCTTGCGCCAGGTAGAGGACACGTTCGGGGTGGGCGGAGGAGCCCAGCAGAGCCTGGAGCAGGGTCGTCTTCCCGGCGCCATTCGCTCCTTCGATGCGTACGCGATCGTCGCGTCCAATCGCGAGCCGCACATCCCGTAACACCACGCGATCGCCCCTCTGGATTACGGGCAGGTCCACCCGGAACAGTACGGGCGTCGGTGCACGGGTGTAGGTCGCGAAGATTCGACCACCCAGCGTGGGATCCCGATCGATGGCCGGCACGGCCTTTCGCGCGCTCGCCAGATCGGTGCGGGCGGAGGCGACTTGCCGGCCCGCCCGGCTCTCCGCCCACTGCGCCTTGGTGGCGGCCAAGATCCCGCGCGCGTCGCTGTCGTGCTTGTTCTTCATCCGGGCACTTCGGCTGGTGCCTCGCGCGGTAGCCGCCTGGAGCCGCCGCGCGGCCGCCACCTGGGCCTCCATCTCGCGCACCCGCTCTCGTGCCGCTTGGTGCTCAGCCTCGGCGTGCGCCCGCTCCCGTTCCCACTGTTCGCGCGCCGCCGAGTAGCGCCCCGGCCAACAGCGAACCGTGCCCTGGTGGATGCGGATCGTCGCCGTGGTCAGCGCGTCCAAGAGCCCGCGATCGTGCGAGACCACCACCGCCAGGCCAGCAAAACGGCGAAGCGCCCCCAAGAGCAGCTCGCGCCCCTTGGCGTCCAGATGGTTCGTCGGCTCGTCGAGCAACAACACGTCTGGCTCGCGCACCAACGCCGCGGCGATCTGCCAGCGCTTGCGTTCGCCCGGCGAAAGCGTGGACCAGCGCGCCGGCATATCGGGCGACAGCCCCAGGCGACCGCGCAGCTCGGCCGCCAATCCGTCGTCGCGCCCGACCAGCGCGAGCACCTCGTCGTCGCACGCCTCCACCGTCTGCCGGCAGTACGCGACGATTGCATCCCTGGGCAGACGCGTAACCTTCCCCGCGTGCGGGGCCAAGGTCCCGGCCAGAATCGACAACAGGGTCGTCTTTCCCGCGCCGTTCGCGCCCACGAGTCCATAGAAGCCACCGCCGAGCACCAACGAAACTGAATCGAAGAGCGGAGCCGCCGTCGCCCATGCGACACCGACCCCGTGCAATTGCAGCGAGACCATGAATCACTCCAAACCCAAGGGGCGCATGCCGCATGCACGCACCACAGAATCGGTCGACGGGAACGTCGCCGTTCACCGCGTGGACAGGGATGGAAGCCGAATTAGGCCATGGTCGCGTCGAGCAGTTCGGCGCAACGACGGTGTAGCACAGGCATTCAACGAAGCCAATTGGCGGCATGCGCAGCCACGTGAGCTGGTTGCGGCGGTGCGCTTTACGGGTGCATTATGCGCGGCATGTCGCAGGAACGACTCCCCGCCCTCGATCTGCTGCGCTTCACAGTCGTCGTTCTCGTCGTCCTTCACCACGTGGCCATCAGCTTCATGAGCTTCGCGCCCGAGTGGTGGTACGTCGTGAACCAGGAGCGCAGCCCGGTGTTCCTGTTCGAGGTCATCCTCGGCGACACCTTCCTCATGCCCGCCATGTTCTTTGCCTCGGGCCTGGTGACCCGCCCCTCGCTCGAACGTCGGCCAGGCGGCGAGTTCCTCCGCCAGCGCTTCTGGCGCATCGGACTGCCGTGGATACTGGGGACCGTGCTGCTGGCGCCCATTCTCACCTACGTGGGCGTGCGCTCCCGAGACGTGTCGTCGTCCTTCGCCGACGCGCTGGTCGTGTTCTGGACCAGGTACTACAGCCAGGGGCCGTATTGGTTCCTGGGCGTGTTGTTCGTGTTCCTGACCGTGTCGTGGTTCATCCACCGACTACGACGACCCGTCCCTCGCCCCACGCCGTCGAGCCAGGGCCTCTCGTGGGCCGCCCTGGCGGTGATGATCCTCGTGCCGGCAGCGGGCTTCGTCGCCGGCCGGCCCTTCGGCGGGGTCCTCGATTGGGTCAACGCCGGTTACGTGTGGTGCTTCCAGCCCGTGCGTATCGTGGGCTACGCCACGTACTTCGCCATGGGCTACGTCGCGGCCGGGCGTGGGTGGCTCTCCCCCATTGGCGCTCGCCCGGTGCTTTGGCGCTGGGCCGTTGCCACGCTCATCCTGTCGTTCGCGTGGGTCGCGATCACGGCCAAGATGCCGTTCCCCAAGGGCATGGCCCAGACCGCCGTCTATGGACTGGCCCACTCGGTTGTGGCCCTGAGCTGGTGCATGCTGATGCTCGCCTTGGCCTGGATGCTCTCAGAGCGCCGCCTGGTGCCGGCGCGCAACCTGACCAGCACGTCCTACGGCATCTACTTCGTCCACCTGCCGATCTGTGCCCTGGTCGCCATGCCCATCGTGCAGACGACGTGGTCACTCGCGACCAAATGGCTCGCCCTCTCGGCCGTGACACTCGTGCTGTCCCTCATCGCAACCCTGGTCCTGCGCAGAGCACCCCTGGTGCGTGCGGTCTTCCGCTAGGCGCTCAGGCGAGCAAGTCGCGGAGGCTGGCGAGAAGAAACTCGTCCTGATAATGGGCAGCCGCGAACGACAAACCCACGGGGCTGAGAACGCGGTGATGGCGTCCACTGGCACCCTTTCAAGGAGGCGGGATAGTATCCATGGAGACCATGCTTCGTGCCGAGGTCAGTCCTGCTTTGCTACGCTGGGCGCGAGATCGCGCCGGGATCCCCCTTGAGGTCATGGCCGAGCGCTTTGCGAAGTTGCCCGAATGGGAGGAGGGCACCTCCAAGCCCACGCTGAAGCAGGTCGAGGCGCTGGCGAAAGCCACGCTGACGCCCGTCGGGTACTTCTTTCTGCCGGAGCCGCCGGTCGAGGCGTTGCCGCTACCGGACTTTCGGACCATCGGAGACGAACCGCCGACTCGGCCGAGCCCTAACCTGCTTGAGACCGTCTATGTGTGCCAGGAGCGTCAGAGCTGGTACCGCGAGTTCGCCATCACGGCTGGCGTAGCCCCGTGCGCCTTCGTCGGCTCCGTCACGACTGGCAGCGACGTGGTGGCGGTTGCCGAATCGATGCGCCAGACGCTGGGCTTCGATCTGACCGCCCGCGCCGCTTGTTCCACTTGGACCGATGCCCTTCGCGACTTCATCGGTCAGGCCGAGGCCGCCGGGGTCATGGTGATGTGCAGTGGCGTCGTGCTGAACAACAACAACCGCACGCTCGACCCTGGAGAGTTTCGCGGCTTCGCGCTTTCGGACCCGTTGGCCCCGCTGGTGTTCATCAACGGCGCCGACACCAAGGCAGCGCAGATGTTCACCCTCGCGCACGAGCTGGCCCATCTGTGGATCGGCCTCTCGGGCGTCTCGGACGCCACGGTGAGGGACGTGCCGGAGCGCGAGATCGAGCGATGGTGCAACCAGGTTGCTGCCGAGCTTCTGGTGCCCTTGTCGGTGCTCCGGCCCGAGCACCAACGGAGTGCCCCGTTGGACACCGAGATCGCCCGTCTGGCGAGGAGGTTCAAGGTCAGCACATTGGTCATCATCCGGCGCCTCAGGGACGCCGGCCTTCTCGACAAGGCTGCATTCTTCACTGCGTTTGACGCCGAGATGACTCGACTGCTTGCACGGGAGAAGCGTAGCGGCGGCAACTTCTACTTGACCCAGGCCGCACGAACGAGCAAGCGCTTCACCCGTGCGCTCCTCTCCAGTACCTTGGAAGGCCAGACCCTGTTTCGCGATGCCATGCGCATGCTCGGGATATCGAAGGTCGAGACGCTCCACAAGCTAGGCCGGAGAATGGAAGTCGAGTAGATGGCCTACCTGCTCGACGCGGACACCTTCATCCAGGCCAAAAACCTGCACTACGGCGTCGACTTCTGTCCGGGTTTCTGGGACTGGCTCGTGCGCGAGAACGCTGCCGGACGCGTGTTCAGCATCGAGAAGGTGGGCGACGAGCTACAGGCAGGGACAGACGACCTTGCTGACTGGGCGCAGGCCCGCGGAACGAGCTTCTTCTTGCCGCCCGATAGCCGGGCTCTGCCGGCGCTCGGCAAGGTGAGCACGTGGGTGTCCTCGCAGAGCTACGCTCCGGCGGCCGTGAACGGCTTCCTGCAAGTTGCTGACTACTACCTTGTGGCCCAAGCCTTGGCGCTCGGGCACACGGTGATCACCCACGAAAGGCCCGCTCCGCAGTCCGTCCGAAAGATCAAAATCCCCGATGTGTGCATCGGCATCGGCGTGAAGTGCATGAGCCCCTTCGAGATGCTCCGCAAGGAACGGGCGCGCTTCGTGCTGCTGGGGAGTTGAGGCGGCGCAGCGGCCAGCAACTCGCGGCCGGGCCCCGAGAGCCCCTGTCGCGCGCCGGCCAACTTGTAGGCGGGACAGCTAACGGTGGTGTTCGGTGTTTCGGCCGAAAATCGACAAAAATGGCCTGTCGGGGAGATGAAATCCCCCCGGAAATCCCCCCGGATCAATCCTGCTCGCTCTACCGGACCACGCAGTCTCCCAGCAGCGGGATCCCGGCCACCTGCCCGCGGCCTGTGCACTCCATGGTGACCTCGTCCCCAGGCGAAAGCGCGATGCGCCCCCTCTCTTGCTTCCGCACCTCGGCCTCGAGGTATCCGCTCGGCACCGGCACGGCCAGCCTCACCTTCGACCTGCCGGCCTTCTTCACCTTCCCGACGACGGCCATCCGCAGGCCATAGTACTTCTCGTTTGCCGCCCTCTGGATAGCCGTGTCCGAATCCGCCCCCTGGTAGGCCTGCCACAGCGACTCCGTGTAGACGATCTCCGGGGCATCCGTCTTGGGCGGCGCAGGATCGGGCGCGCTGGACGCGATCATGCAGTCATCAAGGACCACGTCGCCAAACATTCGCCCGCGCGCCGTGCATTCCAGGGCCGTGACCTGTCCCTCGCGCAGAGAGCCGACGTCTCCGCGCACCTTTCGGGCATGCACACAGCGATCTGGATCAGAAACGACCAGCCTGACGAATCCAGCGGCTTCGTTGGCGCTTTTGATTTCGCCGGTCACGAGCACCCGGCGGCCATCGAACCTCTGACTAGCCTTCATCTCGGCCCCCTTGTACGCCAGCCAGAGCAGCTCTGCGCTGATGCGTTCCGGTCGACCCGTGAAGCCCGCTGGCTGCACCTGCTGCTGCGCGGCCGTTTTCGCCCCGTCTCCGGAGCCCACGCAGGCGCGGATGGCGAAGATGAACAGCGCCACCGACCCCTGAGCACACCGTTTCTGAGTGTCTAGCTTTGTCCCCGCGCGGGCGCTTTGGCGGGCCGAGCGCTCTCAGCCGAGCAGGTCGCGGAGGCTGGCGAGAAGGAACTCGTCCTGGTAGTGGGCAGCGGCAAACGACAAGCCCACGGGGCATCCGTCGACCTTGAGCAACGGGGCGGACACCTCTGGCAGGCGCCCCACGCCTGAGAACGCGGTGATGGCCATGGTCCGGTCGTAGAATCTGCCGACGCTCTCCAGCGAGGAGAGTGAGCCCTTGAGCGGGGCCACTGTGGGAGTGGTCGGAAAGCAGATCACGGTGCCGGGCTCAAGGAAGCCGTTGATGCTCTGGAAGAGGCGCTCGCAGAGCATGAGGGCGTCCATGGCCCGCGTCCGGTCGAACGCCTTCACGTTTCCGTAAGCCAACGAAAACGTGGGACCCAGCACCGGCCCTTGGCTCTCAATCCAGTCGCCCACCGTGCTCTCGAACTCTGCCGTCTGCAGGACTCGAAGCGCCATTGCGTTGCAGGCCGCGAGGTCCATCTGCCGGCGCGCAACCTCGGCGAAGCTCGCCCTCTCCAGCGGGAGGCCAGCCCGCTTGGCGAGCCCGGCCATGGTTTGCTCGGCAGCCTCTCGCACCGGCGCATCCGCGATCGCGAAGGCGTCCTCCAGCATGACGAGCCTGCGAAGGGGCGCGGGGGGCTCATCGCCGCTACGAAGCAGGATGCGCAAGGCCTCTTCCAGAACACCCAAATCCGCGGCAAGCGCGCCCACCGTGCTCACGCCCGGCATGAAGGGCAGAACGCCCGCTTCGGAGATGCGATGAAGCGATGGCCGCATGCCCCAGATCCCACAGAAGCTCGCGGGCACGCGGATCGATCCTCCCGAGTCCGTGCCGAGCGAGAAATCCGCGAGGCCGCAGCCGACCGAGGAGGCTGAACCGCTGGACGAGCCGCCGGGGATGCGGTCCGGTGCCTTCGGGTTGAGGGGCGTTCCCCAAAACGGACTCTCGCCTTCGAGACTGTACGTGAACTCGTCCGCTACGACCTTTCCGACACAGGTGGCCCCGGCCAGCAGCACCTGATCGACGCAGAGGGCATTGTGAACCGCGGGAGCGTGCATCCGCTGCCAGCTCGGACTGCCGAACGACGTCTTGTGTCCGGCCACGTCGATGTTGTCCTTGACCGTGAAGGTGAGGCCATGGAGCGGTCCGGATTGCGAGCCGCGAATGCACAACGTCTCCACGAACGCCCCTGAGGCCTTGGCAGCCGATGGATCGAATTGCGACATGTTGTCGCCAGCTTCTACCGCAGAGCGGTTGGGTGCAGCGGGGGATCTGTGCGGCTGCCGCGCTGACCGCCCGAGACGGTGCTAGGTTCCAAGTTCCATGAAGCCACGTGCCGCAGTCGTCGTCGTCGTCGCCGTCGCGTTTCTGATCCCGCCGGGTCTGGCCAACGCCAAACCCCCGGCCAAGAAGGAGATCGCCAAACCTCTGCCCACGTACGAGGAGGTCGTGAATACCTATCCGGATGGCGTGCCGTTGTGCCCCACCGAGGCGGACGTGGTGGGCGGAGACGATCAACGGCTGTCGCTGGAAGGGGACTCCATCGCCGTCAACGAAGACGGCGAGCCCCGCTATCAGTGTTTCGGAACCAAGTTGACGGTGCGCAAGAAGGTCACCCTCAAGGGCAAGCCGTATAAGCCTGGGACCAAGCTGACCGTCGACAAGGATCTCTATTGGATCGAGGTGTCAGGTTGGCAGAAATCCGAAACCCCGGCGGCCCGCAAGCCGTCGCCCAGCGCCGCCGATCCGCGCAAGGCACCGGCGGATGTGGCCGCGCCACCCCAAGATGCGCAGAAGACCGCCTCGGGGCTCGCCTCGCGCGTGCTGCGGCCGGGAACGGGCACCGCTCACCCGCATGGCTGGGATCAGGTCACGGTCGAGTACACGGGGTGGACCACCGACGGGACCATGTTCGACACCTCGGCGGCCAATGGGCAGCCCGCGACCTTCAAGCTGGACCAGGTGATCGCGGGCTGGACCGAGGGACTGCAGCTCATGGTCGAGGGCGAGACTCGGCGCTTCTGGCTCCCGGCCAAGCTGGCCTACGGCGAGAAGCCCCGCCCCGGCGCGCCGGCCGGTATGCTGGTGTTCGACGTGGAGCTGCTGAAAATCATCCCCGGCATCAAGCCCATCGAGACGCCTCCCGACGTGGCCGCGCCGCCCAAGAACGCCAGCAAGACCGCCTCGGGCTTGGCCTACGTCACGCTGACCAAAGGCCACGGCAAGCGGCATCCCCGGGCGCGCGATCGCGTGCGGGTTCACTACTCGGGTTGGACCACCGACGGCAAGCTGTTCGACAGCTCGGTGGCGCGCGGTGAGCCGGCCGAGTTCCCCTTGAACGGTGTGATCAGGGGCTGGACCCAAGGCGTGCAATTGATGGTGGTGGGCGACAAGACGCGCTTCTGGATTCCCGGCGAGCTGGCCTACGGCAATGTGCCCTCGCGCCCCGGCGTGCCCGCGGGCATGCTGGTCTTCGACATCGAGCTGCTGGAGATCCGCCCCGAGCAATAGGCCTGCACCCGCCGCCGCTCACCCCCTTGCGCGCCGTCGCACCTCGCGCTCCGCAAGCCTAAAGGTCGTAGCGCCCAGCCGATTCGGGCTGATACAGGATGCCCTCGACGCGCAGACGGCGGGCACCGCCAGGCATCTCCCAACTGATTTCGTCGCCAGCACGCGTGCCGAGCAGGGCGAGGCCAACCGGCGCCAACACGGAGATGGCACCGGTGCGTGGGGCCGCCGCGCCGGGGAAGACGACGCGGATCCTCTGCACCTCGCCGGTGTCGAGATCGCGGACGGTCGCCTGCGAGTTCATGGTCACCACATCAGCGGGGATCTCCTCAGGACTTCCGAAGTGTCCACCTCGCCGCCTCCGAGGCGGGAGGTTCGAAGTTGGCCAGATCTGGGAGCCTTGGCGACTGCAGCTCCCAAGCAAGCGCTGGGACGCGGTACCGACGGGCGCGCCCGCGCTGTCCCACGCGGAGGCCCAGGCGGTGGGCCCGCGCGCCGCGCTCCGCAGCGGCCGCGTACGATTGCAGAGTGCCCTCTTCTTCCTCTACACCGGCCTCGAAGTCGCGGCCGGCCAGTGGTGCTACACCGTGCTGACCGAGTCGCGCGCGATCGGCGCCACCCGCGCTGGGGCGTGGACGACGGCCTACTGGGGCGCGCTGCTCGTCGGGCGGCTGCTGTTGGGGCTGGCCGTGGAACGCGTAGGGCAGGTCAAGCTGCTGCGGCTCGCGACGGTCGGCGCGGTCGCCTCGACGCTCCTCTTTGCGCTGCCGGGGCCGCTCGCGAGCGCGGCGCTGCCCATGCTGTCGTTCTCGCTCGCGTCCATCTACCCCGGGCTGATGGCCGAAACGCCCCGGCGGGTCGGCGTCGCCCTGGCGCCGCATGCGGTAGGCTTTCAGGTCAGCGCCGCCACCCTGGGCGTGGCGACCATGCCGGGCCTTGCGGGGCTGCTCGTCGAGCGGCTGGGCCTGGCAGCGGTCGCCTGGGTCCTGGTCGTGTGCGCCTCGGCGCTGCTGCTCCTGCACGAGCGCCTGGTCGCCCTTGCCGACCTTGCCTAGGCAAATCGAGGAGTCGCCGACCCGGAGCGTGTCTCTGTCGGCCGCCACGCGCAGGCGCCCGGTGGGCATCGGATCGATCACGCACGGAACCCCGGGTAGCGACCCGCGGAATCGCGCCGTAGCCAGCCCAATTCCCCGTGCCCACGTGCGCAAAGCTGCCCAGGGCCGCTCCGACCCCCATTGCCCACCTGGGAGACGAGCGTTGCGCCGGCCCGCCGGGGGGTCGGCGTTGCGCAAACCGGGGTGAGGTCGGCCCAAGCATGATTGCCAACTCGGGCAGAACCACTGGAACCGGGCCCAAGCGGATCTGCTCGCCCCCGAAATCGCGCCTGCGCCGTCCCACGCCCTCTTTCGCGCTGGGAAGAGGGGGCTGCGGCTGGCCCAGTACACGTTCCGCAAGCCGAAGGAGCCCTCCGGGCCACCCCGGGCGGCCCTGCGCGCGGGGGACGCGACCGCGGGGCCGGTCCCTGGCGCCCGGCGCATGAGGGCAGGGCGAGAGGGCCCGGCGCAACCACCCCTGTGCGCGGGGAAAGCGACCGCTGGACTGATCCCTGGCGCCCGGCGCACGAGGGCGCGGCGAGAGGTCCGGGCTCGATCGCCATGGCCGGCCTCGCCAGTCCGGGTGCAGCCGGCCCCGGTGCGCCTACGCGCTGGGGCCAGGCCCGCCGGGTTGGGTCAGGCGACTCCCCCGCCATCGGCGGCTGCCGGGCGGGTGCGGAAGTCGTCGAATTGCATCTGGTCCGTCCGCGCGCAACGCCGACCTTTAGCGCGGCCGAGCTTCGGATTCTGGACGCGGTGAGGACGGCCGATGCCGTGCTCCCGGATCCGGCGCGCGAAGCCTCTATAAGGTGCACGCACCGGCGACCGAGGGCGAAACACGAGCATACGGATTCGAGCTGCTGCCCCAGCCGGGAATAGATCCGACGCGGCATTACCAGCTCATTGCCCTGACCTACAAACATGCGGCCGGCACCGGGCTGCGGGGCGAGCCCGTCCTCAGCGGCACGGGCGGCCCGAACGGCAGCATGGTCGACGTCGCGGCGCAGACCGCGGAAGACGTGCTCGAGGTGCGGGTCTCGGTGACCCTGCTTCTACCCGACACCGTGAGCCCTCCATCCTTCGACCCAAAGCAGGCCCTAAGCGAGGCCTTGCATCGCTACCAAAGACAAGAATCGAAGCGCTAGCCCTACCAAGAGGACGAGAGCCCAGAACACATCGGCTGGCTCAAGCTCAACACCAAGAAATGGGCAAAAGGGACCCCTGGCCGCCCATGGGTTCCCAGCGTCTCTGGTGCAATTTCAAAACTATTCGGCGCGTTTTCGAAAGAGCCCGTGCTTTCGCGATCGGCGCAGCGGACGTTACTCTCGCATCCGCCGGGAACTTGCGCGGGCGATGATGGTGCTCTCGAGAGGCACTGAGGGAACTGTCCACCCGGGCAAGTTGTCGTCAACTTCAAAGCCCAGGAGGATACGATGAGGAAGGTACTGAGGTCTGCAGCTTCTGTTCTGTTTGCGTTGGCCGCCGTGGTCGCTGGAGAGCAGGCGGCTTTCGCCAATGAGCCAACGAACAACACGTTCCCTGGCAGCAGCAGCGATACTTGGTACGGGACGCCGTACGTGTTCGAGTGCGGGAGCGGTGGGTGCAGCTTTGGCAGCGGGTACTTCGGAGGATACCTGCTCGAAATCAGCCCAACCGGTGACGTCGACCACTTCCTGCTCGTGTGCAGTGGGAACAAGACCATCAGCTCCGTTTCGATCGACATCACGACCGCGGCTGACTTGGATTTGGAGGTGTACAAGCCCAACACCGGTTTCGTCGGTGGTTCGTACGGCTCGACGACCACCGAAACCGTGAGCACCTCCGCAGCGGGCATGAACGCCTTGGTGGCGAAGATCTACGGCTACTCAGGTGCGCAGAGCGGATACCATCTCACCTTCTATTGCGCAGACTGACTCGGTGGCCGACGGCTGCGCACAGATGCAGCTAGGCACCCCGCGCGGGCGATGCACGCAGTGCTGATTGCCGGAGCCGGCTCGTGAAGACGCAGGCTCCGGCATTCCGCCCAGCGCAAGGCGGCCTCCATACTGGGGTGCAATTCAGTCGAGTGTAAGGACTTCGTAGGTCAGAGGTCATCTTTCGTGGGGCAGGTGGCACATGAGAAGAGTGGTCTGGATTTCTGGTGCTCTGGCGCTGATTAGCGGCGTCGCTGTTGTGGCCGTGTGGGCCCATGGGGTATCCCACGCCGGCCGAACCCGTTCTGCAGGTCGCTCCGATATCGAGCAGGAGATCGGTTGTGCCGGCAACGCCTGCACCGCTGATGACTCTGACGAGGTGGCGCGTTTGCGCGCGGAGCTGCGAGAGAAGGACAGGCTCCTTTTATCGCTAGCAACGGCGCCCAAGGAAAGGGCAGAGCCCGAGCAAGACCAGAAAGCGGCACCGACGCCAGCGCGGGAGCTCAATCCTGCCGCGCATGCGATGGAATTGCTCGACGAGCGACTCTTCACCGCGCCTAGAGACGCGCATGTTGCCGCTGACATGGAACGGCAGATTCGCGAGGCGGCAACTTCGCTGCAACTCGGCGAGGCAACCGTATCCTCCCTGTACTGCAATTCCGCCCTGTGCAAAATCACGCTCGCGTCGTCGACAGGCGCCAGCACCAACCGAACCATGGCGCTGTTGGCGGGACACCTACCCAAGGCATTCGGTGCTGCCGCCGTGTACGAGCCTAGCAACGGTCAGAGCGCTCTATACGTCGGCAAGTCGAGGCAGGACATCGAGCCGGAAGGGGCGTCTGGCGAGGGCCACCCTGAACCGTTGGTGATGAACGGAGCCGGCAAGCCCACAGAGACCGCCGCCCAGCCATAAGCAGGAGCTGCCGGGGCCCCGGCGAGGCGCTTGACGGAGAATCCGAGCTGCGGTTCAAATAGCTGTGGCGCGTCGATTCTGGCGCGAGGATTCCCAGTGGACTTGTCTTGACGAGGGTGAGGGTGAAGTGAGGTGTCCGATCCTGATTTCCGGTCCGACCTACCTCGTTTGGCGCAGCAGCGCCCAGCTCAGCGGCGTCGGACTCTGGGGACGGACCGAACCTGGAGACGCCGCGAACCTGGCCCGCCTTCTCGTGACAGGCGGCGAGGGCCAACCGCAGTTGTCGCTCATCGACCTGCGCCGGGTCGACTCCATAGATCCCGCGACCTTCGAGCGCCTCGCTGAGAGCGTGCGCCTGCAGGCTGACGAGCGAAAGAGGCGGATATCAGCCCAGGCGCTGGTGCGTCCAAGTGGATTCGTGGGCGCCGTCGTCGCAGGCTTCTACCAGATCTGCGATCACCCCTACCCCGTGGAGGTGTTCACGAGCCCCTCCGAGGGGCTGAAATGGTTGGGCGCAGACAATGAAGCGAGCTTCGTTGCCGAAATCGACAATGCGGTCGACGAATGCGCGTCCACGTCTTCAGTCCTACACGGGTTGCGTGCTCACCTTCAACGGGAGCTCGGCAAGGCGAACCTTGCGGCTGCCGCGGCCACGCTGGGTTTGTCAGGGCGTGCTCTTCAACGGCGGTTGCGCGACGCGAGCACGTCGTTTCAATTTGAGCAAAACTCCGCTCAAATCTCCACCGCCAAGCGCCTCTTGCTAGAGACGGACCATGACATCAAGCAAATCGCCTTCGAGGTGGGTTGCTCTTCGGCTGCGGCGTTCAGCGTGCTGTTCCGCAGGTTGGAAGGCCAGTCTCCCAGTGCCTGGCGCGAGGCAGTCGGGCAGGGGGCGCGCCGTTGCGTCTTCCCACCAGAGGGAGTGTCCGGTGAACCGTGTAGACGGGCGGCGTACCACAGGGCTGGACCTGCATCCGAACCACCGGCCCGGTGGTAGCGGCCCAGATCCCATACGGCCGCCCGCAGTCAGGGCACTTGGGCCGGGCTCGATGACCATCTCCGGACTCGCTGCCTAGCCAGGTGGCCGGCCCCGGTGCGCCTACGCGGGTGTGACGGGACCGCTGGGCTGGGCAGGCGGCTCCCCCTCACTGGCGGCGGCCGGGCGGGTGCGGAAGTCGTCGAAGTGCAGGTCCTGCATGGCGCGGCTGCGCGGGAACATTTGCCGAATCGCACCCGCGTTGCTGTCGTAGGCGGAGACGAAGCGCGCGCGCGCGCCGCCCTCCACCGCGCGGGCCAGGCTCAGGGTGCCCTCGGCGGTGGTGCGCGCCTCCAGGGCCTGCTTCAGCAGCGCAATCGCCTTGTCCAGCTCGGCCAGCGAACTCGCCTTCATGGGCGCCGCGGTCGGCTGCGTATCCAGGCGGGCACGCAGCGACTGCGAAACCGTCACCTGGGTCGTCCCAGCCGGACGCAACTCCGCATCCAGCCCCTTGGGAAACAGCGCCTTGTACACCGGCCCGCTGTCGGCATTGTTGTCGGCCACATGGGCCGCCAGCGAGAGCTGCCGAATGACCCGCTCCAACTCCGCCTCCGCGAACCGCGCCGCCACCCGCGGCCCCACCATCGCCTCCTCCGCCTGCTCGCGTGCCGCCTTGGCCATCGCCAACGCCTCATGCGCCGGCTGAAACGCCGCAATCAACCCCTTGGCCTCCTCCCGTTGTGCGAGCGCCGCCAAATGATACCGCCCCAAATCCAGCAGCACCTTCGAGGCCATCGATGACTTCGGTACCTGCATCCGATCCTCCCTTCCCATCGCCCCCCAATGGGCGAACCAACCGGGAGCACTCTGCAGAGGGAACGAGGGGAGGGCAAGGGGGAATGTGGGGGGGAGAGGGCCGGCATGAGCTGCCGTTTGCGGCGGCAGCCGTGTTCGGGCTGCAGTGCAACTGCGCTCTCTCCCCCAAAAGTTGGACTGCAGACCACCCAGGAAGGGAGTCTGGCAACCCGCGTTGCCGGCGGAGAATGGGGAAGCGGTTGACCCGACCCGGCCACGGAGGGAACACGACGCCGCGATGTGGCCGAGCAAGATGGCGCGAGCGCGTGCGGCCTGGGCGCTTGGGTGGTGTCTCATCCTCGCGGCGTGTGCGCACGGCGAGCCGCCTGCGAGCGCCGGGGTGCCATCATTCGGTCCCTCCGCGCGCACGCCGACCTTTAGCGCGGCCGAGCTTCGGATTCTGGACGCGGTGAGTACGGCCGATGCCGTGTTTCCGGATCCGGCGCAGCGCAACCTCTATAAGGTACACGCACCGGCGACCGAGGGCGAGACACGAGCGTATGGATTCGAGCTGCTGCCCCAGCCGGGAATGGATCCGACGCGGCATTACCAGCTCATTGCCTTGGCCTACAAACATGCGGGCGGCACCGGGCTGCGGGGCGAGCCCGTCCTCAGCGGCACGGGCGGCCCGAACGGCAGCATGGTCGAGGCCACGGCGCAGACCGCGGACGGCGTGCTCGAGGTGCGGGCCTCAGTGACCCTGCTTTTACCCGAAACCGTGAGCCCTCCACCCTTCGACCCAAAGCAGGCCCTGATCGACGTCCTGCATCGCTACCAAAGACAAGAATCGAAGCGCTCGGCTCAAGAGGAAACCATGGCGGATGACCTGTTGAGGGCCTTGCCCGTAGACAGAGTGGCGGCCTGGTATCGACGGCTGGCCGAAGGCTGGATCAAGGCCACGCCCGAGTTGCAGCCCCCTCTGGCAGGCGTATTCCTGCGGACCTGGGTAGACAACCGGGACCCCAGGGCGAGGATCAGCTTCGATGCGCCTCGAAGATCGCGCGTATGCCCTGCGGATGAAAATCGAGGAGACCTTTCGCGACGCCAAGAACCACCGTTTCGGCTGGTCGCTGCGCCACGTGCGCTCTGCCTCTGCCGAGCGCCTGACCATCCTGCTGCTGCTGGCCGTGCTGGCCAGCATCGCAAAGACCATGCTCGGCTTCGAGGCTGAACGTCAGCGCCTCCATCGCGGCGACCAGGCCAACACCGTCAAGCACCGCGTGCTTTCCTTCTTTGTCCTCGGTGCGAATAGCCGCCGGACCACCGCCTGGGCGAGGGGGCTGCTTCTGAGGGAACCTTTCTCGTTCTCCTGACGTAAGGGCCATGTGAACCCGCCACATGAATCCGATTCCTACGTGCCCAGGAGGACCATGGAGACCACGCCAGGTGCCAAGTATCTCGTCCACGAAGTCAGCTCGACTCTGTTGGTGGGATTGGTGTTGTTCGGCTGTGCAGGGCAGGTCCGTTGGTGGCCGGGATGGGTGGAATTGGCTCTGACGGTGAGCTTGAGCGCAGCTATTGGTGTCATCGGCGTGTGTACGCGTCCGAACCTGCTGGTCGAACGCGTGGGCTCGCGCAGAGGAGATGAGCGTTGGGATGTGGCAGTTTACGCCGCCATCCGCATGGGTCTGCTGGCCTGCCTCGTAGTGGCCGCCCTGGATCGGCGTTTGGGGTGGACAGGGGCGTTTGACTCCAGGATCCAAATCGTCGGCTTCGCCGTTCACCTGCTCGGGAACGCGCTCTTTATCTGGGCAGTAGCTTCGAATAGGTTCTTTTCGGACATGGTGCGCATTCAAAGCCAAGACGGCCACGTCGTCGCCACGGGTGGGCCTTACCGGTGGGTTCGTCACCCTGGCTATTTGGGGTCAATCGCCTACACGATGGCGGTGCCCATGTTGCTTGCGTCGTGGTGGGCGTTCCTTCCTGCTACTCTGTGCGTGGTGGTCTTCGTCATCCGCACGGCTCTGGAAGACCGAACTCTGCAAAAGAAGCTGGCGGGCTATCCGGCGTTCGCCGGACGCGTGCGCTACCGTTTGCTCCCCGCCATCTGGTAGTCCGGCATGAAGCCTGCGCCACCGCCACCGGGCAGTTTAGAAGATGTCTTGTCCCGGATTCGGGCGGGCTCGGAAGAGGCGATGCGTGAGCTGTGCATCGACTGGCGCCATCTACTGGACGGACTGGCGGGGCGTCTGCTCTGCCACCGCTCCGAGGTCGACGACGTGGTTCAGGAAACGCTGCTCGCCGTCTGGACCCATCGCCTCTCCTACGATCCTGCCCGGCCCGCATGGCCTTGGCTCGCGCAGATTCTCCGTCACCGCTGTCACGACACCTGGAGAAGACACCGCGGGCGGCGCAAGAATGAGCCCCTGGCGGTTCTCCCGCTCATTGAAGCAGAGTTGGTCGCCAGTTCCGCGCCGGTGCCCTCAGAGGAGGTCGAACGGAACGAGCTCATCCGTCTCGCCAGCGCCCGCCTGGCAGACTTGCCGCCCACACTACGCGAGGTTGTGCAATTGTCGATCTTTGAAGAAATGCCCGAGGAGGAAATGGCAGCTCTGCTGTGCGTGGCGAAGGGCACCATCAAGTCGCGTAAGCATCGCGGCCTTAGGTTACTAAGAAAAGGACCTTGGAAGGGTCCTCTAGATCCCCCGCGGGCGAGCGCAGCCGGGCGGAGCCCGCCTGCGCTCACGCGGCCACCGAGAGCGTCCTCCAGTCGAATCAAGAAGGGAGCAGCATGAGCGGTCCCCTTACCGCGAAGGAGATCATCGAGAGCGTGGTCGACTCCGGATCATTTGCTCCAGGCCCTCAACCCCAAACCGGCATAGACCCGCTGGGATGGGATCTGGGGGAAGCGTATCCAGATTCTTTGGTAGCCTCCAAAGCGAAGACCGGTTTCCCGGCTGCACTCTGCTGGGGGCAAGCGACGATCGGGAATACTCGGGCCATGTTGATGGTCGGTGCCTTCGAGTTCATGGCAGGCTCGCTCGGGCTGGCGGAGGCGGCGGCAATCCG
Source organism: Pseudomonadota bacterium (assembly GCA_023438785.1). Taxonomy (GTDB): domain Bacteria; phylum Myxococcota_A; class Polyangia; order Fen-1088; family Fen-1088; genus Fen-1137. The sequence goes on from JAEXQJ010000383.1 coordinate 54,920, forward strand.
GAACGCTATCGAGGTTGCCATTAAGGAACGCCTCCCGGTGGTCTGGTTTGCTTGCGGAGGCGGGTGCCGGATGCAAGAGGGTGCGCTCTCGCTCTTCTGTATTGCGAGTGTGGTAGCGGCACGAAGGGCTCTAGGGGATCACCACCTGCCCCTCATCACGGTGGTGGTCAACCCGCTCTTCGGCGGAGCGGCCATCGCTGCGCTACGTGGAGACATCATCTTGGGCTTGACGGGAACGAGCCTTGGCCTCGCCGGTCGTCACGTGGTGGAGAGAATGGAGAAGCTGCCCCTGCCTGTGGGCTTTCAAAGCGCGGAATTCGCTCACCACAACGGGCAGATCGATGCTGTTTTGGACCGCGTGGCTCTGCCGGCGGCCCTGGCGCGTCTTCTCAGTCTTCTCGGCGACGGGGACAGAGCCAGTACGGATGCGGTTTTTCCAGCGGAACCGGAGTGCGAGGCGAGCGCATGGGAGTTGGTCGCGGCGGCCCGAACCAAGAAGCCCACTTCTCGGAGCGTGGTGGCCAGGATCGGAGAGGATTTCTTCGAACTCCATGGGGACCGCGCCGCCGGAGATGACCGCGCCATCTTCGGGGGGATCACCCGCATCGGAGGGCGGCCGGTGATGGTGGTGGCTCACGACACGGCCTGCGAGCACGACACGCTCTTCAAGATCGCGCACAACTTCAACATGGTGGAGGCTTCCGGTCATCGGAAGGCTCTGCGGCTTGTGCGTCTGGCAGACCGACTGCGCATTCCCATACTGACCCTCATCGACACGCCCGGGGCTTCCGTCGGTGTGCGCTCGGAGAGCGATGGTCAGGTCTTCGCCATGGGCGAATTGTTGGACGCCATGCTCGGGGTCAGTGTCCCAACGGTGGCCGTCATTCTCGGCGAGGGCGGCTCAGGCGGAGCCGTTCCACTAGCCAGCGCAGACCGCCTGCTCATGACCGACGTCTCCTACTGCTCCGTGCTGTCACCTGAGGCAGCCGCGCATATCGTGCTCAAGGATGCGACAGAGACTCCACGCGCCGCCGATGCGTTGAAGCTCGCCCCTAGGGACCTCAAGAAACTCGGGCTGGTTGATAGGATTCTCCCGGTGGCCGATGGCGGTGACAGTTTTGTCGGCCTTCTTCGGGATGCCTTCCTGGCCTGCCTGCGCGAGGTGGAAGGTCGGCCAGACGTGGCACGCAGGGCGAGAGTGGGTGTCCCGCACCTCTGAGAGTCGACCGCGGCTATCCGAAAACGCAATGCCGACAGCATCATCAATGACACGTCGCCACTCCTTGATCGCGTCGCGCGTAGGCTCGACGAACGCGGACCACCGGACTCTTCAGGACCGTGGCCGAGTCCGCCGATCCCCTCGCGGCTGTCATCGACTGTTCCAAACGGCTATCTCGGGCTCCAAGTCGAGGAACAGGTGGCACGCGACGCCGCGGTACTTGCCGGCAGCCGTCTTCACGGCAACCTTGCGTCGCGGCTCGTCTCTGAGAACGGTGATCTGTGCTGCATGCTCGAACGGGAAATCGCGGCATGGGACGGGACCGAGGCTGCGTCGGTCTTCACCAGCGGCAATGCCGCCAATGTTGGCATTTTTCAGGCGCTGTGCACCCGCCCCACCGAAGTCTTCGCCCACAGTCTCAACCACGCCTCGATCTTCGATGGCATCAAGCTCGCTGGATGCAAGCTACGTCGATACCGACATTGCGACATGAGCGATCGGCAGCGTCGTCTTCGGGCCTCCGAGGCCGTCGAGAAGCTGGTGGCTACTGACACTGTCTTCAGTCCGCCGAGGGAACATGACGCCGCGATGTGGCCGAGCAAGATGGCGCGAGCGCGTGCGGCCTGGACGCTTGGGTGGTGTCTCATCGTCGCGGCGTGTGCGCACGGCGAGCCGCCTGCGAGCGCCGGGGTGCCATCATCCGGTCCCTCCGCGCGCACGCCGGCCTTTAGCGCGGCCGAGCTTCGGATTCTGGACGCGGTGAGTGGGACCGATGCGGCGATGTAGGACCGGCACCATCTCACTACCGGCGCGACGGGCTGGCGGGGGTAGGGAACCCGGGTAGCGTGCCGCCTCTGGGACCGGCGGCGGCATGCGGCCCAGTGTAGATGAGGCCGTTATTGGCCATCCAGGGCGTGCTCGCAATGAAAGTCCCAGAACGGTCACGCGGGTCTCAGCGGCCCGGGAGCAGCGCCGAAGGTTGCCTGCGAATTGACCCACCGTTCGCGAGATGAGATAGATGGCGGCATGCGTCTGTGGTTTTGGCGATGGAAGTTGATGGTGCTCGCGGGAGTGGGGGCGATGGGTTTGGTGGGGGG
>JAEXQJ010000402.1 GCA_023438785.1 Pseudomonadota bacterium
GCCTCGCGCATCCTGGCCTGCCAAGACGAGGCCCTGCTCGCCCGGTTCTTGGAACGCGTTTTGTCCGTGGAGTCGGCCGCGGCGTTATGGGGGTGAGTTGACCGGGCCGCGCGTGCTTCGGCGGGGCGCGGCCCAGGGTGGCGGCCGATAGCTGTCGACCACGACGGCAACCGCCATCCAGCGGGCCGGCGCTCCGGTGTCGCCAACTCAGAATCCGGCGACGCAGCTCCCGGAGCCGCCGTCGTGGAAGCCAGGCCAGCAGCTTGAGGCAGCGACGCACGCGCCCGTGCCCCCGTCGTGAAATCCCGTCGCGCATGAGCCAAGGCTGGCGCAGGATTGCTGTCCATCGAAGTGCTGGCCCGCCAGGCACGCCGGTCCGGTGGAGATCCGCAAGAAGCCTTCGCCGAAGGCCAACAATACAGTGCCATCGGCATTGGCCACCAGGCCGGTCCACCCTAGTCCCCACATCCGCATCTTCCAGCTGCGACCCGCATCGATGGACGCGATCAATTCATCACCCGTCAGGGCGAAGAGGTGCGTCCCGTCGAACGACACAGCGATCCAATCGAAGCCGGCGCCGGTCGGGTTGTTGGAGGCGAGCGAGAATGTGGCACCCGAGTCGCGCGATATGAACAAGCGGTCGTCTCCACTCTCGCCCAGCACGATGCTTCCGTCACCCGAAACGGCGATGTTGTACCAGCTCGTGACCCTCTCCGAGGTTCGCGCGGTCCAGCTTTCGCCACCATCGTCGGAGCACCAGAGGGAGGCGGTCCCGTCCACCGCGAACAGTTTCATTCCGTTGCGTGCCGCCGCGACGGCGTACCAATTGGCGGGTGTGGTCACACGCTGCACCCAGGTCTCGCCGCCGTCAGCGGAGGTGTAGATGGCCCCGCCATCCTGGGCCGCGATCATGCGCAAGCCGTCGGCCGAGGCCGCAACGGCGCGCCATGGGCGCACTGACTGCTGCCGCTGGGTCCAAGTCATGCCGCTGTCTGCAGATGTTTGGATTATGCCAAGACGGTCGACCACGACCATCCGGTTGCCATCGGCAGAAAGCGCAACAGAATCTCCCGAAACCGCGGCCGGCAGCCAAGTCGAACCGGAATCCCTGGATATCAGCACGGGATCTCCCGCCGCGACTGCGACCATGATGCGCCCATCCGCCGATATGGCGAGGCCGTGTATCGAGGGCCACGAGAGAGCGGCAGCCTGGCGCCAAGTGAACCCAGACAACGAGATCGAGCACTCCCCAGCGGCGTCGAGAACGAACGCCTCAGAACAGGTGCCGAGGTCTGCACACGCGCCGTCCCCCCCGTCGTGGTGCCCAATGGCGCAGCCCACCCGGACGCAGACGTTGTTGCCGTCGTCGTGGAATCCAGGAAAGCACTGCCCGTCCTTCACACAGGAGCCAGACCCGCCGTCGTGGTAGCCCGAGGCGCAGAAGCCGAGCGGGAGGCACTCGCCAGCACCGCCAGGGTGAAAACCCGATGCGCACGATTGGTCCTTGCTGACGCAGATGTGGGCACCCCCGTTGTGAAACCCCGGCGAGCAGACTGCGGAAGCCACGCAGATCCCGGCGCCGCCATCGTGGTATCCGACAGCGCAGCCGGCGCTGGGCAGAACGCAGCGTCCGGCGCCGTCGTCCATGAAGAAGGGCGAACAGATCCCCAAGGGCAGGCAGGTTCCTATTCCGCCGTCGTGATAACCGGACGAACACTTCGACAGCGGCACGCAAGCCCCGCCTCCGCCATCGTGATAACTCGAAGCACACCCCTGCTCCTGAGAGACGCACACCCCGGTGCCGTCATCGTGCAAGGACGAAGGGCAGGACTTGTCGGCGCACCCGAGCAGGCACAACAGCATCACCCCCAGCCCGCCGCAGCGACGGAGGGTCGCTCTTGAGGTCCACATCCGGAGGAAGAGGCTATCCGCTAAAGCGTCTGCGTCAAGCCGCGCGCGTCGCACGCACGGACCGGACCGCCAGATCTCCGTGTAGCGGATCAGGCGCCGGCCCACCTACAGAGGCCGGATGCAGGCGCCCCAGGCTGCTGCTTCCCACGGCTTCTTTCGCGTGGACGAGTCTCCTGGGGCGGCTTCAAAGCGCGGCCTTGCGGCTGGTGGTCGAACGCTTCCGCGGGCATGAAACCCTCGTGCCGACCTCGTTTCACGCGACCCGACTCAAGCTCCGAACCCAGGCTGACGGCGAGTTCACGTCCCCCTCCCCGCACGGTCCAAGATCCTCCGGATCCTCCCATTCGCGATGGGCGCCGCTCCTCGCTACTCCGTGATCAGGCCGCTCATCATCAGGCGCACGTTCTCCTGGAACTTCGGCAGGTCGGCGAGCAACGCGGAAACCGAATCCTTCCAGTGTGAGCTGTCGACCAGCGGGTCATCCTCGATCGCGTCCGCGATCTGCCCTTGCCAGGCGTCGAGCTTTGCCTTCACGCTCTTTTCGGAGAACGCCCCCGAGATGAACGCGTCGGTTATGGCCTTCTGGCGGTCGTAGATCTCTCCTCGCAGAAGCCGCAGGAACGGATCGCAGTCGATCGCCATCACCTGATACGGCTGGTCCAGGTTGTCGAACCACACGGTGTAGCCGTCACAGCTCTTGGTGATCACGTTCCAGTTCGGAGCGATGTTCAGGCCGTTGGGGGCGTTGTCAGACCAGAAGTTCGGTTCCGGGTACCAGAAGGCCTTGTCGAGATCCCAGGGGATGAGCATGAATTGTCCGCTCTCCGTATCGTGGTACCAGAACAAGTTGTGGTTGGCGGGGGGCGCTCCCCAGCCGAAGTAGAACGACACGATGCCGTCGAAGTCGTTGATGGCTCGATTGACGACGATGAAGCGGGCCAGGTAATCGAAATCGATGTGCGGGGCCACCTTGGTCGCGAAGTCAGCCTCGGTGGAGGCGCCCACCGCATCCTTGAACGCCAAGAAATCCGAGACGTCCGCCACATCGGGCTCGTCGTTGGTGCGCAGGGCGGCCACGGCATCGGACTCGGTGATGTGCTCCGCGGGCCAGATCTCCTTGTAGAGGTTGCCATCGCCAGAGCTCGGGAAGTGGCTGGCCGTGAACCTACCGTCGACCTCCTCCACTGCGGCAAAGAGGCCGTGGTACTGGCCGTTGATGTACACGCGCGCGTGCACCGCCCGCGGGGCCAGAATGTCCATCTCCCGATACAGCGCATAACCAAGCCGTTCGCGCATCTTGCTCGGATCGGCCGCCATGGCGTGCAGGTTCAGCTTCTTCAAGCCGTCCAAGCGCGCGCGGTCGTCGAATCTGTCGAGGTCGAGCTTCAGCGAAAAGCGTTGGCAGACATCGATATCGCGGAAAGCCGGTTCAACCCGCACCTTGCGCGTCCCGGTGGCCATGTCCACGCATCCCCAGACGGAGAACTGTCCCTTGAATCTGACTCCGATCGAAGGGAACTCCTTGTCGCCGACACGAAGCGAGGCCGTCACATAGCGATCCTCGTTGACCGAGTACGGGCTCACGAGGAGCGTCGACATGTCCATCAGCTTCGCGTACTCCTCATCCGAGAAGGTCAGGTAGTACGACTGAACCACGTTCTCATCGAACACCTTGCCGCCGATGGTTGCCTTGCCGCCCGCGGTGACGTCGCCCCCTCCGGCGTCGGGCGTGCCCGCCGTCTCCGCCTTGCCGTTTTCCCCCCCGCCACAGGCTGCGATGGCGAGCAAGGCAGGGCAAAGGAGTGCCAATGAACGAGCCACACGAATCGCCTCGGCGCTGGGCATGATGGGCCGCAGTCTACACGGACGGCGCGAAATGTCTCATCTGGCGAACGGGCCTGGCGGAGCGTCGCCTTCCCCCCCCTTGCGAGGCGACGCCTGAACGCGATGGAGCGGTGGAATACCGCCGAAGGGCGGCGCATGATGCCGAAGACATGGGCAGAGGACAGAGATAGGGAGAATTTGCCGTGCCCAGACCACAAGCTAATCGCGAAGATTCACACCGAATCTGGAGAGCTCTCCCGGCGGGCCTGGCGCGCCCGCGCCTCTGGCAGCTCTTTGTCGCCGTGGCCGCCGGCACGGTGGCCATCGCCTGCCAATCGGGAAGCGGCGGCTCCACCCTCGATGCGAGGGCCGCCACCTCGTCGAGACGTGTGCCCCAGGTAAATATCGTGATTGCCGCCGAGGCGCTGGCACGTCTCGACGCCAATCCATTTCACGCGCCGGACGAGATCGGCGACGTGGTGATTGACGGCGTTTCCTACCCCGGTGTGGACGTGAACTACAGAGGGGCTTGGACGCTGCTGGACGTCCATGCTCTCGGGCTTCGCAACTGGAAGGTGAAGTTCAAGAAGGCGCAGCCCTACCGACACCGCAGGGAGTGGAACTTCAACTACGAGCCCGACCTCAAGCAAAGGTTAGCGCTCGAGCTGATGGATGCGAACGGGGTGAAGGTGTCCTCTGCCGAGCACGTGATTGTGTCCCTGAACGGCGTGTATCAGGGGGTCTACCTGCAATACGAAGACCCCGACAACGCCGACTGGCTGGCGGAGAAGTTCGGTGATTCGACGGGCGACCTCTACAAGGCGGCCAACTACACGCCGGGCGACCCCGTGAAGATCTACGCCAGCCTGGAGGCGGTCGATCCGCAGGATCCGATGCTGAGCCAGCGCTACAACAAAAAGACCAACAAGGACACTGTCCCGATTGACTACGCTTCTTTGTTCGCCTTCCTTGACGGCCTCAACGGCGTGACCGACGGCGAGCTGCCGCAATGGCTCGCCAACAACTTCGACGTGGACGGCTTCATCAGGTACCTGGTGGTCGCGAACTTCATCTCCCATTGGGACGCCCATCCCGTCCGACCGAAGAACTTCTGGCTCTACCAAGACCGCCGGGCGCACAAGATGGTTCACATCCCCTGGGATATGAACGAGGTCCTCGCGGACAAGGATCCCCTGATCGACGAGGGGTTCAATCAGATGGGAATTCACTGCCCGATCTTCTTCAACATGCCGAGCGGGGACTATCAGCCCATGAGCGCCCAGGAGCCGACGGGCAGGCCCCTGACCGACAGGATGATGGGCCTGCAGGAGCACCGGGACACCTATGTGGCCCTCTACCGGCAGGCCATGGAGACCATCTTCCTCCCCAACCGGCTGCAGCAACGCGTGGACGAGCTCGCCGCGTACATTCATGACGAGGCTTCATCCTCGGACCAGCAACAGCTCGAGGCCTCGGCGGACGCGATCAAGGGCTACCTCAACGCTCGCTATCAGAGCGTTGCTGACGAGTTGGCTCGCTAACGCGTGCTACGGCCCCACGGGCACAGGCCATCCCCCCGAGTCCCAGACCAAGTCGGCGATTCGCAAAGTGGAGGCGCCGTCGCTCTTGGCGTAGGCGTGATAGACGAGATAGGCGCTTTGCCCCACGAACAGAACGGCCTCATGACCGGGCCCTGCCCAGGTCGAATTGCCGGCACTCACCAGGGTTCCGCCGCCTTGTAGGGCCGCCGTGCCTGCCTTGTCGGTGTAGGGGCCCGTGACCTTGGCCGAGCGCACGACCCGAATGTTGTAGGTGCTGTTCGCGCCCTTGCAACAGGTGTCCCAGGACATGAACAAGTAGTAGTAGCCGCACCGACGAACGATGAAGGCAGCCTCCAGCGCGCCGCCTGAGTTGGGCCTGGCCGCAATGGATGTGACGGTGCTGTCCACCCGCTTCCCGGCGCCATCCAACTGGACGATCTTGAGCCCGCTCCAGAAGCTGCCGAATGCCAGCCAGGGCGTGCCGGCCGTGTCCAGAATGACGTTGGGATCGATGGCGTTCCAGTTGTCGCTGGTTCCGACGTTCGAACAGATGGTGGCAGAGCCCTGGTCAATCCAGGCTCCCGAGGTCATGGAATCGCGGGTCGCGTGTCCGATGCACGACTTGTTCGACCCGAACGTGGACCCCGAGTAGTACAGGTGGTACTTGCCGCCGAAGAAGGAGATGTCCGGAGCCCACAGGTCGGTCACACCCGGCACCGCTGCCGTCAACCACGACGGGGCGGCAAAAGGCCGTCCGGCGGCGGCCCAGGTGGTCAGGTTGCTCGATGTTTTGGCCGCGAGCCCCGTCGCGAACAGGTAATAGGTCCCGCCGGATTGGATGACCGCGGGGTCATGGGCACCCAGGTTGCCTGACAGGGTCAGCACCTTGGGAGGCGAAGCGGGGTCATAGAT
>JAEXQJ010000026.1 GCA_023438785.1 Pseudomonadota bacterium
ACGCCTGGGGGGGGCGGCGCCCGCTGGGCGCGCGCCGACTGCCACGTGGCCGCAATGCGCGCCCACGTCTCGTCCGCCCCGGCCTGGGTCGGCTCCGCGGTCGCCGCGATGCGCACGGGGCGCACCGGGGGTGGCGGCACCGGCGCACGCGGCGTCGAGCTGGCAGGCGCGACCGGCACCTGCACCTCGGCCTCGGTCCGCGCGGAACACCGGCACCCCTGCCCCACCGCTAGGGCCACCGTCACGGCCAGCAGCTCCCGTGCAGCCTTCCGCTTCATCGCCCCAGTGTATCCCGTGTAGCCCGCGGCGAGTGTGTCCGCGAGATCCTCTCTACGCGGCCTTGGGAATGAGGCGCGCCATGATGACGCCTTCGATCTTGCGCAGCTTCTCAACCTGCGCCTCCGCCACTTCACCGTCGATGTCGATGATGTTGTAGGCCAGGTCGCCGGCGCTCTTGTTCATCATGTCGGCGATGTTGATCTTCTCGTTGGCCAGCACGGTGGTGATCTGGCCGACCATGGCGGGCACGTTGCGGTTGGCGACCACGATGCGCGCGCGTCCCAGGTACGGCATCTCGCAGGTGGGGAAGTTGACCGCGTTCTTCACGGTGCCGAACTCCAGATAGTCGCGCACCTGGTTCACCGCCATGATGGCGCAGTTGTCCTCGGCCTCCGGCGTGGAGGCGCCGAGGTGGGGAAGGGCGATGACGTTGGGCGAGGACAACAGATCGTCCGTGGGGAAGTCGGTCACGTAGCAGGACACCTGACCGGAGGCCAGCGCCGCCTTCATGTCCTCGTCCTTGACCAGGCCACCGCGCGCCAGGTTGATGATGCGCACGCCCTTCTTCATCAGGGCGAGCTTGTCGCGGTTGAGCATGCCCTTGGTGGCCTCGATGAGCGGCACGTGCAGCGAGACGTAATCCGACTGGCTGAGCAGCATGTCCAGGCTGGTGGCGCGTCTCACGTTGTGCGAGAGCCGCCACGCCGCCTCGATGGAGATGGCGGGATCGTACCCGATGACGTCCATGCCCAGGGCCAGCGCATCGTTGGCCACCACCACGCCGATGGCGCCCAGGCCGATCACACCCAGCTTCTTGCCCTTGATCTCGGGCCCCACGAAGTTGTTCTTGCCCTTCTCGATGAGCGGCCCCACCTCCTTGCCCTTGCCCTGAAGGGTCTTGGCCCACTCGATGCCCTGCACGATCTTGCGCGACGAGAGCAGGAGGCTGACGATGACCAGTTCCTTGACGCCGTTGGCGTTGGCGCCCGGCGTGTTGAAGACCACGATGCCGCGCTTGGAACACTTGTCCACGGGGATGTTGTTCACGCCGGCGCCGGCGCGACCGATGGCCTTGACCGACGCGGGTATCTCCATGTCCAGCATGTCCGCGCTGCGCACCAGGACCGCGTCGGGGTTCAGGATCTCAGAGGCGATCTCGTAGGAATCACGAGAGAAGCCTTCGAGTCCGATCGTGGCGATCTTGTTCAGCGTCTGGATCTTGAACATGTGCGGTCTCCGTCGGGGGTAGTTGCCGCGTCATCCTGTCCGATAACCCGGCCCCCGTCCACTCCGCGGCACACGGGTGACAGAATGCGAGCGCCCACGGAGGCGGGCGGAGTCGCTGGTGTTAAATTGGGGGCGTGCTGTTGACCGCGTTTGTTCTTGGCACTCTGGTTCCACCCGCCGCTCTGGGCGTGCCGGACACCGGCGCCGAGGCGGGCCTGGCTGAGCCGCTGGTCTCCATCCAGGACGAACGGGCGCCTCACCTGGTGCCGCCCTTGCGCGAGAAGAACAAGAAAGAGGTTTGGCTGCGCGAAAAGGCGGTGCGCCCTGATGTGCGGGTCAGCGACGCGCAACTGCAGGCGCTTCGTCCGGGCCGCCCCAGCTCCCGGCCGCGCCCACGCCGGCCCACCGAGCAGGCCGAGGAGGTGCTCGCCGCTTCACGACCGGCGGTGGGCACGCGCATCGAACCGCTGGTCACGCTCCACAACCAGTGGACGCGCGAGCTGCTGCCGCTTCTGCCCGGTCTGGCGACCATCGAGCAGTTCCGGGTTTTCCTGCGCGACCATTACACCAACCAGGTCAAAGAGATGGATCCCAAGCTGCGCGGCGTGCTGGTGGCGGCCGCGCTGCGTTTCCGCGCCCAGCGTATCGACATCATCTCGGGATACCGCTCACCCAAGTACAACCTGATCTTGCGCAAGAAAGGCCACCAGGTGGCGCGCGAAAGCCAGCATCTCCAGGGCACGGCGATCGACTTCCGTGTGCGTGGCGTGCCCATCCAGAGCCTGAGGGACTTCGTGCGCTCGCTGCGCGTCGGTGGAGTGGGCTTCTACCCCCATTCGCACTTCATCCACAGTGACACGGGCCGCGTGCGCTTCTGGAAGGGCTCGTAGCCATGCCTCCATTCCACACCACGGTGGCGCTCATCTAGATGAAGAGGTTCACGCCCGCCGAGCTGGCGGCATCCAGGTAGGACGCCACACCGCCGAGCTCGACACCGTCGATCAGCTCCTCCTTGGAGACGCCCATGATGTCCATGGACATCTGGCAGGCGGTCAACTTGACCCCGGCGCGCAGCGCGGTCTCTATCATGGTCTCCAGCGAGTCGATCCTCTTGCTCTTCATCCGCCCGCGCATCATGCCCGGGCCCATGCCCGCGAAGTTCATCTTCGACAGCGCCAGCTTCTTCGAGCTTTGAGGCAGCAGCCATCCGAACATCCGGCCCATCAGATCCTTGCGCACCTTGACCGGCTGGGCGCGCTTGATGACCGAGAGGCCCCAGAAGGTAAAGAACATGGTGACCTTCTTGCCGGAAGCCGCCGCACCGTTGGCGATGACGAAGCTGGCCAGGGCCTTGTCCAGGTCATTCGAGAACACGATGAGGGTCGTGGCCGCGCAGGCGGCCCGCCCGCTGCCGCCTTCGGTCCGGGGCGTCAGGGTCTGCTCCAGGAATCGCTTGACGATGGT
>JAEXQJ010000054.1 GCA_023438785.1 Pseudomonadota bacterium
CAGACCCGACCTCGTCGTGCTACGCGGCCCCGTCTTGGTTCGCGACCCGACCTTCTGCTCTCGCTCCTCGTGATCCCGCCCGTGCCGCATATGTAGAAAGCTAGCAGCCCATCGCCTGCCGGCACACGCGCACGCCTTGCAGGTCAGGGCAGCGGGCGGACCTTCACGCTCGTGAGGAAGTGGCCCTCTATCTCCATCCAGCGCGCGTCGGTGTACCAGCGGGTCGAGCAATTCTGCAGGGCCAACTCGACGTGCGCCGTGCCGTCGGGGCGCGGATGGACGCTGGCCTCATGGAACGAGACATAGCGGCTCAGCATGGCGTTGATGGCCTTGTACAGGGCTTCCTTGAGCGAGAAGTGCAGGACGACGCGGCGGCGTTGCTCGACCAAGGGCAGCGCGGCCACCGCGGTCAGCTCGTCAGGCGTGAGCACGCGCTTGCGGATGTCGGGGTGCATTTCGGCGCGTGCCGCTTCCTCGGTGGCGCATACGGGCAGCGCGACCTCGAGATCCACCCCCAAGCCGCCCTCACCGTCTCGCGCATCGGCCAGGCCCACGGCCAGGGTGCGTTTGTGGCTGATCGATCCGACCACTGCGGCAGGCAAATCTGGCGCTCCGCGTCTGCCCACCAGGATGGCTCCCGCGTGCAGCCCCGCATCCGCCAGCGCCAGATGCAGCGCCACCCGCCCACCGAGCCAACTCGGCCGCCGCGCCAAGGCCAAACCGGCCAGAAACGCACGCTCCTCGGCGCACAACCCCTGCAAGTGCGCGTCGTCCAACTCGGCAGGAATACGCACGCCCACACAGCGCCCGTGCGCCAAAGAGAGTCGGAACGCAACCTCGGCCGGCATCGCCGCCATGCTAGCCGATCAGCAACCATTCACCACGACTTGGTGCCCCACTGAGACCGACAAGCTAATGGTTCTGCCTAAGCTCAATCGTCCGAGCTGCCGAACTCAGAAGAGAGTAAAGGGTGGCCTCCGTGCGAGCCAGGAATTCACTGAAACGGCGTATTACCGGAGGTGCGTTGCTGATTGCTCTGTTCAGCATCCTCGGCAGTGGCGGATTCGTGTACCTCGGGGTGGATCGGCTGATCAGGAAGATGGCGCTGAGCGAGCTGACCCACGTGGTCGAGGTCGGCACGAGCATGGTCAACCAAGCGAGCCACCACGCCATCGTCAGCCTTCTTCGAGCCCGTGTGGAGGCGAGTCGAGATCTGGTGGCCCATTTCTACGACCGGTACCGGGCCGGCCAGTTGACCGAAAAGGAGGCTCGCGACCGGGCGCGGGAGGCGCTGTTGGCCCAGCGCATTGGAAAGTCGGGCTACATCTACTGCATCGATTCTCATGGCGTCCTCTGCGTCCACCCGAAACGGGAATTGGTGGGTCGCGACATGAGCTGGTACCCACTTAGCCAGCAGCAAATCAGCCGCAAGAGCGGCTACATCGAATACCTCTGGAAGAACCCGGGCGACGCCGATTGGCGGCCCAAGGCCCTGTATCAGACCTATTTCGAGCCCTGGGATTGGATCATCTCCGCCTCCTCCTACCGCGAAGAATTCAAGGGGCTCGTCCAACCCGATGATTTTCGTGCCGACCTATCGTCGATCAAGATCGGCAAGACCGGCTACCTGCTGCTGCTCGACACGAGCGGGAACGCCATCGTCCACCCGACTCTAGAGGGACGGAACCTGCTGTCGCTGAAGGATGAAAGCGGCCGCGCGTTCGTGAAGGAGATCATCGCGCGCAAGAACGGCACGCTGTCGTACTCGTTGCAGAATCCCGGCGAAACCAAGGCCAGAAGCAAGATCGCTGCTTACCGACACATCCCCGAGTTCGATTGGATTCTCGTCAACAGCGCGTACCAGGATGAGCTGTTCGAACCGCTGAGTCGCATCCGATGGATCATCGCAGGGACGCTCCTGGCTTCTTGTTTGCTGGCCCTGTTGCTGTCGACCTGGTTCGGGCGCGGTGTCGTTTCGGCGCAGAATGCCGCCGAGCTGGCGTTGCGGTCTTCTCTGGAAACCGTGAGCCGGATCGTCGACGGTGTTCCCTTCGCACTCGTCACCATCGGCAAGGACCGGAAGATCCGGCTGGCCAACGAAGTGGCGGCGAGGATCCTCAGAACCCCCAATCTGGTCGGCCGCGATTGGGCTGATTTCGTCGCCTCGTCGTTGGGCGACTGGCAGAAAGGCGTGCAAGAGACAGTCGCCATCGATGGTGCAGGCGTCTCCGTGCCCATCTTCCTCTCTGCCACCCCACTTGAGATGGGCGGCGAGCTGATCCACATCCTCGCCTTCATTGACCTGTCCGAGCGAAGGCAGCTGGAGACCGAGCTTAGGCACGCCCAAAAGCTGCAGGCCGTGGGGCAATTGGCCGCCGGAATCGCCCATGAGATCAATACGCCTGCCCAGTTCGTCTCCGACAACGTCGAGTTCCTGAAGCAGAGCTTTCAGGATTTGGAGACGCTGATGTCCGAGTATCGTCAGGCGCTGCAAATCCTGATTCCGGCGTCGGGCAACCAAACGATCGGCCAAACCATCGAGAGCGCCGAGCAGGCGGCCGATCTTGCCTTCATCCGAGAGAACGTCCCATCCGCGCTGAAGATGGCCCACGAGGGCATGGCGCAGATCTCGTCGATCGTGCGAGCGATGAAGGAGTTCGCCTATGCCGATCGCGGCGAGAAGGTCCCGGCGGACATCAATCACGCAATCGCGGCGACGCTGACCGTGGCCCGCAACGAATACAAACACGTCGCCGAGGTCGAAACCGATTTCGGTGATCTGCCAAGCGTGCCTTGTCGCGTGGGCGAGATGAATCAGGTGTTCCTCAACCTGATCATCAACGCCACGCACGCCGTCGCCGACGTGGTCAAAGGCACGGATGCGAAGGGGACGATCCGCATTCGGACCAGACGGGAAGACGGCTACGCACGCATCGACGTCGAAGACACCGGCTCCGGCATTCCCGAGAAGATTCGCGATCGCATCTTCGAGCCGTTTTTTACGACCAAAGAGGTGGGGCGGGGAAGCGGTCAAGGCCTTGCTCTTGCGAGGTCGATTGTCGACGGCAAGCACGGGGGTAGGTTGACCTTCACCAGCGAAGTCGGGAAGGGAACCACCTTCACGATCCGCATCCCCCTTACGGACTCGAGCGGCGAGCGACCGTACGCATGACGTGACTCGTCCTAGCTATGTTCATCCGCGCAGAAGCCAATGCATCACGCGGCCCGACGTCGACATGAAGTTTTTGCGATCCCGGTTCTGACCGTGATCGGCTGGGCCACGACGCCTCTCGACCTCACGCGGATCTCGGGGCGCGAAGCCGCGTGCCTCAGCTCTGCCGCGCATCTGCGACAGAGCGCGGATTGACAGTCTCCCGCAGAGTCTGCACTTGCTCGGGGCATGCGAAGGCGAATGGCGATCGCGGCTCTGTGCGGTGTTTTGGTGTCCTGGACTGCGCGGGCTTGGGCCGCGCCGCAGGTGTGGGCCGTCGATGATGGCGAGAAGATCCTGGGCGACGCTCCTCCTGGTGCTCTGGCCAATGGGGAAGGCAACGCCGTGTATCGACCTGGACAGCCCATCCGGCTCGTGGCCCTGCAGGACGAGGTGGTTGCCTTTCAGGTGGTCATCACCGCCGACGAGCAGGACCTGCCGGCCGTGACGGTAGACCTGGATTCGCTGGCCGGTCCCTGCGGGGCCGTGCTGCGCAACCAGGCGGGCGCGACCGACCCGGCGCGCCCGCTCGGCCGCCGCATTGAGCGCTTCGTGGAGCACATGTTCTCCATCACACAGCCGTCGCGCACCGACGATCGTGCCGGCGCGTCGCTGGGTTGGTCAGCCGGCTCGGCCCCGCCCGCCGGCAGCTTCATCGGTCTCGTGCCCGATGCGCTCATTCCCGTCGAGTGGGCCCCCGCCTGGCGGCCCTATCCGCTGCACGTCCCCGCTCGCCAGAACGGCCTCGTGTGGATCGACGTGAGCGTACCGGCCGACCAGGAGCCCGGTCTCTATCGCGGCACGGTCCACGTCACAGGGGCGGGACAATCACTCGCCGAGCTGCCCGTCGAGCTCCAGGTCGTCGGACAGCGGTTGCCCTATCGCAGCCTGCGCACCATGTTCTACTACTCGCGCGAAGAGCTGGACCGCCGCATGAACGGCGGCGACGCTGCCGAGCGCCAACTTTGGCAGCTCTTCCATCGCCATTCTCTTTCGCCCTTGCCGAGCGCCCTGTCGGTGAGCGACGTGCGTCCGCTGCACCAGGCGTTGGACGGATCGCTGTATCGATCGGCGCAAGGCTACGATGGGCCAGGCGAAGGGCTGGGCGACGATGTCCTGGCGTTGGGGACGTACGGCTCCTACGGTGCCCCCACCGCGGCCAAGGCGGCCCAGGTGGAGGCCATCGCCGACGATCTGGCTCAGGCCGGCGTGCTCGCCTCGACGGACGTGTTCGTCTATGCCATCGACGAGGATTGTTCGTCGAGCTACGGCCGCCAGTGGGTCGACCTGCTGCGCCAGTCGTCCAACGCTAACGCCCAGAAGGTGCGCGTGGCCTGGACGTGCAGCCAGGATCCGACTGGCCAGGTGGTGGACATCCCCATAGTCTGGGCCGCCATGTACGATCCGACGCGCGCCGCCAGTGCCAGCGCCGCGGGCAAGACGGTGTGGATCTATAACGGGTCCATGCCCCAGACGGGCACCTTCCTCACCGACGCGGAAGCCGTGTCGATTCGTGCCAACGGCTGGCTGGGCGCCCTCTACGACATCGGTCGTTGGTTCTACTGGGAGAGCACGTTCTGGTACGACAACAACCGGGGCGGTCACGGTGCGTATGACCCCTTCGTGCAGCCCGAGACCTTCCACAACGATTATGGCGACAGCGCCAACGGCGACGGCGTGTTGGTGTATCCGGGGCGGCAGGTGGATGGCTTCGGGGAGCACTCGCTGGGCGTAGCGGCGGTCCTGCCCTCCATTCGTCTCAAGAACCTACGGCGCGGGATTCAGGATGCGGGCTATTTCCAACTGGCGCGTGCCGTGGATCAAACGCGCGCTCGTCAGATCGGCGATGACCTGCTGCCCGCGCCCTTTTCTCGCGCCCGCGCCGGCGATCCGTTCGTCGGAAAAGGAGAAGCCTTCTTCGAGGCGCGGCAGCAGTTGCTCGACGTCTTCCGCGCCGGCGCCACGCCCGCGACCACTTGTGATCCCGCATCGCCCGATGCGGGGGCGCCCGCCGTAATCGCTGACGCGGGCTCGGCGCTCGACGCGCCTTCGTCCCGCGACGGCGGCGCTCCGCCGGCGTTGGATGCGGCCGCTCTGCCCGTCGCTCCTGACGCCGCCCAAATTGATTCGCGCGACGTGAACAGCACGCCTCGTCCAAGCGCCGCCGTGGCTGGCTGCTCCATGACCGACGCGACCACCTCGGTGAGTGCCCGCCTGCTGGTTGGACTGGGCCTGGCTTTGGCGCTGCTGCGGCGTCGGCGTCGCTGACCGTTGCGTGTGCTCACCGACGGCTCCGCCAACGCCCGCAGCTACCCGGGTCACTACGTGTGGCCCGGGCAATAGGCGTTCGGGTCGCAGTTCTCCTGCTGCCGGGGTTGGGAAGATCGTAATCGCGCCAGGGCCTCTAGAATTCCGCGCGGGCGGGACACGGCTGCTACCATGCGCGGCCCATGAGACCTCGCCCTTCGATCCGAATCGCCACCACGCTGGCTGCAGCAACCGCCCTGCTGCTCACCTCCGCACCGGGAGACAGCCAGCCGCTGGGCCGCGACCATAGCCGCCGGCCCGCGCGCAGCGAATCGCTGCTCTTCGCGGGTACGCCGTCGTCCTACAAACGCAGCGCCTTTCCCCGGGACGTGCCCTTGCCATTCGCTGCCGAAGACACCGTGGTCTCGGTGGTGGATGCGGGAGCTACGGCGTGGTTCCACATGGAGGCCACGCCTGCCACGCTGTGGTCGTTCTACGACGACTGGGCCCGCCGCGACGGCTTCATCGCCGTGGATCCGGTGGACGAGCTGCCCTTCCGCATGTGGCGCAAGGAAAAGAAGGTGGTGCGCGTGGATGTGCTGCCCGCGTTTCAAGA
This sequence comes from Pseudomonadota bacterium, assembly GCA_023438785.1. Lineage (GTDB taxonomy): Bacteria > Myxococcota_A > Polyangia > Fen-1088 > Fen-1088 > Fen-1137. The sequence goes on from JAEXQJ010000054.1 coordinate 6,075, forward strand.
TGGCGACCTGGAGGTCTTCCTCCAAGTCTTCGCCGCTCCCGAGGAGAAGACGCCATGAGGCGCGCTCTGGTCCTGGCACTGAGCCTCATGCTGATTCCGTGCGCCACCGGGCGCGTGCAGGCCGACGATGGGGACGAACTGGAGGTCGACGCCATCGTGGTCAAGATGGGCAGCGTGGCCTGTCCTGAGGGCATGGCCACCAGCATGCTGGGCGGGGCCGCCGGGGGAGGCATGGCCGTGGCCAGCGGCATGAACATGCTCAACAACCTCGATAAACTGCTGGCCGGCCCGCCCCCGCGTGGCACGGCCGACCTGGCCCGCTTCATGACGGCGGGCGTACCGGTGCACCTGGTTTCCCGGCTTCCGCTACACACCTGGTACATCGCACGCGTGCAGGCCGTGTTGCGGCGCCAGCCTGATGGGAGCTGGGCCTTCGATCGTGGCACCGTCACGTACAACAACGGCTCGAAGAGCCGCATCGTGAAGGGCGGGCACGCCATCGTTGACGACTTGCAGGGCCAGGGCACACGCGCGCTGGACAAGAAGACCAAGATCACCCTAGTGCGCACTGGCTCGGGTGATTCGGAACGCTATACCTTCCGCTTGGACACCAGCCACGAGGCGGAGGTCCGCGGCAAGACGAGTTGGCAGGTGGACGGCGGCCGCCTCATGAACATGGAAGAAAAGGCCGGTCCCGGCGGCAAACGCAAGATGTCTGGCCACGCCGTGGGCCAGCCCATTCCCGCCGAGGAGACCATTCGCAAGCTGGTCCAGGGCTTTGCTTACGAGGTCGAGGACCAGGACCGGACTGGCCGTACGGAGCCCGAGGACGACTGCCGGCCTGACCTCACCCCCGGTGAACTGAAGGGCGGCGAGGTGTGGACCGACGCCACGGGCACGGTCAACGGCATCCGCTACCGCATTTCCCGCCCCGACCGACTGCAGGCCAAGCCGCAGGCTTCGGCCAAGGCCATCGAGCGCGGCGGCCGCGTGTCACTGGACGGCTCTCGTTCTACGCCGTCGAAGAGCATTAAGTCGTACACCTGGCGGTTCTGCGGCTTGCGCTGTCCGCTCCCTGCGGTGGCCGATCCGGAGTCCCTCGTCGAACAGCGTCCGCAGCTCGACGCCCAGCGTACCAAGTCCGGCAGTCGCGTCGAGGTCACGCTCCTGTGCCCGGTGCGCGCCACGCTGGAGGTCAGCGACGGCACCCAGATCGCCCGGCGCACGATCCCGCTCGCCGTGGTGCCACGAGCGCGCGACAGCAATGGTCACGATTGGCGCACCAGAGTGGAGGACCCCACACCTGAGGACACGCCCGTGCTCTACGAGGAGATGGGCCCGCTGGCCATGGGTCACGGCGGCGGACGGCACATGGGCAAGAACCGCTGTGCGATCGCCAAATGCTCCTCAGGCCACCTGCTGCACCCGGGTCCCGAGCCCCGCCAAGCCATAGCCACAAAGCGCGTTCGCGACGAAGGCGGACCCTTCCACGACTGGTTTTACGTCGGCAGCGCCGACATGAAGTTCGCGCGCCGCCTGTTCCGCAATCTGTGGTTGGCGCCAGTGAGCAGGCCTTGGGGGCTGAAGCACTCCATCGCCGACGAGACCGAGAAGCGCGGTCACAAGGCGGAGTTCGACTTGCTGGTGCGGACCGTGGATCGGCACGAGCGCCTCCACACGCGCTTGGTGCTGGAGGCCCTGGGCAAGCACGATCCCGTTCCCCAGCTCGAAGGCCTGGTGTTCGACAACGAGGACCTCCTGATGGTGGATGCGGGAACCGTCTTGACCCAGGCGGAAACGGCCCTGGGCGCGGCCACCACCGATGCGAAAGTGAAAGCCCGCCTGCGTGCAGAAGGCCTGACCGGTCCTGCCAGCATCTCCCTACCCCGCTGCCTGGAGATCGTTGGCTCGACCTGTAGTAAGGCCGAGTGGAGCCCCGACCCTTGGCAGATTCGCTCGGTGGCCGACCTAGGGGACGAATCCATGGCGCCTTAGCCCCCTCGAAAAAGCTGCGGCGACACCTCACCACAGGCGATTGCGGGCTACGGAGGGCTGGTGGGACCAGGGAGGGGATCCACTGGCCAGCTGGCGTTGCGCGCAACGCGAATGGCCGCATGCTTACTGCATGGCAACCATCGGTATCATCGGAGCGGGACACATCGGCAGTCAGGTGGCGCGGCTCGCGGTAGCGAACGGCTACGATGTGGTCATCAGCAACTCAAGGGGTCCGGAGACCTTGGCGGATCTGGTTCGGGAGTTGGGGCCGAGGGCGCGGGCATCCACGCCCGCCGGGGCGGCGCAAGCGGGGGACCTCGTCGTGGTGACCATCCCGCTCAAGGCCTACCGAACGGTGCCGGTGGAGCCCCTGGCCGGCAAGATCGTCATCGACACGAACAACTATTACCCACAACGGGATGGCCATATCGCCGAGCTCGACAACGAGTCGACGACGACCTCCGAGCTACTCCAGGCGCACCTGCCCAAGTCCAGGGTCGTCAAAGCCTTCAACCACATCTACGCGGCTGAGCTGACCTTACATGGTCAGCCCATGGGCAGTGAGAACCGGCGCGCACTCGTCATCGCGGGCGACGACGCAGGGGCAAAGACCGTGGTCCGGGATCTGCTCGATCGTTTCGGCTTCGACGTGGTGGATGCAGGCCCGTTGCGGGAAGGCTGGCGAATCCAGCGCGACACCCCAGGGTACGGCCCCCGTCGCAACGCAGAGGAGCTGCGCAGGGATCTGGCTGCGGCCAGGCATTACCGCGATATGAAGTAGAGACGCTGCCCCTGTTGTTGGTTTGAATCGGTCGCGAGAGCGCGGATTCGCGTCGCATCTCCGCGCTCTCGCTCGGGCTGGGCCTCCTGCCAGCTCGCCGTTACCAGCTCCGCGATGGCGAGGGCGACCAAGCGCGCGTGGGCCGTCGGCACCGCCTCGGCAAGTGCCACGGTGTTCTCATCTTCCACGTGGGTACTGTATTCCGATGGGAACGCGCTTGGGTCGCCGGCATCGACGGCGCAGCCTCTGCGGGCTTCGCGGGTGCGCCGCACGTAAATGCTCGGCGCTCGCCCCCCCCAAGCTCGA
>JAEXQJ010000070.1 GCA_023438785.1 Pseudomonadota bacterium
GCCTCCTGCAGAATGCGCCGGATCGTATTCCGGCCAATCACGTGGCCGAGATTCTGCAAAGCACCCCTGATCCGCGTGTAGCCCCACCGCTCGTTCTCCCTCGCCATCCTGAGCACCAGCTCAGCGACCTGCCGCGCTTCCGGGGACGCCCGGGACCACGCCGTTGGCTGCCGTCGTACTTCTTCGCCACCAAGTCTCGATACCACCGCAGGATCGTTTCCGGCGTGGCGACCGTCGCCACCTCGGCCAGCGCCTTCCGCCCCAGCTGCTTGCCCAACACGGCCAGCCGACGCCGGTCCGCATCGGTGAGGAGAAGCTTTCGGGCTCTCCTGACGTTCTCGTGGGTGGCTGAAATCGCGGGGAGGGGGCGATTCTCCGACGGAGAGCAGGCCATGAAGGGGCCTGCCTGGGCGGTTAAGAAAGTGCGCACGGAGGTTGGAGTAGCGTGCGGCTTGTCTAGGGTCACTCGCCCCCCATGCCCCCATGCGCGTCACCAGCTTACTGCGGTCCGTCCTCGGCCTGAAGCACACTCGCGTTCTCGGTTGCCGGTTCGGGCCGGACAGCCTCGAAGTGGACGTGGCACCGACCACGCAGGTGGCGCGGTGTTCGGGTTGCGGCCGGAAGGTCCATCGTGTGTACGACCGACGCCGACGTGAGTGGCGCCACCTGGATGTGGCGGGCATGCAGCTAAGCATCTGGTACGAGCTGCGTCGCGTGGACTGCCGTTGTTGCGGCGTCGTCAGTGAGATGGTGCCCTGGGCCGCTCCTGGCGCGCGTTTCACACACGACTTCGAGGAGCACGTGGCCTATCTCGCCCAGCGCACCGACCAGAGCACCGTCGCGCGGACCATGCGCGTGGCGTGGCGCACGGTGGGTGCCATCGTCGAGCGCGTCGTGCGGCGCCACCGCGACGGTAGCCAACTGGACGGCCTGGAGCACATCGGGATCGACGAGTTGTCGTACCGCAAGCACCACAAGTACGTGACCACCGTGGTCGACCACGTCACGGAGCGCGTGGTGTGGGCGGCCGAGGGCAAGAGCGCAGCCACCGTCGGGCAGTTCTTCGACGAGCTGAGGCCCGAGCGAACCGCGCGGCTACGGACGGTTACGCTCGACATGTCGGCCGCCTACGTGCAGGCGGTGGAGTCGCGCGCGCCGCACGTCCAGTTGGTCTTCGACCGCTTTCACGTCGTGCGACTGGCCCAGAACGCGCTCGACGAGCTTCGTCGCGCTGAGGTCCGACGCCTGGAGGAAGCGGGCGACCGCCGCACGCTCAAGCACACCCGCTGGGCGCTGCTGAAGAATCCGTGGAACCTGACCACCGTCGAGACCGAGCGCTTGGCCTTCCTGCAGAAGACCAACCGACGCCTGTATCGCGGCTACCTGCTCAAGACCGTGCTCGCTGACATCCTCGGCCGCCGGCAACCAGGCGTCGCTCGCGAGAAGCTGAAGGAATGGACCTCCTGGGCGGCGCGATCGAGGCTCGCGCCGTTCAAGCGCGTGGCCGCCACCATCCGCAAGTACCTCGACGGCATCGTCGCCATCGTCTCCGTCGGCCTGAGCAACGGCAGGACGGAGGGACTCAACGGCAAGATCCGCACGATCACCCGCCGCGCCTACGGCTTCCACAGCGCCGGCGCCCTCATCAGCTTCATCTTCCTGTGTTGCTCCGGCCTTATCCTCCACCCTGTCTTCAAGTCGCCGCCGCTGCACCCATGAGAACGTCAGGAGAGCCAGCTTTCGGCCGCCAAGCTTCTCCTTGAGCGCTCGATTCTCGGCCTTCAGGTAGTCGACTTGCTGCTGCAGAACGCGTCCCAGCCACACTGCCAACCATGCCGCCAAGAATTGCAACGGCAATGGGAGCATAGGCCCGTTCTGGTCTGCCTTCTTCGCGGCCATCAGAGTGCCAGAATCCCTCGCGTCTCGACTGTGGTCCCCGTCGGATCCCACGGTCAACACCTGAATATCACGCCCGTTTCGGTCGATCCAGTAATGGCACAGGACGCGATGGGCGATCCTTCGCGACGTCCCCGCTGGCGTGCGATCTCGACGTATCACCCACCACACCCGAAGAGCGCCCCATCCGAGAGGTCCCGAGGGGACAGGAGCGGTCAGGAGGGGACAGGAGCGGTCATCAACCGCGCCATCCCTCGTCCCTCATTCATTCCTCATTCAGAATGAGGAACGCTGCTTCGGTCAGGTTCGCGTCTAAGTACTGAGAAAAGTTGTAGCGGGGGCAAGATTTGAACTTGCGACCTTCGGGTTATGAGGGCCACGGGCCTGGATTCGGCGATCAAGAGATCCGCATGTTTGCTGGATCTTCGAAGCGCGCGAGGGGACAGGAGAGGTCAGGAAGGGACAGGAGAGGACAACTTCCGTTCCTCATTCGTTCCTCATTCGCGAAATGAGGGACGGAGTCGATCTTGCGACACCGAGGTCCCGATTGATTTGCGACGGTACGCATTTGCGTTCGGAAAACTTCGTCATGGCCTGATCCGCAGCAGGGCTACGCTGCCCGCGACAGGCTTCGAAGAAGTGGCTGGAACTCGGGCTCGGACAGAAACGGGTAGCCTGGCGGTGGCTCGAGTTCCATTCGGCAGAGGATACGGTGTTGGATCGGGACGCTCGCATCGTTAACCTTCGCGATACTCGCGCGAACGACGTGGCCGTTCTTCAGAAGAGCCGAAACATCATGGCACAGGTAGTCCGGAACGTATCCCAGCACTACCTGTTGGTCGGTTCGCAGAACCACGGCCGCGGGGTTGGTGGCATTCTGCACATCGAGCATGCAGAGCAGGCGTTCGTCTTGCCGTAGGCGAGCGATGTCATCCTCCTTCGCACGGCAGTGGCGTAATCCGCGGATGAAAAAGTGCGTCCCGTAGGTTCCATCCTCGCGCAACGCTGGCGGAGCGAAAACCTCGACCTCCGCCCGTTCGGTAGTACGCCGTCCTCCGCTACGAGCCAGAACAGCGAGCTCCTCCGCGGACGCTTCTAGACCAAGCTGGGCCAGGTAAGTCGGGTAGTCGGGACGGCTGCTCGGCATCACGCGGTTGCGGAAGAACGGCAGCAAGATCTGGCTCCGAACGACCACTTGCAGGTCCGGAAACGCGACGAACGGTCGAAACCCACTGCTCGCTGCGTCTTCCGCGCCGCGAACATACTCGAATGCGTACTCATGCTTACCGTCAGTCGCGCTCGACCTGACGAGCCGAGCCACGACATACCAGCGGCGCGAACTCTGGTTCTGCCATCCGACGAAGAGGGTTACGTCCTGACTCATGGCCGGCTAGCTGTCTCTCGAATCCGAGTGAAATTGTACTCTAAATGACCGACCGCGATTCGGCGCCAGCCGATCGCGGCGGGGTCTGAAATCGTAGGGGCTGGATTGCGAGGCTCCTACGAGGCGAGGCGCGCGGGCGGACGCGCAGCGTTTTCGGCGGGACGCCA
>JAEXQJ010000108.1 GCA_023438785.1 Pseudomonadota bacterium
ACGCTCCCACTCAGGGCGGAGACCACCGTGCCGGTCATGGAGACCACCACAGTGCCCGCATCGGAGCCACCCGCAACGGAGAGAGTACCGCTGATGGTCGCCGGGCTGGGCAGCGTCTGGGGCACGAAGCGCACCCAAACGTCGCAGCTCGAACCACCGGGCAGGCCGGTGTTGGTGGTGTTGTTCACATTACCCTGGACGAAGGCCGCGCAGGGCTGGTTGACCGGCGTGTAGGTGCAGGTCCCCGTATTGCTCGGAGTGCTCACCATGACCTCGTAGTCAGCAGAGCTGGCGGTCACGGTCAGCGGCTCCGTAGTCGCGTAGAGCGCGCTCGCCCCGTTGGTGATGGCCACTGCCGTGTAGCAGCTCGACGACTTCACCGCCTGCGCAGGGAAGTTCTCCGTAGCCGGCGAACGGGAGAGCTGCGCCTTGGTGTTCCCGATGGCATTGAGAGCCAGCGAGTAAACCTCGACCGGAGTGGCCTGGGCATCGGTCAGGTGTAGAACGGTGTCCGAGGAGCCCACCCAACCTGCTGCCTGAGGCGTGACAGTGACGGCGACCGTGCAGCTCGAGTGAGCCGTCAGGGCACCGGAGCACCCGGAGGCCAGGAACGACGAGGCCGCCGTGCCCTGGACTTCCGCGGTCAAGGCCAGAGTGTCCACATCGCCGACGTTGGTCACGACGAAGCTGAAGGCCGGCGAGGTGCGGCCGACGACCACGGTGCCAAGGTCGTTGTAAACGAAGTTGGACGGTCCAGCGATGGTCCGCTGCATCAAGGGCCCGGGCTGCGTCATGGTGAGGTACGCGGGACGCTTCATCGTACCAGCCAGACCAACGGTGTAGTCGACTGCGCTGGCCGTCAGGGTGATTGATCCGACGCGACCCACCGTGCCGTTCGCTCCATCTGTCCCACCGTCGGTCGGCGCGAATGCCACGACCAAGGTGCAGCTACCTGCCACCGGCACCGGCGTGTTGATTACGCAGGTACCGCCTGTGAGCGAGAACTGCCCCGAGATCCCGACAGCCGTCGGGGTGACCGGCACAGCCGAGGTATTGTTGAACGTCAGGGTGGTGGAGGCGCTGGTGCCGCCCGAAGCGGTCGTACCGGAGAAGGTGTAGTTCGCCGGCGAGATGTAGGGCGTGGTGGAGGTGCGGCCAGCACCCAGGAAGCGGAAGGCAACCACGTCCTTCGTCTCAACACCGTTGTTGTACTTCAGGTTGAGGTACTTCGGCGTCACAGACGCAGCCTGCGGCAGCAGGCGAACCGTCATGGTGCAGGTCGCGTCGGGAGCCAGCTGCGACACGCTCAGACACGTGCTCTGCTCGCTCACGATCGAGAACTCTGCATCCGTGGCCGCGCAGGTGGCCGCCGAGTACGAGTTACCCGTGCACCACTGAGCCGTGATGGTCGAAGCAGGCCACTTGCCCTTGTTCTGGTACGTGACCGTGACCGAAGGCGTTGCAGCGCTGCCCTGCGAGACCGCGGTACCCAGGACCATCGAGGTGGCAGAGGCACCCGTTCCAGAGAACTGGAAGGGCAGGATGTCCGCAACGTTCGTGACCGTGCCGGTCAGGCTGACGTTTTGGGTTGAGCTACCAGCCGTGAGGGTGACCCTGCCAGCGATCTGAGCCGGGTACTGGTTCGCCACGTTGGGAGCAGCGCCGACGGCGGGCGTCGACGTGGTGAACGCGCCGGCGAGGCTGGCGAGGAGGGTGCAGGACGCACCGGCCGCGATGGTCGTCGCCGAGCCCGCGTTGCAGGTGCCGCTCGCCAGAGCGAACCCGCCATTGGCGAACGCCGTCACCGGCGTCGCAAGGGAGGCGGAGCTTGCACCGAGGTTGGTCACCGTGAAGGTGACGGCCGGGCTGACCTGGCCGACGGCAACGGCAGGGAAGGCGTTGCTGGTCGGGGTCACGACGATCTGGCTGGTGGCGATGCCCTTGAGGTTCACGACGACGGCCGACTGACCCAGGACGGAGACAGTGAGAGTACCCTCACGGAGACCAACCGTCGCATCAACGGGCGCGAAGCGGACCTTGATGGTGCAGCTAGCACCGGGGTCCAAGCGGGTGGTACCCGAGACCCCACAGGTGCCCAGGTTGGTAGCGAGCGTTTCGAAGTTCCCAACGGTCGCGTATCCGATCTCGCGGGTGGCCACAGTGGCCGGGTTGGTGACCGTGAAGACCACGAACTCGCTCTTGGCCGTGTTCGGCGTGTTGGCGAAGGCCACAGGAGCGGTGGAGGAATTCGGGCTCACCGTGATCGGAGGAGTCACGATGGCGTTGCCAACCAGGGCGTACTCAGCCGTCTCGCCGCCAGCCGTAGCCGTGATCTTGCCAGTCTTGGCGCCCACGCTGGTGGGGATCAGGCGCAGTTTCACGGTGCAGGTCCGGCTCGCAGTGGTGAGGTCCTTGCCCGTGCAGTTGTCCTCGGCGTAGGCGACCTCGGCGGAGTCGATGACCAGGGCCACCGAGCTGAGGGTGGTGCCACCGCCGTTGGTCAGAGTGAGGACCAGGTCGCTGGCGGAACCGACGACCACATCACCGAAGCCCGTGTGCTGCGCATCGAGGGGGCTCCACTTGAGGGGACCGACCGCGTTGCCGGTCACCGTCGCGGTGGCGCTGCCGCCGTTCGCTCCCGTGGCCGTCAGGATGGCCGTCTTCAGGCCCACGCCGGTCTGCGGATAGAACTGGACTTCCACGTCGCAGTAATCGCCAGCAGGATTCGGGAGATTGGCGGCGTTGTACGCAACAACGGCGTCCTTGATGGAGCTGCTGTCGCAGTCGTTGGAGATGATGCGGAAGTCGTCAGACTGGCCGCCACCGTTGCTGGTCAGCGTGATGGCGAGGTTGTTCAGACGGCTCGCAGCGGTGCTGCCATTTCGCATCACGCGGAAGATGAAGGTCTCGCCGCCGGCGCCGTTCGACTGGTCAGGGTAAACAAGACCAGTGCGCGGCGAGGTGGCGGTGGGCAGGGTGGCCGGGAAGGTGTCATTGCCCGCGGCATAGACCTCGACCAACGGACGCGCGTAGGCATTCAGGGTGGCCACAGCCTTGCCACCCTTCTCCGTGGTGACGGTGAAGAGGGCGGAGCGGACGCCCGTCGTCTTCGGGGCGAACTTGACCTCGACGGTGCAGAACTGTCCCGCGAAGAGAGAGGTCACGCAGGTGTTCGTGCCGATCGCGAAGTCGGCGGCCCCATCGCCGGTGATCCCCGGAGTGAGGGCGCCGGTCTCGGTCGCCGCGGTCGCGCTAGAGTCCGCCGTGATGGTGAAGATTTAGCTGGAGGAAACAGCATTGGGGTCACCCACGACGACGGGCGCAAATCCGGTCGCCGCAGCGGCGCCGGCCACGGTCACACCGTCGCATGCCGGATAGACGTACTGGGCAGAGCCCCCCTCAGGGTTGATGTCCGCGGTCGTCAGAGCGCAATTCGTCACCAGATTGTCGACATCGGCCGCCCCGCTGAGAGTGATCAGAGAAGGCGCGATGCCCGTGCCGCTGAGAGCCGAAGAGGCCGAGGTAGAGCCATCCGTGACCGACAGGGTTGCAGCGAGGGCGCCCTCCAGGGCGGGCTTGAAGATGACCGTCACCGTGCAAGTGCCGCCGACAGCCAGAGGAGCGTTGCAGGTGCTTGTCGGGGTGAAGGAGGCGGCAGCAGCGCCCGTGACGGCATACGTCAGGTTGCCGGTAGCGGCGATCCCGTCGTTGGTGACGGTGAACGTGTAAGCCGGGCTGTTCTGGTTGGTCGGGATGGCGCCGAAGTCTTGCGAGGGCGGAGCGATCGCCAGGGCCGCGACCGAGAGCGGGCTGCCCGTACCGGTGAGGGTCACGTTGGCAGAGGTGGAGGTGCCCTTGACCGTCAGGAGGGCGGCCTTGGCGCCCGCGGTGACGGGAGCGAGGGCAATGCCCACGGTGCAGGTCTCGGCGGCCTTCAGATCCTTGCCAGTGCACTGGTCGGTGACGATCACGAACTCGGCCGTGCCCACGGTGACGGACAGGGCGCCCGAGGCCGTGTCACCGTTGTTGGTCACGGTGAAGGTAACCGGCGCGCCGGTCTTGCCGATCTCGACGGTGCCGAGGGCGGGGCCGCCGGCGATGGCGAGAGTGCTGGGCGCGTCAGCCTTGCCGGTGAGGTCGGCCGAGGCAGTCACCGCAGAGTTCGTAGAGTCCGTCACGGTCAGCTTGGCCGTCTTGGAGCCCTTGGTCGCCGAGTTGAAGACCACCGCGATCGTGCAGTACGCGCGGGGCTCCAAGCTGGTGCAGGTGCTCGCCGTCGTCCTGAAGCTGTCCTTGTCGGTGCCCGAGATGGAGGGGAGCAGGTTGCCCGTCGCAGTCCCACCCGAGTTGGCCACCGTGAAGGTGAACGCGGCGCTGTCAGTGCCAACGTTCGCCGTCAGCGGCGCAGACGTGGGGGTGATGGTGAGGGCGGCGGCAGCGGGGGCCGTCGCCGTCACGATCGCAACGGCCGAAGAGCCGGTCGCGGTTGCAGAGACCTGGGCGGTCCTCGCGCCAGCGCTCTTGGGCGCGAAGACGTAGCCGACGACGCAGGTCTTGCCCGCCTCGAGCGAGGTCAGGCAGGTGGTCGTGGCGGGATCGACAGCAAAGTCGGTTCCCGACACAGCGACGGACAGCGGGATGGCCGTGCCAGCGCCGCTGTTCGAGAGAACCACCTGACCCGACTTGGTGGCGCCGATCGCCACGGGGCCCAAGTCAAAGGTGGGCGGCGTGAAGGTGAGAGCACCCTTGGTGCCGGAGCCCGTGAGGGTAGCACTGACGGTGGCACCCGTTCCGCCAGACACGACCATGGTACCGGTCGCCTCACCGGCGGCCGTGGGGGTGAAGGTGACCTTCTCAGTGCAGCTCGCGCCCGCGGCGAGAATGCCGGAGCAGCCGGTGCCCGCGAAGGGGCCGGTGAAGGAGACGACCAGAGCGCCAGTGGGCGCTCCGCCCACGTTGGTGATCTTGAAGTCAACCGTGGCGGCGCTGGGGGTCCCGACGGCTACCGTGCCGAAGGGCCCCGTGGCCTTGTCGATGCTCAGCGCAGCAGTCTTGCCTGCATCCGTCCCGCCATCGCCGGTGTTTTTGTCTCCGTCTCCGGATGAACCGCAGCCGGCTATCGCCAGCGCGCCTATGAGCCCCAGGCATGATGCCTGGAGCAAGCGACCGTAACTCTTAGAACACGTCATGTATTTAGCCTCCATACGAACCCAAGTTTTGTTCCGCAAAGCGTACGCGTTGCAGCAGCGCGAACATTTTTGTGGCCCCTGGGAGGGGTTCGCAAGAAAAAAGGCCGGAAGCCTCCGTCGACGCGCCCGTCGCCGCGCTTTTTTGGACGTGAAGGTAGGTGCTGTCCGGAGAGCAACGTAGGCCTCGACGCGAAGACCGGGTCAAAAACCGGAAGCTGTTGTCGCAAGTGTAGCCAACCTAACAATTGGTCGGTTCCCGGCTCGGGGGCCGCGGGTTCGCGATCGGAGCGGCGACCGACCCGGGCCAGACGTGGTGCGGCCGTGACTTGGGTGCGGCCTCTTGGTAGGTTCCCCGCCGAAAAATGGACAATACCGACGGCACTCCGCCCTCCGCGCCCCCCCCGCCCGAGCCCCCGGTTCCCCCGTCGGGCCCGATGGGGCTGAGAATCCCGGTCGCCATCGAGGAGGAGATGAAGTCCTCGTTCATGGACTACGCCATGAGCGTGATCGTCTCCCGCGCGCTGCCCGACGCGCGCGACGGCCTGAAGCCGGTGCACCGGCGGATTCTCTACACGCAGCACCTGATGAACAACGCCTGGAACCGGCCGTACATCAAGTGCGCGCGCGTGGTCGGCGATGTCCTCGGCAAGTTCCACCCGCACGGCGATACGGCCTGCTACGACGCCCTGGTGCGCCTGGCGCAGGACTTCTCCATGCGCTACCCGCTCATTGACGGGCAAGGCAATTTCGGGTCGGTGGACGGCGACCCGGCGGCGGCCTACCGGTACACCGAGTGCCGGATGGAGAAGATCGGCCAGGAGTTGCTGTCGGACATCGACAAGGAGACGGTCGATTTCCAGCCCAATTACGACGACAAGGAGTTGGAGCCGACGGTCCTGCCGACGCGGCTGCCCAATCTGCTGATCAACGGGGCGGCGGGCATCGCGGTGGGCATGGCGACCAACATCCCGCCGCACAATCTTTCGGAGATCGTGGACGCGACCATCGCGCTCATTCGCCGGCCCGACATGGAGACGGACGAGCTGCTGGAGTTGGTGCCCGGACCGGATTTCCCCACGGGCGGCCTGATTTGCGGGCGCAACGGCATCCGCCAGGCCTACGAGACGGGTCGCGGCAGCCTCCTCGTGCGGGCGCGCACGACGGTCGAGGAACACCCCAAGACGGGCCGCAAGTCCATCGTGGCGACGGAGATTCCGTATCAGGTCAACAAGGCCAAGCTCATCGAGAAGATTGCCGAGCTGGTGCGTGACAAGCGCATCGACGGCATCTCGGACGTGCGCGACGAGTCGGATCGCGAGGGCATGCGCGTGGTCATCGACCTGAAGAAGGACGCGGTTCCCGAGGTGGTGATGAACAACCTCTGGAAGATGACGCCGTTGCAGGAGTCGTTCGGCATCAACCTGCTGGCCATCGTGGATTCGCGGCCGCAGGTGCTGTCGCTCAAGCAGGCGCTGAGCCAATTCATCCAGCACCGGCGGGACGTGGTCACGCGGCGCACGCAATTCGAGCTGCGCGAGGCGCAAGCCCGCATGCACATCCTGGAGGGTTTGAAGATCGCGGTCGACAACATCGACGCGGTCATCAACCTCATCCGCTCGTCGGAGGACACGAACGCCGCCAAGGTGGGCCTTATGGAGACGTTCGCGCTGTCGGCCCTGCAGGCGCAGGCCATCCTGGACATGCGCCTGGCCAAGCTGACGGGCCTGGAACGCGACAAGCTGGAGGCCGAGATTCGCGAGACGGCGGCGCTCATCGCGCGGCTGGAGGCCATCCTGGCCAGCGACGCGGTCCTGGTCAGCGTTATCGTGGCCGAGCTGGAGGAGGTCAAGCAGCTCTTCGGCGACGACCGACGCACGGAGATCGTAGACCTCGATGTGGAGATCGACATCGAGGACATGATCGCGCCCGAGGAGATGGTGGTGACGGTGACCCACGGCGGGTATGTGAAGCGCAACCCGCAGAACCAGTACCGGGCGCAGCGGCGCGGCGGGCGCGGTATCACGGGCGCCAGCACGCACGAGGAGGATTTCGTCTCCCAGCTCTTCGTGGCCTCGACGCACGATACGCTGTTGATGTTCACCAACAAGGGCCGCGTGTACGCCAAGAAGATTTGGGAGATCCCGCAGGCGGGGCGCACGGCCAAGGGCAAGGCGTTCGTCAACTTGATCCCGCTGCAGGAGGGCGAGCGGGTGGTCGCGTTGCAGCCGGTGCGCGAATTCTCGGAGGGCGCCTTCGTGGTCATGGCCACCAAGCGCGGCCTCATCAAGAAGACGTCGCTGCAGGCGTTCCAGAACATCCGCACGTCGGGGATCATCGCGCTCACCATCCAGGAGGACGACGACTTAGTGGGCCTGCGCATCACCGAGGGCAGCGCCGACCTGCTCCTGGGCACGCGCAACGGTTGGGCCATCCGCTTCCGCGAGGAGACGGTGCGACCCATGGGCCGTTCGGCGCGGGGCGTGCGGGGCATCAAGCTGCGCGACGCGAATGACTACGTGATCGGAATGGCCGCGGTGCCGCGGGATGCGCCCGCCACGCTGCTGACCGTGTGCGAGCGCGGCTACGGCAAGCGCACGGTGTCCACCGATTACCCGACGAAGAACCGCGGCGGCAAGGGTGTCATCACCATCAAGACGACGGAGCGCAACGGCAGCGTGGTCGGGCTGCGGCTGGTCGTCGATGACGATGACCTCATGCTCATCACCAGCCGGGGCAAGCTCATCCGCATGCCCGTGGGCGGCATCCCCACCATCGGTCGCAACACCCAGGGTGTGCGGCTGATTCGCCTGGAGGAGGACGAGACCGTGGTGGCCATGGAGCGGCTGGCCGAGAAGGAAGAGGGCGAGCACGAGGTGTCGCCCGAGGTGGCCGCGGCGCGCGCCGAGGAGCAGACGCTGGCCGAGGAGGATCTGGGTGAGGAAGGCAGCGAGGAGGCGGACGAGGGCGACGAGGACGAGAGCGACGAGAGCGACGAGGACGAGAGCGACGCGAACGGCGACGACGAGGGAACGGGAGGAGAAGGCGACGAGGATCCCAAGCTGAATTAGCGACCATGGACCACAAGCGATCAGCCGAGTTCTTCGAGCGCGCCCGCGCCCTGTTTCCCGGGGGCGTCAATTCGCCGGTGCGGGCCTTCAAGGCCGTGGGCGGCACACCCGTGTTCCTGGCGCGGGGCAAGGGGGCCGAGGTGTGGGACGCGGACGGCAACCGCTACCTCGACTTCCTGGGCTCGTGGGGACCGCTGATCCTGGGTCACGCCGATCCGGACGTCACGGCGGCCATCGCGGCCGCAGCGGCGGAGGGCACTTCGTTCGGTGCGTCCACTGAGCGGGAGGTGCTGTTGGGCGAGGCCCTGCGCGCGGCCGTGCCGTCGATGGAGAGACTGCGCTTCGTGTCGTCGGGCACGGAGGCGACCATGTCGGCGCTGCGCGTGGCGCGCGGGTTCACGGGGCGCAGCAAGATCATCAAGATCGACGGCGGCTACCACGGCCACGCGGACATGCTGCTGGCCGCGGCGGGCTCGGGCGCGGCCACGCTGGGCATCCCGGGGTCGGCGGGCGTCACGGCGGCGGCGGTGGCGGACACGGTCATCGTGCCCTTCGCCGACGAGGCGGCCATGCGCGCGGCGTTCGAGGCGAATCGCGGCCAGGTGGCGGCGCTCATCATCGAGCCCATCCCCGGGAACATGGGCCTCGTGCCGCCGCCCGCGGGCTATCTGGCGGCCCTGCGTCGGCTGTGCGACGAGCACGGCGCGCTGCTGATCTTCGACGAGGTGATTTCGGGTTTCCGGGTGGGACGCGGCGGTGCCCAGGGGTTGTTCGGGGTGCGCCCGGACCTGACGTGTCTGGGGAAAATCGTGGGCGCGGGGCTGCCGCTGGGCGTTTACGGTGGGCGGGCCGACATCATGAGCGTGGTTTCGCCCGAGGGTCCGGTCTATCAGGCGGGGACTCTGTCCGGAAATCCTCTGGCCATGGCCGCGGGCCTGGTGGCGCTGCGCAAGCTGGATGGGGCGGCCTATGCGCGCCTGGACAGTTTGGGGGCGCGCCTGCAGACGGGCGTGCAAAAGGCCATCGCCACGGCGGGGGTGGCGGCGCGGCTGCAGCGCGTGGGCTCGGCCTTCACCCTCTTCTTCTGCGCTGACCCGGTGACCGACTTCGCCTCGGCCAAGCGCGCGGACACGGGCCGCTATGGACGGTTCTTCCACGCCATGCTGTCGCGGAACATCTATTTGCCCCCAGCTCAGCTCGAGGCCGGGTTCATTTCGCTGGCCCACACCGAG
>JAEXQJ010000140.1 GCA_023438785.1 Pseudomonadota bacterium
GATCGGTACCCGACGATAAAGTAGAGCTTTGTGGCGACTACGCGGGCGGATACGAAGACGAGTTGGTCGCTGTCGTCGAGGGCAAGATGCTGCTGTTGGTGGCGGACGAGCCCGGCGGCGCGGTGCCGCCCCCCGGAGACAAGAGCAAGCCGGAACACTGGTCGCTCGACGCGGGACCGACCTCCGATGGGCGACCGGCCGATGGCCCCGACCCGGACGCGCTGGTCCGGATGTCCGCGGGCAGCACGCTGGCCGGTGCGGGCTGCTGCACTTTCCGCCACGATGGCGACCTACGACGGTTCCCGTGGGACGGAGAGAAGACGTGGGATGTCCGCGGCGAGTTGCCGAAGGACAGCGAGTGGGTCGATGGACCTCCGCTGGCCTCCCCCGACCAGCGCTGGGCAGTGGCACAGAGCCGCGCCGCAGGAGGAAAGGTCACCTTGTGGCTTCTGGAGATCGAGCCCAAACCGGAGTCGGCGCCGAAGCCGTAATCCGCTGGAGGCCAGCCCGGCGCCGCCGTACTACGCGCCCAGGATCCGCCGGACGGCGTCGCGAACCTTGCCGTATTCGTTGGGCAGCTCGACGGGCTTGTTGGCGTATTGGCAGACGGGGACGCCGGGCAGCTTTCCCTCGTGGTAGCCGACCTTGAAGTCGGTGAACTTGAGGCCATTGGCGGTGGAGACCACCACGGCGGTGTCGGACTTCTTGATGGTGCCGGCCTTGACCAGCTTCTCGAGGGCGCCCAGGGCCACGCCGGTGTGTGGGCAGCAGAACATGCCGGTGGCATCGGCGCGCGCGACGGCGTCCGACAGCTCGGTCTCGTTGGCTTGTTCAACCACGCCGTCGAATTCCTGCAGCGTGCGGATGGCCTTGGCCACGCTGACCGGGTTGCCAATCTGGATGGCCGAGGCGAGCGTGTTCTGCGGCACCATGGGTTGGAACTTGTCGAAGCCTTTCTTGAAGGCCTGGTAGAGCGGGTTGGCCGCCTCCACCTGGGCCACGCAGATGCGCGGCATCTTGGTGATGAGGCCCAGCTCTCTCATCATCTTCAGGCCGGCGCCCAGGGCGCTCACGTTGCCCAGGTTGCCGCCGGGGATGATGATCCAGTCGGGCACCTTCCAGTCGAACTGCTGGACGATCTCGATGCCCACCGTCTTCTGACCCTCGACGCGCAGGCTGTTCATGCTGTTGGCCAGGTACACGCCTTCCTCGTTGGCCAGGCGCTGCACGACCTTCATGCAGTCGTCGAAGTTGCCCTCGACGGCGAGCACGCTGGCGCCGTTGGCCAGAGGCTGCACGAGCTGCGCGGTGGAGATCTTGCCCTTGGGCAGGATGACCAGGGCGCGGATGCCGGCGGCGGCGGCGTAGGCGGCCAGGGCGGCGGAGGTGTCACCCGTGGAGGCGCAGGCCACGGCGGAGATGGGCTTGCCGTCGGCGATCATCTGCTTCACCGACGACATGAGCACGGTCATGCCCAGGTCCTTGAACGAACCCGTGTGCGAGTTGCCGCACAGCTTGACCCACAGATCCTCGATGCCCAGCTTGGCGCCGTAGCGCTGGGCCCACAGCAGGTTGCTGCCCCCCTCGTACATCGACACGACGTTCTCGTCGCGGATGTGCGGGTGGACCCACTCGCGCTTGCCCCACACGCCCGAGCCGTAGGGCCAGGTGGTGCGCATCCAGCGATCGTCGAAGGTCTTCTTCCACTCGGCCGCGCTCTTCTGCTGCAGGGCCTCGATGTCGTGCACGACCTCGAGCAGATTGCCGCAAGTCGGGCAGCGGTAGATGACTTCGTCCAGTTTGTACTCGCCCGGGCAGCGAGCGATGCAGCGAAAGTGGGCACGATACGGCAAAGGCATGGGGGCAACATAGCATCACTGACGGCGGTTTCAGCAGGGCGGATGGTCACGTCTGCGATACGAACCGCCGGTCTCGCCCCCGCATCCCGTCTCGCCCGCCCGTCCCACCTGCCTCCGCCCGCCCCGGGCCTCCGCCTCCCGTCCCCGTGAGTCCGCCCGCTCGCGCCGTGCCCTCTGCGCGCCCCCTCTCACCCTCAGCCGAATGGTGTTAAAAGACGCTACCTCCCATGGCAAAACCGAAGTCCCGTTCCCCGGAAGTCTACAAGTTTGGTGGCGCGTCTTTAGCCGATGGCGCGGCCTATAAGCACGCCGCTGGTATTTCTAAAAGGTGCAGCTCGCCCTTGGCCGTCGTCTGCTCGGCGCCGGCGGGGGTTACGGATCTCTTGCTCGCGGTCGCGGAGCACGCCCGCATGGGCAACCGTGACAAGACGGCCACCGCGCTGGAGGCCGTGCGCGAGAAGTACCGCGTGGTGCTGCGCCAGCTCGCTCTGCCGACGCGCGCCCGCAACGAGCTCACCGCCGTCATCGACGAGTCGATGGCCGAGCTGGAGACCCTGGCCAGCGGCCTGGCGGCCCTGCGCGAGTTGACCCCGCGGACCAGCGATCTGGTCGTCTCGCGGGGCGAGCGCTTGAGCGCCCAGGTCTTCGCCGCGGTCCTGCGCGCCTCGGGCGTGAAGTCCGAGTACGTGGACGCGCTGGAGGTCATTCACACCGACGGGCCTTTTGGCGGCGCGGGTCCCAACCTGGCCCGCACCGACGCGGCGGTGCGCGCCCG
>JAEXQJ010000152.1 GCA_023438785.1 Pseudomonadota bacterium
GCCGAGATCGATCTCGGCAGGGTTCGGGCGATTGATACAAGCGCCGCGGCGCGGGCCATCTTCGGTGCCTGCACTGATTACGTGCGGTCCGGACAAGCGCAGGGCCATGACGCTCGACGGGCGTTCGTGCGGGCACTCGTCGATATCGTCTCCAACGGGACCATCAAGACCGCTCGATCGAAACGACAGGGGTGATGCCGTGCAGTCCACGATTTCACATTCCTTCATCCATTATTTGAGCCGCCGCTCAAGAAGCGCGAGCCGTCGGATGCGCCGAACCGCGTGGGGACTTCTCATGCTGACCGGCCTCGGCGTCGTCGGCTGCAGCGTCGGGCCGAACTATCGCAAGGCAGAGCCGAACGCTCCGGCCAGGTGGAGTCGCCTGGAGGCAACCGCGGCCACGGTGAGCGATGCCAGCTCTCCCGGTGATCTCGCGGAGTGGTGGCGTCGTTTGGAGGATCCGCTGCTGTCCGAGCTTGTGGACGAGGCGCAACGACAGAACCTGAATCTGCGCAATGCTCAGGCTCGCCTGCGGGAGGCGCGCGCCCGCCTAGGAGTGGCGAGCGCCGGGCGCTATCCCAGCGTGGACGCCTCTGTTTCCGCGAGCCGCTCCGGGTCGCTCGCTGGCCCGGGCTTGCCGGCAGGCAGCACCATGACCATCGGGGGGAGCCAGTTCAATGCCGGCTTCGATGCGAGTTGGGAGCTTGACCTTTTTGGGGGTGTGCGCCGCGGTGTCGAGGCGGCCCAAGCCGACCAGGAGTCGGCGGTGGCGAGTCTCGACGACGCCCGCGTGTCTCTCGTCGCCGAAGTCGCGAGCACCTACGTCGAGGTTCGTTCCCTACAGAGCCGCCTCGAAATCGCCAACAACAACCTCTCAAGTCAAAGCGAGACGTTGGAGCTTACCGAGTTTCGCGCCCAGGCCGGCCTGGTCAGCACGCAAGACGTGGAGCAGGCTCGCAGCAACCGGGAACAGACTCTGGCGCAGATCCCCAGTCTCGAAACCAGTCTGGCAGAGGCGGAGCATCGCCTGGACATACTGCTCGGGAAGGCCCCCGGCACGTTGCATACGCGCCTCTCCTCCGCGGGAGCGCTGCCGCGCATCCCCTCCCAAGTCGCCGTGGGAATTCCCGCTGATACCCTCCGCCAGCGGCCCGATTTGCGTGCTGCCGAGCGAAAGCTTGCGGCAGAAACCGCCCGCGTCGGGGTGGCAGAGGCTGCTCGGTACCCGAGCTTCAGTCTCTCAGGATCGATCGGACTGGAAGTGTTCGCTCAAGGAGCGACCGGCAACGGCACCGGTATCTCCTATTCGCTGCTGGGTAGCATCACCGCTCCGATCTTCAACGCCGGACGCTTGAAGAATCAGGTGAAAGTGCAGGACGCGGTCCGGGAGCAAGCGGAGATGACCTACCAACAGGCCGTGCTCACGGCTCTTCAAGACGTCGAGAACGCGCTCGTGGCCCTGGCCCGCAACCGCGAACGCGGCGAAGCCTTGGCGCGTGCGGCCGAGGCCTCACGTGCGGCCGCGCAGCTGGCAAGACAACGCTATAGCGCTGGGGTCATCGACTTTCAGTCGGTAATTGATACCGAGCGCACTGTTCTGTCCGTACAAGACAGCCTGGCTAGCACCAACGCCGAGGAGGTGCTGGCTCTCATCCGTCTGTACAAGGCGCTGGGCGGAGGCTGGACGCAGGAGTCAAAATCCCTCTCGGCAGACAAGAGTGCTTCATGAAATCAACGGACTTCATCGGCTCGCCCCAACCTGCACCTCTCGCCACGATCCTCAAGGCCGAGTCCAGGGGATTCTTCTACCGGCGCCGAAGCTGGCTCATCGGCGTGGTCATTTCGGCCATGGCCGTGGTGGCGGCAGTCTGGGGCCTTCGGAGTGGGGCACAAGCACCGGGCCAGCGCTACACCACTGAGGCAGTCACGAGGGGCACACTGGTGGTCAAGGTGTCCGCCACGGGAAACCTCCAGCCGACCAACAAGGTCGAGGTTGGCAGCGAGCTTTCCGGCATCGTTACCCAGGTGTTGGTCGACGAGAACGACCACGTGAAGAAGGGCCAGGTGTTGGCCCAGCTCGATCTCTCCAAGCTCAAAGACTCCGTGACGAAGTCGCGCGCCACTCTGGCGGCCGCGGAGGCACAGGTGCTCCAGGCACGGGCCACCATGGAGGAAGCGCGCGCCCAGCTTGCGCGGTATCGGCAGGTCGCAGAGCTCTCGGGTGGGAAGGTGCCCTCGAAGAGCGAAATGGCCGCCGCGGAGGCCAACCTGGCACGCGCCCAGGCCAACCAAGCCAGCGCCACAGCGAGCGTCACCCAGGCCCGGGCGAACCTGCAATCGGACGAGACCAATCTCGGCAAGGCCACCATCCGTTCGCCGATCGACGGCATCGTGCTCACGCGCAAGGTGGATAAGGGACAAACGGTGGCAGCCGCACTCCAGGCACCGGTGCTGTTCACGCTGGCCGAGGATCTGGCCAAGATGAAGCTTCAGGTCGACATCGATGAGGCCGACGTCGGCCAGGTGCGGGTGGGCCAATCCGCTACGTTCACCGTCGACGCCTGGCCCGGACGCAATTACACCGGGATCATCACGCGGGTCGGCTACGGCTCGCAGACCAAGGACAACGTGGTTTCCTACCCGACGGTGCTCGCGGTGAGCAACGATGACTTGAGCTTGCGCCCCGGCATGACGGGAACAGCCGACATCGTGACGGTCACGCACCCAAACGTCCTGTTGGTGCCGAATGCGGCCCTGCGTTTCACGCCAGCTACGCCGAGCGCGCCGGCCGGAAAGCCAGCCGGCGGCATCATGGGCAAGCTGATGCCGCGACCTCCTAGTCAGCCAGCCAAACCTTCCATGTCGGTCGCCAGCGGCCGACCGAGAGTCTGGGTGCTCCGCGACGGACAACCCACCGCGATTGAGATTCAGACAGGTGCCACGAACGGCCAGGTGACTGAGGTCCTCGGGACAGAGTTGGCGGACGGCACGCAGGTCATCACCGAGTCCACGGGCTCGCAGCCATGAGAGGGGACGCACTCATCCGGCTGTCCGCCCTGACCAAGACCTACGGCCGGGGACACGCGGCATTCCAGGCTTTGAAGGGCATTGACCTCTCCATAGAGGCTGGCGACTTTGTCGCGGTCATGGGCCCGAGTGGCTCCGGCAAGTCGACGACCATGAACATCCTCGGCTGCCTCGACACGCCGTCGGGCGGTAGCTACGAATTTCAGGGCATCCACGTCGAGCAACTGTCGCAACGCCAGCGAACCCTGCTGCGGCGGCACTACCTGGGATTCGTGTTCCAGGGCTTCAACTTGCTCGCGCGTACGACAGCGCTCGAAAATGTCGAGCTGCCGCTCATCTACCGCCACGAGGCCGCAGCCAAGCGCCGCGCCGCCGCCTATACGGCCCTGGCACAGGTGGGCCTCGCGGGGTGGGAGCATCACAACCCGGCCGAGCTGTCCGGCGGCCAGCAACAACGGGTGGCCATCGCGCGCGCAATCGTGACCCGACCGGTGGTGCTGCTGGCCGACGAGCCGACCGGCAACCTGGACACCCGGACCAGCCAGGAGATTATGGACCTGATCACGGGATGCAACCGGGACCAGGGCATCACCGTCCTCATGGTCACCCATGAGCCTGACATCGCGGCCTACGCCAAGCGCGTTGTCCGCTTCGTAGACGGGCGCATAGCGAGCGACAACCTCAACGGAGAGGTCGCCTAGATGTTGTGGAACACCCTGCTCCTCGCTCTGCGGGCGATTCGTCGCAACCTGATGCGCTCGTTTCTCACCATTCTGGGCATCGTCATCGGCATCGCCGCGGTCGTCACCTTGGTGACTCTGGGCAACGGTGCCACACGATCCGTGTCCGACCAGATCGCCGCCATGGGCACGAACCAGCTCATGGTGTCTCCTGGTCAGCGCTTCGGGCCCGGCTCCGAGCTTGGGGCACCCAGCTTCAAGGTCGCGGACGTGGATGCTATGCGCGCGCAAATCACATCAGCGCGAGGGATCGCACCCGTGGTCAGCAAGTCGGTGACGGCCGTGTACCAAACCCACGCCTGGTCTACCCAGATCGTCGGAACGAACAACGACTACTTCTTGGCCGGCAACTGGGATATCGCCACCGGCCGCAGCTTCAGCGACACCGAGGAGCGCGCCGGCAAAGCGGTGTGCGTGCTCGGGGAGACTGTGCGCGACAAGCTGTTCGGCCGGCAGAACCCGGTGGGCAGTGAGATCCGACTCAAAGGGTTCTCTTGCGAGGTCATCGGCCTGCTCAAGAGCAAGGGCCAAGCAGCCATGGGACAGGACCAGGACGACACGGTGGTGATGCCGTTGCGCACGGTCCAGCGTCGGCTCACCGGGACACAGGATATCGGCCGTATCGTGGTCTCGGTCGGGCAGCAAGCCTCGATTGATGCGGTCAAGTTGCAGCTCACGTCGCTGCTGCGCGAGCGACGTAAGATCGGTGAGAGTGAGGAAGACGACTTCCGCGTCATGGATACGCGCCAACTCGCCGAGACCCTCACGGGCACGACCAAGATCCTGACCATGCTGCTCGGCGCAGTCGCGGCGGTGAGCCTCCTGGTCGGCGGCATCGGCATCATGAACATCATGCTGGTGTCCGTCACCGAGCGTACCCGCGAGATCGGCATCCGCCTGGCCATCGGCGCGTTCGAACGGGAGGTGCTGCTGCAATTCCTCATCGAAGCCGTGGTGCTGTCGGGCATCGGCGGCCTACTGGGCATCGCGCTGGCGACGGCGGCATCGATGGGATTGGCCAGTCTGATGGATGTCCCCTACCTCTTCGACCCCACCATCAATGTGCTGTCGTTGCTTTTCTCCGCGGCCATCGGAGTCATCTTCGGGTTTTTTCCGGCTCGCCGAGCCGCCGGCCTGAATCCGATCGATGCGCTCCGGCACGAATGAGCCCTGTACGAGAGCTCGCGAGCATAGGAAGCTCGTCGACTGTCAGGCTGTCATGAAAGTGTACATGTCTCGTGTTGACGAAGAGGCGCGTGAGCGAATCGTGCCCGATGGCCATGGCCGCCGCGGCTGCCGCTTTCCCAGGGAGTCTCAATCGCGAGCCCGGCATGCGCTCTGGCCGTTGCTGCTCACGGCGCTGCTCTCTACACCAGCGGAGGCGGGATCGGCACTCTCCGCGAGTGATTTCAGCCTGGGCCTCGCCGTGTACACCGAAGCGGGAGCTTGGGTCGAGCTTGATACGAGCAATCTTGAGGGTGTCTTCGGCCCGCATCGCTGCCAATGCCCCGAAACCCTCGCTCCGACGTTGGAGGTCACGTCCACGGGGCAGACCAACGTGGGCAGCTCGACCATGGGGGTCGCGTTCTACTTGGGAGACAACTGCTACGCGGCGCCGGCGTCATGCACCTCGCTTGGACTCGTCAGCTTTTCGGCCTCGCAGGAGGCGAGCACGCCTCAGTTCAGCAGCGATGCGGTCTTTCAGGCGGCGACCGGCAGCACGAGCCCGAGCTGCACCAGCCTGAGCGCAGACAGTACGACCCTCTGGGCGGTTCTGACCCAGGATGGGAATCCGCTTTCCTTTTCGCTCTCCATCAGCCTGCCAACATCGGGAACCACCGTCGGTGCGCCGACCGGCGTCACCGCCGAGCCGGCGAATGAGGGTTTGCTGGTGAGCTGGACCCCGCCTGAGGACGCCTCGCTGGTCGCAGGGTATCAAGTCCTCTGCCTACCCCGGCCGACCAGCGCGTCGGCGGCGGGCTATGAGAGTTGCGGATTGGTCAGCGATTCGGGCGAAACCGTGATCACGCCGGCCGACCAAACCCAGCTCTGCTCGGCCGCGCTGTCATCCACCGCCAGGTCGGTTCGGCTGACCGGCCTGACCAATGGGACCGCATACACCGTCGCGGTCATCGCCATCGATCCGAGCGGTGGCACGAGCGCGCCTTCATCACCGGCGATGGCCACACCTCAACCCACGATGAGTTTCTGGGATAAGTACAAGCAGGCCGGAGGGGCCGCGACGGGTTGCTCGCTGCTCCGTGTGGACGCGTCCCGTGAGGGGAAGCCCCTGGCTGGTGCAGCGATCGCGACCCTGATCGTATCCATCCTTCTGCGCCGCCGCCGCAAGCGCCTCCACCGTGCTCGGCACGCCGCATGGCTTTCGCTCCTGCTCTTTGCCCCAACCGCCCGAGCGCAGGATTCCTTTTTTGAGGAGCGGTCGTTCGTGGACAGGAGCGATTCGATGTTCGCAGAGCCGGAGGCGCCTCGCGTGAGCTCGCCGCCAAGGTGGGGCGTCCAGCTCGGCGTTTCGCTCTATCGGCCCGACGTGGACAGCGAATTCAAGAACCGCGCCCACCCCTATGCCGACACATTCTCGAACTCGCGTCATCTCTTGTCGGTCGCAGAGCTGGACCGGTACGTCGCTCGGCACTTCGGGACGTGGGGGCTCGGGTTGCGAGCCGGCTATTATCGGGCCACCGCAGCGGCCTTCCTGAGCGATGGGGTCACGCGAAGTGGCGACGAAACCCGGCTGCGCCTCATTCCCATCTCGTTGTCGCTGCTCTACCTTGCCAACGGGTTGCCCGGTTTGCGCAGCGTACCCCTCATCCCCTATGCGAAGTTGGGCCTGGACGGCACGGCGTGGACCGCCAGCAGCACGGGAGAGCGGAGTCCCCACAGCGGTTTTTCCTTGGGCTGGCACGCCACCGCCGGGCTGATGCTCGGGCTCGCGTGGCTTGGGTCAGGCACCATTGACGCCGACGCTATCGCCGCACCATGTGCACTCTTCTTCGAGTGGAGCTATTCCGCCGTCAACGGCCTAGGACTGAGCCACGCACTCCACGTCGGCGATAGCACATGGTTCGCCGGAATCGCCTTCGACATCTGATTGTCGTGAGCGGCGCGGTCTCCTCACCGCTTCGCGCGTGTCTTGTCCCATCATCGGCCGCTCCCGGACGGCGATCTTGCCGGGATAAGGACCCCTCATCAGAGGTGAACCCCGTATCCATCGCGTCCCTCGTCGAGCGCGACGACGAGCTCCTCTCGTCGTCGCTATGCTCCCAGCAGCCTACGGCGAGGAGGCCGTCACCGTTGGCCGGAGCGACGCGAAGGAGGCGCGCAGCGCCTTGTCGGCCCCCGCAACGGCGGCTGCGCCAAAGCGAGCACCCGAACACGAGATGAACCCGGATTTCTGCCCTTCTTGCAAATGACCGAAATGATCGAGCTCTCCGGAAGCTGATTTGATGGGCGGTCAGCGACGGAGCGCATTGACAGGGTCCGGCTCGCCTGTATGCTGCGCGCGGTCCAATCACAGGGAGTATCCATGTCTTTCAGGAAGGCGCTCGTTTGGGATGTGTGTGTCTTGTTGTCGCTATTGAGCGCGTGCTCGCAGAGCGGGAGCCGGCACGGCTTGGCGGTGTCGACCACGCGGCAGGCGCTCAGTGCGGAGACGATCACCGCGCAGATGACCCTGCCGTCCACCCTGAGCAACTCCGCGTTCCTGGTCGCGCAGACCAGTGTGGAGATCGGCTCTGGCGTGACGATCAACGGCGCCGTGTGGAGCGGTGGCACTGTTTCGATGCAGTCCAATGCCCAAGTGCAAGCCGTCACGTGCACCGGCGACGTGCTCCTCTCCGATGAAGACACCATCTCCAGCCTGACCACCGGCGGGAACATCACGATGGGGAACGACGACGTACTTGGTACGGTCACCCAAAGCCCCCTCAGCAACACCACGCGATCAACGACCGTCACCTTCCCCGAGAGCGGCGAAGACCTCGTGGTCGAGTCTGGGCAAACGCAGGCCCTCAGCCCGGGGGCGTACGCCAGCGTGACCGCAAGCTCGGGTGCGACCCTGGTGCTTTCGGCTGGCGACTACTACTTCTCGGTCCTTGATCTCGAGTCGAATTCCACCTTGGAACCGAATTCGACTCAGGGGGCGATCCGGGTGTTCATCGCATCGGGCCTGACCTTCCGCGCGAGCATGTCGAGCAATACGGACCCCTCGCGCTTCTTCGTCGAGTATCTCGGCACGAACCCTGTCCAATTGGAGACCGCGTTCTCGGGCTCGATTGTAGCGCCGCGCGCGTCGCTCACCGTCGGCGCGGGCAATAGCCAGCCCCATCGGGGCTCGTTCATGGCTCAGTCAATCACGGTCCAGCCCAACGCCACCATGCAGTTCGTGCTGTTCGACGCATCTGGCACGACGTCGACATGCGCCGTCGACACTTGGGATCCCGACGGCAATCCGTTCACGCCCTGCACGGCCAAGACGGTGTGCGCGGCCGGCAGCTACGTTTCGAGTGAGGGTAGCACCACCAGCGATCGCTCGTGCACGGGTTGTAGCAGTGGGCAGTTCAGCACGACGAGCAACGCCACGATCTGCCAGTCCTGGGCCACCTGTCCGGCGGGGAGCTTCGTGTCGAACACGCCGTCCTCGACGGTGGATCGCATCTGCATGGCCTGTCCGACTGGCCAGTATTCGAGCGGCAATAACCAGTCGCAGTGCCTTGATCAGGGTATCTGCGCCGCGGGAACCGTCCTGACCTCGGCTGGGACGGCCACCTCGCCAGCGGTCTGTAGCCCGTGCGAGGCCGGGCAGTATTGCGCGGGAGGGAGCAACCCGCAGACGACCTGTACAGCGGGGACCTGGGACCACGATGGTGATCCGGCGACGGTGTGCGCGCCCAAGACCACCTGCCTGGCGGGCAACTACGTCGCCAGCGAGGGCACGACCACGGCCGACCGCACGTGCGCATCGTGCGCCAGTGGCACATTCAGTACGGCGGACAACGTCGCGACGTGCACCCCGTGGACCACATGCTTCGCCGGCAGCTACGTGAGCAACACGCCTTCCACCACGGTGGACCAGGTGTGCGCGCCGTGCCCGAGTGGTCAGTACTCGAGCAGCAACAATCAGACAAGTTGCCAGGATCAGGGGGCGTGCGCCGCGGGCACGGTACAGACCGCCTCGGGCACACCGACCTCACCATCGGTCTGCGCGGCGTGCGCGCCAGGGAACTACTGCGCCGGCGGAACCGGCCCGCAGAGCGCCTGTGCGGACGGCACGTGGGATCACGACGGGAGCGCCGTCACTCCCTGCGTGGAGAAGACCATCTGCAGCCCGGGCACCTTCGTCTCCTCGGAGGGCACGGCCATTGCCGACCGCCTGTGTTCGTCGTGTGAGAGCGGGCAATTCAGTACGACGAGCAACGCCGTGGCCTGCAGCCCATGGTCCTCGTGTCTGCCCGGCAGCTTCGTGAGCAACACGCCGTCCGCAACGGCTGACCGTGTGTGCACCGGGTGCCCGAGTGGTCAGTATGCGAGCGAAAGCAACCAATCGAGCTGTCAGGATCAAGGTAGCTGCGCGGCTGGCACCGTGCAGACCGCGCCGGGCACCTCGACGTCGCCCGCCGCTTGCGAGGCATGCGTGGCAGGGCAATTCTGTGCCGGCGGGACGAGTCCGCAGAGCACCTGCGCCGCCGGTACCTGGGATCACGACGCCGATCCGGCCACCTCCTGCGCAGCGCTGAGTGTGTGTGCGCCCGGGACTTGGATGGTCACCGAGGGCACAAACACCACGGACCGCGTATGCCTCCCGTGCGCGGACGGATCCTTTGTCACGACGGCGAATGCCGCGGCCTGCGCCGCCTGGGCGACCTGCGAGGCGGGTACCTATGTGTCCAACACACCTTCGTCCACCGTGGATCGCGTGTGCACCGCCTGCGCAACGGGGAGTTACAGCGGAACCGCGAACGCCGCGGCCTGCGTGTCGTGGACGACCTGCAGCGCCGGCTCCTTTGTCAGCAATACGCCTTCCTCAACGACCGACCGCGTGTGCGTGTCCTGCGCCCCGGACGAGTTCTCGAGCGGTGAGAACCAGGCAGGTTGCCTGCCGCAAGGTAGCTGCGATGCGGGCAGCGTGCAGATCAGCGCCGGCACGTCGACTTCGGCGACCGTGTGCTTGCCTTGCAGCGCGGGCCAGTACTGCGCGGGCGGCTCCACCCCTCAACTGGACTGCGCCACGGGGGCCTGGGATCAGGACGGCAACCCCGCAACCGTGTGTGTGGACAAGTCCACCTGCGTGGCTGGAACCCACGTCGCCGATGAGGGCTCGACCACCGTCGACCGTACCTGCGTCGCGTGCGATAGCGGGCAGTTCTCGACGGGCGTCAACGCGTCGGCTTGTCTGCCGTGGAGCACGTGTCCGGCGGGCACCTTCGTGTCGAACGCGCCTTCTGCCACGGTGGATCGCGTGTGCTCCCCGTGTGAGGAAGGTCAGTTCAGCAGTGACAGCAACGCCGCGAGTTGCACGCCAGTGAGCGTGTGCCCGGCGGGCATGTACGTGAGCGTGCCGGCGACCAGCAGCAACGACACCGTGTGCCTGGCCTGCGAGACCGGCAGCTTCAGTGTGACCGAGAACGCATCCGCCTGTACGCCCTGGACCACGTGTCCGGCGGTCACCTACGTGTCGAACACGCCGTCTGCCACGATCGATCGGGTGTGCACCGCCTGTCAGGCGGGCTACACCAGCCTCGGCAACAACGCCACGATCTGCACACGGGAGGTCACCCAAATTGCGGCCGGCAAGACGCACACCTGCGCGGTGGCGAGCGGCGGGGCGTGGTGCTGGGGCAGCAATACATACGGCGAACTCGGTAACAACAGCAGGACTCAAAGCCTCGTCCCGGTGCAAGTGACTGGGCTGACCTCGGGGGTGACGGCCATTGCGGCCGGCGCCTGGGGGCATAGCTGCGCGGTGGTGAACGGCGCCGCGAAGTGCTGGGGGGCGAACAACTCTGGCATGCTCGGCAACAACAGCACGACCTTGAGTCCGGTTCCGGTGCAGGTGAGAGGGCTGACCTCCGGAGTGACGGCCATTGCCGCCGGCTATAACCACACGTGCGCGATCGTGAACGGCGGGGTGCAGTGCTGGGGC
>JAEXQJ010000253.1 GCA_023438785.1 Pseudomonadota bacterium
GCCCCAAGGCGCGCGCGATGAGGGCCGCGTGCGACGTCTTGCCGCCGCCCTCGGTGAAAAAACCACTCACGCCGGCGCGCCCCAACTGCGTCACGTCGGCAGGCGACAGATCGTGCGCGAACACCACCGCGCCCTTGGGCACGCCCTCGTGGGCCGGCGGTGTCATCCCCAGCAGGTTGCGCAGAATGCGCTCACCGATCATGTCGATGTCGCTGCGCCGCTCGCGAAAATAGGGGTCCTCGATGCGGGCGAATACCGCCTGAATCTGATCGAGGGCACGGCGCAGGGCCCATTCGGCCGAGACCTGGTCAGTGCTGATCACCCGGCGCGTTTCCTCCACCAGGTGCACATCGGCCAGCATCATCCGGTGCGCTTCCAGGATGCGGTACTCCTGGCCGTCGCCCTGCTGCTCCGCGATCTGCTGCTGAATCCGGCGTAGCTGAGCATCGCTGCGGGCGATGGCGTCCTCGAAGCGGCGCAACTCGTGGCCGACCTCGTCGGCGAAGATGCGGCGTTCTTGGACCTCCACACGCCCACCCAGGAAGTGAGCCACGCCCATGGCAATTCCGGGGGACGCGCCGACCCCGGCCAGCCTAAGCATCAACGACCCCCTCGCCGAATCCGTCCTCGACGAGCGCCGCGAGCGAGTTGACCGCCTCCTCCGAATCGGCCCCCTCGGCGGCCACGGTGATCTGAGTCCCGAGCGCGGCCACCAGGGTGAGAATGCCCATGATGCTCTTGCCGTTGACCGAGGTGCCATCCTTCATGACCATGACCTCGGAGCGAAAGTGGTTCGCCAGTTGGACGAACTTCACCGCCGCGCGGGCGTGCATGCCGAGACGGTTGCGGATTTTGAGCGTGCGTTCTGCTCGTGCGTCGGGGGCCACGTCAGCCCCTCTCCCCGACGGTGACTTTGCCAGTCAGTTCGGATCCGAGCCGAATCGCGCGCCGGCCCACCTCGCGCAGCTCGACGGCCAGCGCCTCGGGCGAGAGTCGGCTGCGATCCAGGGTCGCCAGTTT
Organism: Pseudomonadota bacterium; assembly: GCA_023438785.1. GTDB lineage: Bacteria > Myxococcota_A > Polyangia > Fen-1088 > Fen-1088 > Fen-1137. The sequence goes on from JAEXQJ010000253.1 coordinate 1,021, forward strand.
GAGCAGCATGGGCAGGTTCACGCCGCACACCACTTCGCCGGCCCGTGTCCCGTCGAGCATGGACATACAGACATGAAAGGGTGTGGAACCGTAGACATCGACCAGGATCACCACTCCGGCGCCATCGTCCACCTGGCCGCACGCCTGCGCCACCTTCTGGGTGATGGACGCGCTGTCCTCGCCCGACGACACGCAGGCCACGGCGATGTTCGGCAGCGTTCCCACCACGCGGCGGGCCGCCTCGACCAGTGCAAAGGCCACCTGTTCGTGCGACACCACGACTGTGCCGACGATGGGTTGTAGCGTGCGAGTCGACTGCGGGGCCATGGGGCGCCTAGTTTACCCGGTTTGCTCTTGCTCGCGACGCCGCAACCGTCATTTTCGTGCGTCCGTCCCCACCGGCCGGCCGCGCAGGATGTCCCGGTGCTTGACCTCGACCTGGAAGTTGCGCAGGCGCCGGCCCAGTTCACTGGCCACCACGACAGAGCGGTGTCGCCCGCCCGTGCACCCGATGGCGATGGTGGCGTAGGTCTTCCCCTCTCGCTCGAATGCCGCTACGCAAAGCGTGAGCAGATCCTCGGCTTTCCCGAGGAAAAGGCCCGACTCTGGATTCTCGAGCACGAAACGGCGCACCGGCTCGTCCTCGCCTGAAAGAGAGGACAGCGCGGTCACGAAGAACGGGTTGGGCAGGAAGCGCACGTCGAGCACGATGTCCGCCTCGGTCGGGATGCCGTATTTGAACCCGAACGACATGACCGTGACCGACAGGTTACCCTCGGCCCGGCCGTAGCGACCGAGCACGATGGCGCGCAGCCCGTGGACGTTCAACTCGGCCGTGTCGATGACCGCGGTCGCCTCCTGGCGGAGCGCCTGCAGCCGCGTGCGCTCGGCGGCGATGCCGGCGCGGATGTCGTGGCCGGACAGCGGGTGCCGGCGTCGTGTTTCCGAGAATCGACGCAGCAGGACCTCGTCCGGGGCGTCCAGGAAGAGCACCTCGATGGAGTGGCCCGCGGTGCGCAAATCGGCCAGGACACGGGCCGTGTCCATGAGGAACTCACCGCTGCGAGCATCCACGACCAGCCCCGCCCGCGACACCTCCTCACGCTCCGCCAGCAGCTCGATGAAGCGCGGCAGGAGCGTCATCGGTAGGTTGTCGACGCAATAGAAGCCCAGATCCTCGAGCGCGCTCTTGGCCGTGGTCTTGCCCGCCCCGGAGACGCCGGTGATGACCACGAGTTTCATGGCTTACTCCACATCGTCGCGGAAACGCCGTTGGCGGGCGTCGGCCAGGGCCTGGTCCAATCGCTCCTGGAACTCGCGCGCCGAGTGGTGGCCGCGCACCTGCAGAAGACGGTTACGAGCCGCGACTTCGACGAGCGAGCTCACATTGCGGCCCGGGCTGACAGGGATGCGCAGCAGCGGCACGGAGACGTCGAGGATGGGATAGACCTGATCGTCCAGGCCGATGCGATCGGCCGTGTCCGACTCCTCCCAGCGCACCAACTCGATGACCAACTCGATGCGCTTCTCGTCGCGCACCGAGGCCACGCCGAACATGTCCTTGATGTTGATGATGCCGACCCCGCGCACCTCCATGTGGTGCTTGATCAGCTCCGCGGCCCAGCCCACCAGCATGTTGTGCGAGGTGCGGCGGACCTCGACCAGATCGTCGGCGACGAGGCGGTGGCCGCGCATGACCAGTTCGAGGGCGGCCTCGGACTTGCCGATGCCGCTCTTGCCCATCAAGAGCACACCGATACCGAGCACGTCCATGAGGACGCCGTGAATACTCGCCGAGGGGGCCAGCTCACGTTCGATGAAGGTCTGGATGGCCTCGATGGCCGCGGACGAGCGCAGCGGGGTTCGCAGGAGTGGCACGCCCAACCGGTTGGCCGCCTCGAAGAGCTCGGTCGGCACGTCCAGTCCCTTGGTAATGATGATGCAGGCCGGCTCGATGGCCATGAAGGTCTCGATGCCATGCCGGGCTTCCTGGGGTGGCAGGCTGCCCAGATAGGACAGCTCCGTGGCACCCAGGATCTGCACGCGCTCGGGCTGCACCTGGCGCACGAAACCGGCCAAGGCCAGGCCAGGTTTCTGCACGCGGTGGAAGGCGATCCGCCGCCCCAGCCCCGCCTCACCGGCCAACAGGACCAGCCGCAGTCCCGCGCTCTCGCTCAGAAGCGAGCGGACGGTCAGCGTGGCGGGTACGGCGGTGGGCCCGTTCAATACTTGGCGTCCTCTTCCTCGATGATGCGATACATAGACGCCGCATCGGGGGCGTCGAGGAGACGCTGCCGAAAGAGCGCATCCCGGAACAGGCGGGACAAACGGGCCAGCGCCTTGAGATGGATCCCGGTGGAGTTGGACGGAGCCACCAGCATGAAGACCAGATGGGTCGGTTTGCCGTCGATGGAATCGAACTCCAGGCCCGTCACGGACCGCCCCAGCACGCCCACCAGGCTGTCGATGTTGTCCAGGCGGCCATGGGGGATGGCGATCCCATCCCCGATGGCCGTAGAGGCAAGCAACTCGCGCTCTTCGAGGACCCGGCGCAAAGTGTCCGGGTTGATGCTGTTGTAGATACGCCCCAGATACCTCGCCATCTCCCCCAGAACTTCCCCTTTGCCGGTTCCTTCCAGCGTCGGGATGACACAGTTCGGGCCTAGGAAATCGACGACCTTCATGCTGGTTCCGGCAGCCTGGACAGACCTCGCGTCTACGCGCCCGGAGCGGGTGCCCCGGTCTCGATGAGGCCGTAGTTGCCGTCCTTGCGGCGGTATATGACGGAGATGGCCTTGGTGTCCACGTCGGTGAACACCAGGAACTCTCTCTCCATCAGATTTAGCTGCATGACCGCCTCGTCCAGACGCATGCCGCGGACCTCCACGGTCAGTTCGCGAACCACCTCGGGCGCCTTCAAGCCCTCGGTCTTGGGCTCCACCCCGGGATGCGGCTCCAGGGTCTCGGCGGACAGCACGGCCTGGCGGATGGAGAAGCTGGGCCCGACGTGCGGTTTGTGGGTTCGAATCTTCTCCTTCCACTTGCGCACCTGCCGCTCGATGCGCGCCGAGGCCAGGTCCACCGACGAGTACATATCCTCGGTGGTTTCGCGGGCCTGCAGCACGATGCCATTGGGCAGGGTGAGCGAGAACTCGGCCGTGTGGTTGTGGTTGCGTTCGACGGAGAAGGTTGCGTGCGCCGAGATGGGGTCGCGACTGAAGTACTTCTTGATCTTGTCGAGCCGCTCCTCAGCGTACTCCCGGACCGCCGGTGAGGCTTCCATGTGGCGGAACGTGGTGGAAAGCTGCATTCGGTGCCTCCGTCAGTGGGGGATATGGGCGGCCGGCGCGCCCCTCAAAACACCTGCCGGCGTTTGCTACTGGAAAGGATCTTGAGCTGCTCGCGGTACTTGGCGACCGTGCGCCGCGCAATCTCGATGTTCTGGTCCGAGAGCAGCTCCACGATTCTTTGATCCGAATGAGGGTGCTTTGGATCCTCGTTATCGATGATTTGCTTGATCTTGAGTTTGACCGCCTCGGACGCCAAGTCGTCGCCGTCGCTGCGTGCGATCCCCGAATTGAAGAAGTACTTCAGCTCGAAGATACCCTGAGGCGTGTGGACGTACTTGTTAGTCGTAACACGTGAGACCGTGGACTCGTGCATGCCGATGTCCTCGGCCACATCACGCAAAATGAGCGGCTTGAGGTAGGCCGTACCCTTCTCGAAAAACTCCCGCTGAAAGCGCAGGATGGATTCGGTCACCCGCACGATGGTGCGCTGGCGTTGCTGGATGGACCGAATGAGCCACTGGGCCGAACGCAACCGCTCCTGGATGTACTCGCGCGCCTTGGGACCCTTGGATAGGGCGATGCGATAGAAATCCGAGATCTTCAGCTTGGGCAGGCCATCGTCGTTGGCCACCACGAAGTACTTGTCGCCCACCTTCTGGATGTAGACGTCGGGCGTGATGTACGTGGGTTCCTCGGCCGTGTAGGCGCTGCCGGGCTTGGGGTCCAGGCTCATCACCACCTTGGCCGCCTCGTAGATCTCGTCGACCGGCTGGCCCAGATCCTTGGCGATCAGCGGGTAGTTCTTCTTCTCGAGATTGCCGAGGTGCTTGGTGATGAGGCCGATCACGACGTCATCGTCCGCGCCGATGTGGCGCGCCTGAATGAGCAGGCATTCCTGAAGATCACGGGCCGCCACGCCCGGCGGGTCGAACTCCTGTACCCGACGCAACACCTGCTCAGCCTCTTCCAGCGAGACGCCGGCCTCGTCGGCAATTTCTTCAAGCGGCGCGTCCAGATACCCATCGGGCGTGAGATTTCCGATGATGAGAAGGGCAACTCCATCTTCCTGTTCGGTGAAACTGCGCGACAGCTTGAGCTGCCACTCCAGGTGATCGAACAGCGAAGTGCCGCGCGTGAGCGTCGCCTCCAGCGACGGTAAGTCCTCGGAGTTGGGCCGGTAGGACGGCATGGGCGGCGCGTTCGACTGGTTCTCCAGGTAGGTCTCCCAATCGAAGTCCGCCACCGCCTCGCCCGAGCGGTTGTCCGCCTTGACCTCCGCGGTCGTATCCTGCTTCTCCTCGGGGATCTGGGCGACGGGTGTCTCTGTCTCGCCGATGCGCTCCGCCTCGGCTTCGGGCGCGGCCGTGGTGGCCGCCGCGTCGGCTGCCTTCTTCTGCTCCGCGGCAATCTCGACCGAATCCTCCAAAACGGGATTCTCGAGCAGCTCCTCGCGGACCATGTCGACCAGTTCAGTCCGAGAAAGCTGCAGCAGCTTGATCGCCTGCTGCAGCTGGGGTGTCATGACCAGCTGCTGCGAGAGCTTCAGATGCTGCTTGATTTCCATGGACATCGCGTCACCGTTCAGCGTTCTGGTGGCCTGTTCTCATCAGCAGTCCCCTCTTGATAGCACCGGGCGTTGGTCCGGAAAAGGAAAAGACTCTAGTGGTACATGTATTGCTAGAGGGTATCTTGACAAGCGCAATGGCTGATGTTCACAGCCAAATCGTTATCGAATCTCCGGTTGGCGCGCTTCGTCTTTGCGCGTCGAGCGAAGCCCTCGTGGCCCTCACGTGGACGAGCTCGCCTCCCCTCCCGCTTGCCGCCGAGCGTCTCATTGCGCACCAGGTCTTACGGTCCGCCGTGACCTGGTTGCGCGCCTATTTCGCGGCCGCCGTGGGCAAGGGCCGCCTGCCCGCTCCCCCGCCCTTGGCCCCTCACGGGACGGCGTTTCAGAAGGCGGTCTGGCACCGCCTGCGGCGCATCCCCTTCGGGCAGACGCTCTCCTACGGCCAGGTGGCGCAAGCCATCGGCTCACCCGGTGCGGCGCGCGGGGTCGGACAGGCTTGCGGCGCCAATCCGCTGCCCATCTTCATTCCATGCCACCGGGTGCTGGCTGCGTCCGGACGGATCGGTGGGTTCTCGGCGGGGCTGGCGAAGAAGCAGTGGCTACTGGCGCACGAAGGCTGGGGCTGACGCCCCAACCATAGCGGGATCGCGGACTCCCGAGCGGACAGGCGCGCAAGACGGCACACCTGACGCGACGGAAATCCGCGACCGCGAACCGGCCGCAGCGATCAGGCCTGAGCCTGGGTACTGCTCGCGGGCTGCGAGGCAGCGGGGTGGCGTTTTTCGGCGCGGACGCGCAGGGCCGCCGCGATGAAGGACTGAAACAAGGGATGCGGCTCCTGGGGCCGAGACTTGAACTCGGGGTGGAACTGGCAGCCCACGAAGTAGGGGTGGTCCTTCAATTCGATCATCTCGACCAAACGCTCATCGGGCGACACGCCGCTGATGACCAAGCCCGCTGCGGCCAGCCTTTCACGGTAGTCGTTGTTGACCTCGTAGCGGTGGCGATGCCGCTCGGAGATCTGCGTGGTGCCATACGCAGCCTCGGCGCGGGTGCCAGACTTGAGGACGCAGGGATACGCGCCCAGGCGCATGGTCGCGCCCTTGTCCGTGATGTTGCGCTGCTCGGGCATGAAGTCGATGACCGGGTGAGCAGGTTTGGGCTCGAACTCCGCGGAGTTGGCCCCGCGCAGGCCGGCCACGTTGCGCGCGAACTCGATGACCGCGATCTGCATCCCCAGGCAGATGCCGAAGTACGGCACGCCCTTCTCGCGGGCATAGCGGGCAGCCGCAATCTTGCCCTCGGTGCCGCGCGTGCCGAAGCCGGGCGCGACCAGGATGCCGTCCGCGCTGTCCAGGCACGAGGTGCCACGCTTCTCGATCTCCTCCGAATCCACGTGGCGCAGCACCACGCGACACTCGTTGCCGATGCCCCCGTGCATGATGGCCTCATTGAGGCTCTTGTAGGACTCGACCAGGTCGACGTACTTGCCCACCAGGGCGATCTCCACCTCGGCCTGCGGGCTGCGCATGCGCTGGACGACCTGCTCCCACCCCGTCAGCTCGGGCGCACGCGACCAGATGTTGAGCAACTCGGCGATCTTCTCGTCCACGCCCTGCTTCTGGAAGCGGATGGGGACCTCGTAGATGCACGACACGTCCTCCGAGGAGAAGACGGCGTCGGGCGCCACGTTGGTGAAAAGAGCGATCTTCTGCTTCAGGTTGGTTCCGATGGGCTTGGTGCAGCGGCAGAGCAGGATGTCGGGCTGGATGCCGATCTCGCGCAGCTTCATGACCGAGTGCTGCGTGGGTTTGGTCTTCATCTCGCCGGCCGCGCCGATGTACGGCACCAACGTGACGTGCACCGAAATGGCGTTCTGGTTGCCCAACTCGAAGCGCAGTTGACGAATCGCCTCGAGGAACGGCAGCGACTCGATATCACCCACGGTCCCGCCGATCTCGACCAGCAGGACGTCCACGCCCTCGGCGCAGGCCAGGATGCGAGACTTGATCTCGTCGGTGACGTGCGGAATGACCTGCACGGTGCCGCCCAGATACTCGCCGCGGCGTTCCTTCTGGATCACCGTCTGGTAGATCTGCCCTGACGTCGCGTTGTTCAGACGCGACATGCGTTGCGAGAGGAATCGCTCGTAGTGCCCCAGGTCCAGATCGGTCTCCGCACCGTCGTCGGTGACGAAGACCTCGCCGTGCTGGGTCGGATTCATGGTGCCGGGATCCACGTTCAAGTAGGGATCCAGCTTCTGAATCGTGATTTTGAGTCCGCGTGCCTCCAACAGCGTTCCGATGGATGCAGACGCGAGACCTTTACCGAGCGACGAAACCACACCGCCCGAAACGAAGATGAACTTCGTCCGCTTTTGATGGGTTCGGTTGCCAGCGGCCATCAGAGACGGCCTCCTTCCAGGTGCCAAGTCTCAGCTTCAAACCGGGGCTGGCGCCCATTTCCGAGTGCTAATTCGTACCTCAACTCGGGCGGCCATTCTTGGGGTCGCAGGCATGGAAGTCAATCGCGATGATCGACTTTTTGCGCGCTAATTCTCGCTGAGAACCGCCAGGTACAGCAGCACGGTCTGTCGGCGAAAATCGAGTGGTCCGGAGCTTGGTGCACTGGTGTACAGAGTGTACCGTGCGCCGATCTCGACGTTCCGACTCAGCGGTCGAGCCAACTCGATGCGCAAGGTGCTGCGGCTCTCGTCCTCGATGCTGATGCGAGGTGTGCCCATCTCCGGATCGCGCACCAGCGGCAGCGAATCCGCGTAGCGGGTCACGACCATTTCGGCCCGCCCCGAGAGCGACAACTCCCCAGGCAGCGGCAGCACCCAGCGAAGATGAAGAGAGCCACGCACCAGGGATTCGCCGTAGCTGTTCGATCGGTTGACGTGCAAAGCGGCGCCCGCCCCCAGCAAGATGCGCGAGGTGCGGGTGACCTCGGCGGACGCCATCCAGAAACGGTCCGTGTGACGCGGCCTTCCTGCATCCACGCACACGTCGCGTTCGCAGGCCGGGCCCGAGAAGCCACGCCATTCCAGCGAAGCCATGGCATCCCAATCCCAGTCGGCGCCCTCCTGTTCCAAATTCCCGGGCAGGGCCTGGTGCACGCGCACGACGGCGGTGGGGCCGTCGAAGCTGTAGCCGCTATCGGACTTGAACGTGAACCACCGATAACCGGCGCCGACGGACAGCAACCCATGCTCGGCGAAGCGCCGATCCAGGCGCAGCCCCGGGGCGCCTGAACGGAAGTCGCGCCGATCGAACGGCCCGCGCTGAAAAGCCTCGTAGTAGGCGCCCGAGAAGGCCAGCCGCGTGCGCTCCACCAAGCCTACGGTGAAGGTGCCCGCCGCCTCCAGGACCATCACGTCCTCGCCGTGGGCGTCCGCGTGCATGAACCGCTTGCCGCCCAGCCCCCCCGACAGGGAGAGGCCCAAGCGCGGCGACAAGGCCCAGGCGCCAGCCGCCGACGTCACGAAACGCGAGAGGGCTGAAGGCCCCGGGGCCAGATCCGCGGCGCTGGACAGCCGCTCGGCGCGCGTGGGGTTGGTGTCGTACTCGGGTCCGAGCTCGCAGCGCAGTTCGTAGCGGGGCGCAGCTTGCGCCTGCATCGACCACAGGCCGATCAGCGACAGCAGAACCAGGACGGAAGACGCCCGCATCCGTCGCCGATATTAGCCGTTCCCTCTCTGCGAAGGATGTCTTAGTGCTGTCGCGCCCGCACGCGCAAGGCGCTGGCCTGCTCTCGCAGCAGCCGAGCCCGCTGACGTAGCGCCGTCGCGGCTGCTTCCAAGGCGTCCGGGTCGGAGAGCGAGCCCGAGGCACTCAGGCTCTGGCGAATGTCAGCCAGCGATGCCGGGTCGAGGAGCGTGCGCGACAGCACGCCCGGAGCGACCACCGGCGCGAGCGGCGAGGCCGCGCTGGGCGATGTCGAGGGCACCGGCGACGGGTTGACAGTCGTCGACGGGTTGGGCCCGGACGACCCAGGCAGCGCCCCGGTGGTTCCGCTGCCGAAGTCAGAGGTAGTTCCCTGAACCGGAGAAGTGGTCGAGCCCCGGTCCGTCGCCGAATCGCCCGACTTGGCGGACTCGCTACCCGTGCTGCCGGACCACGAGTCGCTCGCGCCGTTCGAATTCGGCGCGCCCTTGGTCCCCGAGACGGTGCTGAGGGAGCGCTGTTGCTGGACCACCAAGCTGCGCTTGGAGCCCTCGAATCCGGCAAAGGGATCGCGGTCCAGGTTGCTGGCGCGCCGGCGCAGGGCTTGGCGGTTGCGAATCTCTTCGGCGGTGCGGGCCAGGTTGTCCGCCTCGATGGCGAAGCGGTGGGCCTGGTCAGCCATGAGGTCGGCTTTGGCCTCCAACTCGACGGCGCCGTCCTGGGGCGCGGCCGCGGGCGCCACGATCAAGGCCGGCGCGGCGGTCGCGGGGCGCAGGTCACGCGCCAGCCGCTCGGCGTCGGTCAACCTGCGCGCCAGGGCCTCGGCGTCGGCCATCTTCTCGCGCAGCGTGTACTCGTTACGCACGTTGCGTTCGGCGCGCTTGAGCGCGGCTATCTCCGCGTTCACCCGGTCCAACTCGGCCCGCAAACGTGCACAGTCAGCGTGCGAGCCCTCGGCCAGGGCGGGTTGGCGTGCGTTCTGCGCCAGGACGTGCGAGCTGCCAGCCAGCAGGCTGAGAAGCAGCGCACCGCAGAAAATCCGGCGGGTGAAACGCATCTCGCTCCATTCGTAGCAAGCCATGCGCCACGTTGAAAGCGGCACAAGGCGGTGAGGGCGCGCACCAGACCCTCAGTTTTCTGAGATCTAGGGAGAGCGAAGCATGGAAGTCCAAGCCAGATTGGCACGACGTTGCGACGGAGCCTGGCCGGGCGTCTCATGGGAGGATGCTCAACCACCGCTTGGTCGTCCTGATCGCCGCCTTGTCCGTGGCAGCCTGCGCCTCGACCCGAACCGCGGGACCGCCCGCGCCGCCACCCGAGGCCCCCACGGACTACTTCCCGTTGGCCACCGGTTGGAAGTGGGCCTATGAGTTGGAGAAGAACGGCGAGAAGGTCCTGGCCACCTACGCGGTGGTGGCAAACACCGGGGCAGCGGCCGAGGTGCAGGCCGGCCAGGAGCGCACGCGCTACGCCATCCGCCCCGAAGGCATCTCTCGCCTGCAGGCCCTGGGTCCGAACGATTTCATACTGAAGGCCCCCATCCGCGCGGGAGCCCAATGGAACATCCAGGGCGGTTCGGCCCGCGTGGTCGCCGTGGGCGAGACGGTGACCGTGCCCGCGGGGACCTTTCCCAACTGCGCCGTGGTGGAGGAGATGCGCACCGAACCCGATCGGGTCTTGCGGACCACGTACGCGGCAGGCGTGGGGCCCATCCTTCTGGAGTACCAGGTCAGCGATGGAGCCACGCACCGCTTTGGCGTGGTCCTGCGCGCGCAGCTCCTGGGCGTCACCAAACCGGGCCAGGACCCCTTCGGCGACCCGACACAGTAAGTGGCCTGGCCCGCGTCGATCCTGCTAACGTAGGCCCCGCATTCGCGGGGATGGCGAAACTGGTAGACGCGCTGGATTTAGGTTCCAGTGTCGCAAGACGTGGGGGTTCGAGTCCCCCTCCCCGCACTATCGAAAGTGCCGGAAAACACGGGGTTTTCTGCACTCACCCGCGATCGCATTCTTCTTGATTCGGAGCTGGGTAACGGCCTGGGTAACGCTTGGGTAACTCCGAAACGGTCAGCTTGCGGTGTTCCGGAGTTCGTTGCTCGGCGGGGCCAGAGCTGCCGCTGCTCTCTCGTGGTCCTGCCTCAGCGCAATGCCCCGATCCACGTAGTGACGGAAGGTGACTCCCTGGCTGTCATGCCCCAGGGCGGTGGAGACAGCCTGGGGTGTGGCTGATGCCATCAAGGCCAAGTCACCGTGCACGGCTCGTAAGCCGTGCGGCGGCGCCACCGTGACTTCGGCAAGTTTGCAGATCGCAGTCACGTTCCGATACACCCAGCCGCGGTCGTGGCCAATGAGCGGATCGCCCGGAGCCTTTCCCTTCGCCATGAGCTGAAGGTAAGGCTGAAACCACTCGGGCACCTGCAGTGAGCGGATGCCCGCACGGCTCTTCGCCCGAGTGATTCGAATGACCGTTCCGTTCGCGTCCAGATCACGCGTTTTCAGGTTCGTGATCTCGGAGGCCCTCAATCCGAAGAGCAGGGCCATCGCGGAACCGATTCCCCCCGCACGTTTCTTGCCGTTATTGCCATCGGCAAGCTGCAAGCACACGGTCATGAACTTCTTCGCTTCATCCAAGCTCAGCTTGACCTTCCCAAACCGTCGCTTTCCCTCGCCCTTCACCTCCGCGAACAGATCGGAGTCGAGCCACCCTCTCTCCCTCGCCTTCCGGCAGAACGTCTTGGCTTCCGCCAGTGTGTTCCGTCGGGAGTCCACCGCTCCGGTCAGCATCGAGAATAAGTCCCGAGCCTTAGCCGGGGTCAGGGTCGCCAGGGGAACTGTCAGCACCGGTCTGAAGAGCTTCCGCAGTCGGAAGCCCGTCGTCTGCACGGAGACCGGCCTCAAGCCATTCGCCTCCTGGATCTTCTGATACTCCAGGATCGCCTTCTCCACCGTTATCCCTGCCTGACGTTCAGCCTGTTCCCGTAGGCGCTGCAGCTCTCGTCTTGCTTCCCGTTCGGTCGCAAAACCAACAACGCTCTGTTTTCCGTCCTGCCGAACCAGAATTCGCCATCCTCCGTGATGGCTGTAGGGTCCAAAGTATCTCGGCATGTCCTTGTCCTTCTGCCGGTACGAAAACCGGCCGTGAGACACGCCGCTTGCATCGTCGTCGATCTCTATGGAGCTATCAGGGAGCGCGCTGACCCCCGCAACATCCCGCACGTCTCGTGCCGAATCAACGGTTCCTAGCAGCCGCCTGGCCAGGCCCGGATCCCGCGCGATCTCTTTCGCGATCTGGGTCAACACAGCAGCTGCTTGGCCCTCCGCGATAAGCACCCGTGGAGGCGCATGCGAAGGCGGATCGTCAATGCCCATCTTCCGCTTGACCAGGCCTATGGACTGAGGCCAACGCCTCGAACGCCGCGTCGGAGCCGAGCAAGCCTGCCTCGGCCGGCGGTCGCACCTGTGTTCATCGCGGCTCTCGCCTGCCGCTTGTGAAGGTCTGTCTTGCAGAGCACGTCCGGTCTCGACATCAGCGCGATTCGGGTTCCGGTCGCAGATCGGGATGCGGGAGCCGGTTCGACCGGGTGACGCCCCTCGCGCCCCCGCCCCGAAGCGGGGTCTCCTGCCCTGCCTGGCCGTTCGTCGCGTCCTCCAGCGTGTGGAGTTGGGCACGGCTTCGCTCCGCACGCGCCCCTCGGTGGCGCCTCCCTGCTCGTCGTCCTTCGGATTCGCTTCGCCTCCTGCGCAGGGTCCCTCCACCTCGGGGAGCTAGCTCGCTCGCTGGCTGGGTGCCCCAACTCCAAACGCAGGAGGATCGAAATGACGAACCAAGCCAGCTCCATCGAAACCACGCTTCGCTCTTCGGCCACGGAAGGAACGCCCCCAGGGCCTGTTCCGGCCCCTCCCCCCCGCGGTGCGGGGGACATTCCCGACCCGCCCCTCTCCTCCGCAGCTCTCTCCAAGACCAATCAGCACAGCTCCGTCTTCTCCATCGTGACCGACAAGATCGTCGATCTCCTCGAACAGGGCACCGCGCCTTGGCGCTCCGGTTGGATCCGCGCGGCACGCAAGCCCGTCTCGCTTGCCACCGGCAAGCCCTACCGAGGCATCAACCGCTTTCTGCTGGCCTTGATCTCCGAGACGAGCGGCTATGCCTCGCCCTACTGGCTCACGTTTCGGCAGGTTTCCGAGCGAGGCGGTCACGTCCGCAAGGGCGAGAAAGGCAGCCCCTGTTTCTTCTGGAAGGTCTACGGCGGCGAGGATGATGACGCGACCGAGGACGGGGACACGGAAGCCCGAGGCAAGAAGCGCTTCGTCGCCAGGTACTACACGGTCTTCAACACCGAGCAGTGCGACGGCCTCGATCGGCCCGCGGACACCTCGCCGATGCCCGACATCGCCCCGCTGGACAAGGCCGAGGCCATCACATGCGGCTACCAGGGCCCAAGCATCGAGCACAAGGGCCTGCGCCCGTGCTACGTGCCGGCCACTGATCGGGTCCTCATGCCTGAGCGAAGCAAGTTCTTCAGCGCCGAGGGCTACTACGCCACCCTGTTTCACGAGTTGGTCCACTCAACTGGGCACGCCTCCCGGTTGGCTCGCGACATCGAGAGTCCCGCCCCGTTCGGTTCCGAGGACTATTCCCGGGAAGAACTCGTCGCCGAGCTGGGCGCCGCGTTCCTCTGCTCCGAAGCCGGCATTTCGCCGCCGGTCATCGAGAACCAAGCCGCCTACTTGGCCGGATGGCTGAAAGCCCTCAAGGACGACCGCCGCGCCATCGTCGTGGCAGCCGCACAAGCTGAGAAGGCCGCCGATCTGATCCTCGGGCACACCGCGGCCGGCAAGCAAGTAGAGGGCTGATTACGCTCGCGCGGCCGGGTCTGCCGGGCCCGGCCGCCGAAACTCGTCGCCTCGCCAAGTCGACACCAAGGCATGCCCTACACCGCTCGCATTCGTTGGCGCCGCGCCGATCCCACCTTCGAAATCGAAACCACCCACAGCGGCTTCGCCACCGCCGAGGAGGCCGCGCTCTTCGCGAACGCCATCCCACCAGAGGCCCCCCAGCACCTTCGCGTCTTTCAAGGCCGCATCAAGATCTTCTCGGGCGAGGAGGTTGAGGTCACCCTGCCCTTCGAGATGAAGGTTTGGGTCCTTCGCCCCGAAGCCGCCGACCAGGAGCTCGTGGCGGACGAGGACTTCCTCTCCCTCGACCTGTTCAAGACGCCGCTGCCGGATCTCGATGGCGAGTGGGAACCGTCTCAGTACGGCGTTTGGGGCCCGGGTGGTGCAGCCGTGAACGTGTCGCTCGAACTCGACGAGCAGGGGCGGCTGCACGTCACGATCGAGGATCTTTCGGGGGAGGAGGACGCCGGGCAGCTCGGCTTCGATTTGGCGGAACAACCGGAGTCTGAGGAGGCATGAGGATCCGAGGCGGCAAGGCCTGGCCCGAGATCGACTGATTGATCCTTTGCTGGGCCCTTGGGTCCCGTCAGGACAGGGTTGAGAGAGGACGCACTTCTAACCACACCGGATCTCTGCCGCCCTGCCCTGCATCCGCGGAGACTGCCCGTGACCGGCGGCGGCCTATGGCTCTGAATTGCGAGAGAGAGCCTGAGAACTCGCCCGGGTTCCGGAGTTGCAGCTGGGTGGTGAGCCGCGGGGTGGGCCGTCACCCGGCCAATTCATGCACAAAGACGCCCTTCTCCTTCCCAAGCTCGCTGGCGGCCTGGGCAACCATCGAGTGGTGGGTGAAGACCAGCACTTGTGTCTTCCGAGCAAACTCCACGAGGACCTGAAGGCAGGCCTTGCTGCGCTCGTCGTCGAACCCGACCAAGATGTCGTCGATAATGAAAGGCAGCGGCTCCTGTTGCCGGGCCAGCTCGATGGTCGCGAGACGCAGCGCCAGGAAGAGCTGATCGCGAGTACCCTCGCTCATCCCTTCGACACCCACCTCGGTCTTGTCTGGGCGGACTCCGAGTAGCACTGGCTTTCCGCTGCCATCGACCTCGTCGCGAAGCCCCGAGAAGGAGCCCAGGGTGAGCCTCCCGAAGAGCTCGCCTGCGCGCCTGAGAACCGGTGTTTGATTATCCTGGCGGTAGCGCTCCATCTGCTCCTCAAGGATGAGACGGGCTATCCTGAGCCGCAGGTACTGCTCCGCATCGGGGATGATCCCGGCCAGCAACTGCTCGGCTCGTTCCGCGGCCGCGGCAGCCTTCGACGAGCCATCCAGGGCCTGGATCTGGACGAGGAGTTCCTTTCTGCGGTCCCGCATTGCATCTCGGTCGCCCTCCAACTCGGACAGCCTAGCGTCATTCGTCGACAGCTCGGCGCCCACCTGATCCGCATCCAAACCTCGGGCTTCTGTCTCCAGCTCGTCGATGCTGCGGCCCTCGCCGGATTGATGGAGCTGCTGCCGCAGGGTCTCGAGACGAGAGGCCATCTCGCGTTTCTCCTGTGACCGCTCAATGACCGGCCCCAGATCCTCGTCGGTCGCAACGCCCGCCTCGCCCCGCAGAGCGGCGAGCCTCTGCTCTGCGAGTTGAATCTCCTGGCGAGCCTCGGCGACCTCCCCTTCCAGCTCGCCAATCTGAGTTCGAAGAGCCTGCAGACTCGCAGCATCGGCCAGAGCCTTGCTCAGTCGCCCCACCAGACCCTGGGTGACCTCTGCCGGAGTCTGCTCCCCCATATCGAGGGCAATCCGCTGCCCTAGCTGAGCCACCGCCGCGCCAAAACGCTCCTCGTCCCTCTCCATGCCATAGATGCGCTTTTCGGCGGCATCGGCATTCTTGAGCTCCTCGAACAGCTCGCCGAGCTTCTCCAGCGTCGCGAGGGCAAGCTCGGGATGAGGACTCGCCCCGAGCCCGAGGCCATCGACTGCCACGGCCCACTCGGCTCCCCAGCGATGCATGTCGTCTTCGGCCTGGCGACGATCATCCTTCGCACCCTTGAGCTGGGACTCAAGCTTCTGCAGAGCATCCTTGAGCTCCCCTGTTCGCCTGGTCGCAGTCTCCTGCTGGTTCGCGAACTGCTCGCAGCGGGCAAGAAGCGACTCGAGCCCCTCCACCTTTGGGCCTTCCTCCTGGCCAAGCTTCTTCAGCTCGGCTGTGAGTGCCTCAATGTGAGAAGTCTGCGCGGCCTCCAGCGCCCGGACGTCTCCCCTCGCCCCGTGGAGCTGGTCGGACTTTCGGAGGAGCTGCTCTACGCGCAGCAGCCACTCCTTCATGTCCTTCGGAGTCCCGACGTTGTCAGCGATCCCTTGCCACACGGCTTTCCAGGCGCTCTCGACCTGGGCACGAGAGGCGGCCTGCTCGCTCATTTCGCCTTCAAGCCTGGACAGAAGCTCTCTCCTGGCTTGGATCTGGGTCTCCAAGAACGCCCTCTCCTGAACTCGCTGGGCGTCCTGGCGAAGCCTGTCGGCGACATCATCAGCGGTCAGCACGGCCTCCTCGTAGGCGCCAGGGAGATCCTTGCTGCCCGCGTATTCCATGGCAGCAGCTCCGCGGTCCACCCCCTCAACATACTTGCCGCGGATGATCTGCCATCCATGCTCGCGGTGCTCGCGGGCTGCCCGGAGATCTTCGAGAGAGGGAACACTGCTCGAACCAAGCAAGGTCTTCAGGCTCTCCTCGTGCTTGCTCAGCTCCTGCCTGGCGTCGGCCTGACGACGGACGGTTCCGCGGGCCTGCTCGTCCAGCTCATCGAATTTCTTCTCGAAGCCGTCCAGGACTGCCCTCTCGGGCATGGCACGGCGGCCCAACTCCTCGATGTCACCGTCGAACCTGCCCAGGCGGGACAGATCGCGGGAGCAAGCCTCCTCCTGCAGGCTCGCCGCATCGCGGGCCTTGTTGATCATATTCGCCAGATCACCTGACTTGCGGGCAGCCAGGATCGCGGCCTGGAGCGAGGCCACGTCCTTGCCGGGCCCGGACATCGTCTCAAGCTGCTGCCGAAGGCTGCTTTTTTCGTCTGATAGCTCGCGCAGCTTGGTATCGAGGTGGACAGTCTTCTGCTCCAGAAGGCTCGAATTCTGAGCCAGGGTCGAGATCAGTCTCTTTCTGTTGAGGAGCGGCTTCAGGGGATCCACGGACTTAAGATCGAGATCCGGGCGGATGCTCGTGAGCAAGGCCTGGGCCGCGTTGCGATGCTCGCGGCGCTTGGCATCCAGCGCAGGCCTGTCCTTGGCCGCCTTCTGAATCGCGCCAAGCCGCAGCTGCAGATCCTCGATGGCTTCCTGATTCTCCAATAGGCCCCAAGGGACATCGAGTCCACTGGCCTCCTGCCGTACTCTGTCGAGCTTGGCGCTGGCCTTCTGCAGCCGCTCCTCGGCGACAGAGGACTTCTCGACAGCTACTTGCCGGCGAGCACCGAAGTCTTCTGGGAGGAGAACCTGGTCTTTCAGGGCGGACAGGCGCTCGAGCAGTTCGCGGCGCTCGGCCAGCGGGCCAGCCACCCGCATGAAGCGATCGAGCTTGCTCCTATGGCGTCTTGCCTCAGCGATCTCCTCGCCGATCCTCGTGACCGCTTCCTCTGCCTCCCTAAACGACTTTTGGAGATCCTTCCAGACCCTGACGGACACCGCCGCGTCCTTCTCCTCGCGCCTGGCTTCCCTGAGCTTGGAAACAGCTGTGTTGATGATCTGGTTCTGCCCTCTGAATCTGAACAGCTTGTCTGCCTCTGAATCCAAATCGCCGAGCAGTTCGGTCGCCCCCTTCGTACCCAGCGCCGCACCGAACAATGACTTTCCGATGTCCCCGTTTTGCTCAAGGATAGCCTGGCCACCCTGGACGAGCCCGGCGTGGTCAATGCCGTGTAGCTGGGAGAACAGATTCCCGTCGAGTCCTGGCAACAGCTTGCTCAGCGAATCGTCGCCAATGGGCAGCTCGGTCTCCGGGCTGAGCAGGGTGTCCTTGTTGCCCTTGCGCCTCACGCAGGCGATTTCCTTGCCACCTGACATCTCGAGGACACCGCCCACCCGAAGCTGCTTGTGGTCGTGTAGAAAATTGTCCGTGGAACGGGGCTCGATGCCAAACAGCCAGGCCTTGAGCGCCCGCAGCGTTGAGCTCTTGCCCGCCTCGTTGGGGCCCAGGACGACGTGGAGACCGGGCTCTCCCTCGCTCAGGTCGAGGACCTTTCCCGTGAACGGGCCAAAGGCCAGCAAGTCGAGTCGCTTAATCTTCATGACTCGCCCCCTGTCGCCAGGATCTTGCCGAGGAGCAGTTCCTTCGCTTCCCGGATGAGCCGAGCCACGACCTCCTGGTCATCGAGTCTCAGTCCATCCTCCCCGAGGAACACCTCCGGAGGGAGCTTTTCCCTGAAGGCGGCCAGGGCTGCGTCGAGACCTCGCACGGCGCTCGTCTCCTCCCTCACCTCCAGGATGTTCCGGGCAAGTGCCCCGAGGGCGTCATCTCCGGCAAGCACCGCGTCTCGCTCCAGCCTCCTGGTGGTGCTAACCACCACCTTCTCGATCCACAGCCTCTCGCCGTAGGCCTCCGCCGAAACCTCCGTGAGCTTGTGCCGCAACCATTGGGTCTTGCCTTGGAGTCTCGCGTGAACGGGGCTGGCGCCCACGAAGCACATCCGGACGGCGACGATGCGGTCCTCGGCGTCGTCAACAACCTCGCGCAGCGCCTCGCTGGCGCCGTCCAGCACGCCCTGCATGCTGTTGACGTTGCCGAGGTCAACCTCGCAGCTTGCCCAGCGGACCACGTCCAGCACCCGGTGCTCGACGCTTTCGACTTGGCCGTCCTCGACGTTGACCAGACAGCAGCCCTTGGGGCCGGTTTCGCGTGCGTGCCGACCCTGCAGGCAGCCAGGAAAAACCACCCATGGGTCTCTCGAGACTTCCTCGCGCGCATGCACGTGGCCGAGAGCCCAGTAGTGGTAATTCCTGGCCCGCAGGTCGTCGAGCTTGCACGGAGCATACGCCGCATGGCCCTCGCGACCATCAAGGCTCGTGTGCAGCAGGCCGATGTTGAACATTCCCGCCTTCGCCGCGGGGAAGCTGGCGGCCAGGTTCTCCTCAACGTGCTGCTGGCCAAAACTCTGGCCGTGTATGGCGACCTCAAGATCTCTTAGGACTTCTGTGTGAGGTTTGTTCGCCGGGAAGAGGGTCAGGTTCTTCGGCCTCTCCAGCCCCTTCGTGAGCCTGCTTTGGGCATCGTGGTTGCCGAGCAGGCCGAAGACCCGAATGTCTGCCCTGTCCAGCTCGCCAAGCTTCTTCGCCAAGAAGATCGCGGTGCTGAAGTCCTGCCAGGTGCCGTCGTAGAGGTCACCAGCGAGCAGCACGAAGGCCACCTTCTCCTCAATG
>JAEXQJ010000281.1 GCA_023438785.1 Pseudomonadota bacterium
CGGCACGCTGAAATGGAAGACAGCCTGGGCCAACAGCGCCAGCACCTCTCCCGAGCACGGCAGCTCGCGCATGTGGGCCTCGCCGGTAGTCGGCAACTTCGACGCGGACCCGTATCTCGAAATCGCCGTGGGCTCGGACGCCGACAGCACCGACAAGGTCAACCTCGCCGTGTACGACCACAAGGGTGAGCTGCTGCCGGGCTGGCCCAAGAGGTTCGGCAGCGGTGCCTTCGAGGTGCGCAGCATCGCGGGCGGCGACCTGGACGGCGACGGGACCATGGAGATCGTCGTAAGCAAGACGGGCGAGATGGACGACGGCCCGCTCACGGCCGTGTATCGGCTGGACGGGACGATGCGACCGGGCTGGCCCCAGATCGACCACGCCACCTGCGATCCTCCGGCCCCGGCCGAGCCGTGCTGGGAGGCGGGTGGGTACAACCAGAACGTGGGCGTGGCCGACGTCGATAGCGACGGCTTCCTGGACGTGATCTCGACCTACGACGCCATCGGGTTCGGGGTCTTCGACCGCGACGGCAAACCGTTTCCCGCGAACGCTGCCTTCGAATCGGACCGTGTGATCACCTCGTGCGAGGCCTACTCGGACTTCTCGCTGGCGAAGCAGGGCTGGGGCAACGGCGACCGCTCCGAGTTCACCACCAGCCCGCCGGTCATCGCCGACGTGAACCAGGACGGAAGGATGGACTACGTGCTCGTGGGCGATCACGAGAGCACCACGAGCACAGCCAACCAGGGCGCGACGTTCTGGGTGCTCAACCTCGACATGACCCGGCCCCCGGGCTGGGAGGTGCCGAAGGACTCGGACCCACCGCTGTCCTATGGAGGCCTCGATGACAACATCGTCAAGACGCCGCTCGCCCCCGCCGTCGGAAACATCGACGCTGATCCCGCCCTCGAGATCGTGGCGCCATCGTACGACGGCTATGTCTATGCCTTCGACGGCCAGAGCGGCGCGCGGCAGTGGAGGTACCAGTTTGCCAAGGTGGCCAGCCCCTACACCGGCGCGAGCGAGGCTCTGATCGCGGATCTGAACGGTGACGGCGTGCCGGAGATCCTCTTCAACACGTACTCGTCGGGCAAGCCGGGAACACCTGACACCCCCGCTCACCTCATCATCCTCAACAACAACGGCGTCGAGCTGTTCAAGATCGAGATCGCCAAGCGCGGCTCCATGGCCGCGCCGACGCTGGCCGACGTGGATGGCGACGGATCACTGGAGCTCATCCTGTCTCTCAAGGACGCCCTCGGCGGTGGCCAGGGCGGCGTGCAGATCTGGGACGTGCCGAACTCGGCGGCCAACTGCCTCGTCTGGCCCACGGGGCGCGGAAATTACCTGCGGCAGGGGTGGGCGAAGCCGTGACCGTGCCGCGCGGGTGGCGCCGCGTGCACGGACGCGTCCGCGGCCGGCAATTCGCGCGAGTCAGGGCGCGTGCCCGCGGCGGGCCGTGATGGCCTCGATGAGACCGGCGTTGTTCTGCTGGACGGCCAACCCGAGGGCCTGGCGCTCGGTCTGCTCGGCCTCGGCTCGCTGGCCGAGATCGCCGTACACGCGGCTGAGCAGGTAAAGGGTGAAGGCGTCCTTGCCGCCGGTCAGCTCGACCGCCTTCTCCAGGTGCGCGCGCGCCTCCTTGAAATCGCCCTTCTCCGCCAAGGCGTGGCCCAGATTGCGGCGGGCGTGGGCGTCGTCCGGGGTCAGCGCGGCGGCCTTCTGCAGGTGTGGGATCGCCTCCGCGGCGTGGCCAGTGCGCGCCAGGAGCACGCCCAGGTTGGTGCGGGCCAGGGCGTATTCGGGATCCATCTGCACGGCCTTCTGGAATTGCCCCACGGCCTCCTTCTCGGCGCCGCTGCTCGCCAGGGCCTCGCCCAGGTTGTTGTAGGCCTCTGAGAATCGCGGATCCAAGGCCAGGGCCCTCCGGTATTCCGCCATGGCCTCGTCCCACCTTCCCATCGACGCCAGCACCACGCCCAAGTTGTTGTGCGGGCGCGGCTCGGACGGCGACAGGGCAATGGCCTGGTTCCATTCGCCGATGGCCTTGTCGAAGTCGCGCGCCTGAGTGGCCTCCACCGCCGAATCCACGTGTTCGGCATATGCGGCCGCGGGCGTTTCGATCCTTCGCATGCCATCCGGCGGGATGTTCACGAACTCAGGGAGGTTGACCGCGCGGTTCGCGGCCGTGGCGTTCTCGATGAAGATGGCGGGGCTGTCATGGCCGTCCTCGTCGATGTGGGTCAGGAACATCTGCGTGTAGGGCGACCGACTCTTGGACGAGAAGACCATCCCGCGACCGTTGGGCGAGAAGCTGTGCCAGGAATTCATGAGCCTGGTGTTGCAGCTCATGCGACGGGCCACGCCGCCCTGGGCCGGCACGATGTAGAGCTGGCCATCAGGGCGCATGAGCAGGCCGTTCTTGGCTTGCACGAACACGATCCACTTGCCGTCGGGGGAGATCTTCGGGAAGGAGTTGCTCATCCGGTTGCGCGACGCACCCGCGATGGGCTCGGCCTTGCCGCCCTTGCCGCCGTTGAACGGAATTCGGTACAGGTCGAAGCGGATGGGCGTCTCGTTGGGATCGTTGGCGTACTCCGCCTTGGGCCTGCCGGCCGGGTAGGCGTCTTGCGCCTCGGCGCGGGCGAAGACCAGGTACTTGCCGTCGGGACTCCAGGCCGCGTTGGCGTGCACGAAGCGGGGAGCGTCGGCGCCGGGCAGGTATTCCAGTCGGGCGGCGTTGCGGCGGTACCAGGCCAGCACGCCGCGCGTCGGATAGAACACTTGCAGGAAACGGTAGTCCTTGAAGTTGGCGACGTAGTAGTTGCGCACCAGATCGATGCGTTCCTGGCGCCGTTGGCTGTCGGTTTGCTCGATGCCGGGGTCGTTCACCGTCGTGATGACGTGCGAGCCGTCGGGCGAGATCTGCGACATGAAGCCCACCCGCAGCTTGCTGCCCAACTTGCCGCGGAAGTTGCTCCACACCACCAGATCCTGGTTGCGGATAGACATCTCCGGCTTCACGTCCACGATGGCGTAGAGACCCTTGTCATTTTGCGGGCCGTCCATATCGAGGCCCAAGCTCTTGCCGTCGGCGGAGAACGAGTGGCAGTTGGCACAGGTGTGCAGGCCCTGCATCAGCACGCGGCTTTCCCTGGCGGCCACGTCGCGCAGCCGCCAGGCGATGAGTGGCACCGCGCTGGCAGCTAGAGGCTTGATCACGCCCTTCTCGCTCTCGGACGGCATGAGAGGAACGTCGCGATAGAAGATGGGGGCGCCCACGGGGTCCGCGGAGGTGCAGATGGCGACCTGGCCGCGCGAGGTGACCAGCGCGGGGGCGTCCCTCCTTCGGCCGACGAAGGCCAGGGTCGCGGCCTGCTTCACCGAATGCGCCTTGATGGCCGACCAGGTGGCGGCGTCGGGGACGACGGTGCGGGCCGCCGCTTGCTCGGCGGTCAGCGCCGGGGGCTGGTTGGTGGCGAACACGCAGCGCGGATCGCTCTCGCCGACGCGCAGGCCGGCAA
>JAEXQJ010000360.1 GCA_023438785.1 Pseudomonadota bacterium
ACCCGTGGCCAAGGACGGCTGCGGTAAGTACACGACCGTACAGGCGGCGGTGAACTCCATCGCCAGCGGCAGCACCGCGCACGTGCGCATCGACATCAAGGCCGGCACCTACAAAGAGAAGCTGACCCTCGCCAGCCGCACCAACCTGTGCCTGGTGGGCGCCAACGCCACGACCACCATCCTGACCTACAACGACAGCAACAGCAGCGTGGGCAGCACCAGCGGCAGCGCCAGCGTGCACATCAGCGCCAACGACTTTTCCGCGGCCAACCTGACCTTCGAGAACAGCTTCGGCGTCGGCTCGCAGGCCGTGGCCCTGCGGACCACCGGGCAGCGGCAGCAATTCCTGAACTGCCGCCTGGTGGGCAACCAGGACACGCTGTACACCCACAGCGGCAGTCAGTATTTCCGCAACTGCTACGTGCAGGGCAATGTGGATTTCGTGTTCGGCGGGGCCACGGCGGTCCTGCAGGACTGCGAGGTGAAGAACGTGGGCGACGGCAGCGCGACCACGGCCCCCAACACCGAGGCTGGAACCGCGTACGGCATCGTCTACTTGGGCGGCAAGTTCACGGCGTCGTCGTCCATCAAGGCGGGCTCGGTGGCGCTGGCGCGGCCCTGGGGCGCGGACGGATTTGCTGCCTTCATCAACGCCCAGTTGGGTGGGCACATCTCTGCCGCGGGTTTCACGTCCATGTCATCGAACCCGCCGCAGAACGCCCGCTTTCACGAATACGGCAGCACGGGCAGTGGCGCCAACGCCTCCGCGCGATCCTCCTATCAGCTCACGGCCTCTGCCGCCGCCAAGAACACCCTGGCCAACATTCTCGGCAGCTGGACGCCCAGCTACAGCCAGTAGCCCACTGGACCGCCGCGCAGGCGGCGGAGACCACGACGAGGGAGAGCACTCGACGCGCCTAAGCGACGCGCCATGAAGGACGCAGATGCGCGTTTCTGCGACGTCACCCGCCGCGTTCGACGGTAGCGCTCGTCCGCGCCGACGTCGGGGGCGCCATTGCTATGCGCGACGCCGTCCAGGTCCACGCCGCCCTCATCGAGGGGGATGCCCTGATTGATGGCCGCCGTGGCACCAGCGGCCAGGTGAAAGTCGCCGCCGGCGGCGTCAGTGAACACCGAAGGGCCGGCATTCTCGACGTTGTGGTCCACGGTGCCTGTCGCCCCGTCCCGCGCCGTGATCCGGCGGGTCAGATTGTTCTGAATGATCGCCACGGTGCCGGCGAAGCGGTAATCGATGGAGCTGAAGAAGCCGCTCAACCCATCAGCGTTCACCACCGTGTTGTGGACCACCACGGGGCGGCGGGCCTGCGCGATCTCGATGCCGGTGTCGTACTGGTTGATGGCGGCCCAGATGACGTTGTTGCGAACGATCCCGTCCACGTGGCCGAAGGCACCCCCGCCGTGGGGAGCGTCAGGCCAGCTCCGCAGCGGCACCCCGGTGCCGCTACCCATGCCCAAACCGATGCCGCGCGCGCAGTCTGTGATGGTGTTGTTCTCGATGACTGTGTCGCGGCAGCCGTTCCACATGTGTATGGCGTGTTCGGCGAGGCCGCCGTTCGTGCAGTAGATGCCCTGGAAACGGTTGTGGCGGATTTGCCAGCCGCGCGCGGCGTGCACGTCGATGCCGCCCGTGTAGCAGGACGAACCGCCCAGGTTTTCCACGTGACCGCGGCCGCTGTCGGTCATGAGAAACGACGAGCATTCCACGCGTCCATCGTCGACGAAGGCCGTGCACTCCGAGGCTCCCCTGCTCGACCAGCTGGCATGGACCACCGACGCCACCGAGGATCGCACGCTGCCGCGCCGGCGTCCCTCGCCTTCTTCAGCGCTCCCGCGCTACTTCACCATCGCGCGCTGCCGAAAGAGCCGAGGGGACAAGCTGGTCATGCGACGGAAGGTCAACGCGAAGTGGCTTGGGTTCGCAAACCCGGTGCGAAGGGCGATCTCCGAGATCGACAACGAGGCGTTGCACAACAGCTCTTTGGCGTGAGCGATACGAGCGTCAAGCACGTAGCGGTGGGGTGAGACGCCGGTGCTCTGCTTGAAGGCACGAACGAAGCGGTAGAGCCCCATCCCGGCCAGGTCAGCCAACGCGCGCAGACTGGGCGGAGCATCCAGATGGAGTGCGATGTGCTCGAGCACGCGATGAAGGCGTGCCCCGGCGAGACCGCCCGCGCTCGGCGGCTTGGCCACGGACCTCGCGTTGAGAGCAATCCGGCTGAGCAAGGCCGCGCCGAGCGCCTCGCTGTGCATCTGTTCCAGAAGCCCGTCGCCCTGCATGCTCTCGACGAGCGCGAGCATGATGTGGGCGACCGCCGGATCGTCGACGCCGATGAGTGGGCGCAGGGGCGCGGATTCGCCGCAGATCTTGAGCACGCCCTCGCCGAACTGGGCGTCGATTTCAAGCAGCAGCACCCTATCCGGCGCCGAGCGAACCGCATGCTGAACACCCGCGGGAATAAAGACGAAGAAGTGGTGACCGAAGAGCCGAGGCATCCATGGTCCATCCTCGACGCAAAACTCGCTGTCCACGGCATCGGCGAGATTGAGAGCGACGAAGTGGTGCGATACGCGGAAGTCTGGCGACTGCTTGGGCTGGTCCTCAAGCACCAACAGTCTCATACGACCCCAAGCGCGTGATGCCGATCGAGTCGCGGGCAGGTCAATCTCGGTGATGGGGCGAGTAAGCCAAGGGAGCCCGAAGACCATTCCCCCTCAGTATGCGCGTTCGCCGCGCCTCTCGAGAAGACCTGATCGCCGGTCAGGAAGGGTGGGCATTGACGCACACACGGTGACCACGTCATGAACTTGGCCCGTTCCGACACACGTCGTTTGCCGCCAGTCCGGTCCGTCGCGTGGCAAACAGGACACCTCATGTCCGGCATCGCCCAACGCCGCCCCTCGACCTCTTCTCGCGTTGTCCGTGTCCGTCGTGGTCGAGCCTGACCGCAGGCGCACACAGGTCCGCACAACGGAGCGCCGCCAACCACCAGAAACCCGCAAGAACATGACAGAGTTTCTGCAAGGATCCGACGGCGCCCAAAAGCGGACAGGCGCAATCTGAGTTTGCGTTTTGCGCATGCGATTTGAGCATGTGTCCAATGAAGCCCTCGTGCTCGATCGCAAGCATCAGGAGGAGCCCATGAGAATGTGCCGCTGCTTGCCCGTGATGATTGCCGCGCTATCCACATTTGCAGCCTGCTCGGATTCCGATGATGAGGTGGTGGCTGACGCCGCCGTGCCGGATGCGCCCGTCGGCTCTGACCTCGGGACATCCACGGGGCTCGATGCCTCTACTGACCTCGGGACATCCACCGGGCTCGATGCCTCGGTCGACACGGATCCGTGTGTTCCGAGCACTCCTGTCGCCCAGCCGCGCCTCGGCTTCGCCACGACCCGTCCCCTGGGCAAGGACGGCCTGCCCTACTCGTGGGTCGGCACCGGCACCGCTTCGACCGTGGCCACAGAAGTTCCGTACGTGCAGAAGAAGGCCATCACCGAGGGTCAGTTGCAGTTCCGGGACCTGAACGGAAACGGCCTGCTCGATCGCTACGAAGACTGGCGCTACAGCGACTTGTGCCGGGCCAAGGATCTGGTCGCACGCATGACGGTGCCTCAGAAGGTCGGCCTCATGTCCGAGGGATCGACCATCGGCAGCGGTTCGGCGGATGGCATTCTGACCCAGGCCGCAGTGAACAGCCTGGCCGGAGACCTTCGGCGCCAAGCCCTCATACGGTTCAATCAGGACCTGACGGCAGCGCAGTATGCGACCTACCTGAACAACGTACAGGCTCTGGTCGAAGGGATGCCACTCGGCATTCCCTTCGTGGTCACCGCCGATCCCGTCCACTTCATCGGCCAGGCGACCAACGCGACGACCGGCGTCCAGTCACTCAGCATCACAAAGAACGTCTCGTCTTGGCCGTACCCGATGGGCATGGGGGCGATCAACGACACGAACCTGACCTTCACGTACGGCGATACGGTCCGCAAGGAGTTCAAGGCGCTCGGCTTCCGCTGGCAGTTGGGCCCCATGGCTGACTTGGCCACCGAGCCGCGCTGGGCGCGCGTCCAGAACGTGTTTGGTGAGAATGCCGCCCACGTGGGCAAGCACGTGAAGGCTTGCATCGAGGGCTTCCAGGGCGGTCGTGGCGGCCCCGGGCTCCGCGGCGCCATCGCGGCGACCGTCAAGCATTTCCCCGGAGCAGGTGCCGACGAGGACGGCATGGACAGCCACTCGGCGCCGGGCAAGTTCAACGTCTTCCCGGGCGGCATGTTCGAGTACCACTCCATTCCCTTCAAGGCCGCCTTCGAGGCTAGCCCCGCCGCGCTCATGCCCTGCTACTCGATCTTCAAGGTAATGGCCTACGACCCCGAGCAGGTGGGCTCGGCGCACTCGAAGACGCTGATCACCGACTACCTCAAGGCGCGCCTCGGCTTCGACGGCATGATCACGGGTGACTGGGGAGCGGCCGGCAACTCGGGCTGGGGCCTCGAACTCTTCACCGCCGCCGAGAAGGCCGCGTCGTACGTGAAGGCGGGCTCGCACCAACTGGGCAGCGACTCCCACGTGAACATCCAGGCCGCGTACGACCAAGGCCTTCTGACCGATGCCGACATCGACGCGGCGGCGACCAAGATTCTCGAGATGTCGTTCAAGCTTGGAATCTTCGAAGACCCCTATTCGGATCCGAGCACCGCGACGACGACGGTGCGCTCGCAAGAGACCATGCAGGCCGGCTTGGATGCCCAGAAGAAGGCCATTGTCCTGCTCAAGAACGCGGACATGAAGACGGCCTCCGGGGTTTCGACCTGTGGAACGAACGGCGCGTGTCTGCCCATCTCGGCGACGCGCTACACGGACAAGGCAACCGGCACGGCAGGGGCCCCGGAGCTAGGCGAGTTCGCGGCGGACTCGAATGGTAACGGCTCCATCGAGGTGTACTACGACGGCATCACTGACGGCCTGACGGGCACTGACCAGTACAGCACCTGGTTGCTCGATTACGACTACCAGTCCGTGGGCGCGGGCGCCTCGGGCGTCGCGGGCTACACGCTTCCCATCGTGGCGAGCAAGAGCGCCGCGACCGCCGACATCGCCATCCTGCGAATCACCGCGCGCAAGGGCACCTACTTCGGCCTCGATGCGGGCGTGCCGCTGTCCTTCGACGGGCCCTTCCCGGGACAGATGTCGGACAGCGGTCTCGCGGCGGCTATCCAGGATCGCAACAAGGTCATCGATCTGTTCCGCATCCGTGACGGCTATACCAAAGCCGACGGCACGGTGGTCCCGGCCAGCAACCCGCAGCTCAAGATCGTCCTGGTCGTTCACCTGGATCGGCCGGCCATCCTGAAGCCCTGGGTGAACGGGCTGACCACGTTGGACGAGGTTGATGGCGCCGGCAGCTATCCGATGGTGTCCAAGGAAGCCAACGTGAACCAGACCATCATCACGTCCGACAAGGCCAGCCCCACCGCGCACGTGGGGGTGGACACGATCCTCGTGGACTTCGGTGCCTACGACCGGGCGGTGCTCGACTTCATCTTCAAGAAGAACCCGATCTCCGGCTGGACCTACGGTGCCGCTCGCCTGCCGGTCGAGCTGCCCAGCAGCGACGCCGCGGTCGAGGCGCAGTTCGAGGACATGCCGTCCGACTCGGCTAACCCGACC
>JAEXQJ010000381.1 GCA_023438785.1 Pseudomonadota bacterium
GGGTGGCGCGACGGGCGGCTCGGTAAGCGGCGGCAGCGCGACCGGTGGCGCGACGGGCGGTTCGACCGGTGGCGCAACGGGTGGCGCGGGCGGTGCCGGTGGCGCGGGCGGTGCCGGTGGATCGACCGTGAGGACCAGTCAGGGCTGCGGCTCCAGCAGCCCGCTGAAGAGCGGCAGCTTCACTGAGACCATCGGCGGCACCGCACGCAAGTGGGTGCTTGACGTCCCGACAAACTACGACGCCAACAAGCCGTATCGGCTCGTTTTCGTATGGCATCCACTCGGAGGATCAGCGGCGGGCGTGGTCAGCGGCGGCTACGACGGACTGAAGCCGCTGTCGAACGGAACGGCCATCTTCGTTACGGCGGACGGCCTTCAGGGCAGCAATTCAGAAACCAGTGGCGTGGGCTGGTGGAACGTCAACGGCGTGGACATGAAGCTGCTGCAAGCCATGCTGGACAAGGTCAACGCCAACCTGTGCGTCGACCAAGATCGGATCTTCTCTACCGGATTCAGCTTCGGCGGGATGATGACCTATACGGTCGGATACGAATTCAAGGTGTTTCGCGCCATCGCTCCTTGTTCCGGCAAGGAAGGCGTCATCAAGTACAACGCGAACAACACGGATCCGCTCCCGATCATGGCCTTTCACGGCAACAACGACACCTTCGTCCTTACGAGTCTGGGTCGTGCCTTCCGTGACAAATACGTCGCCAGGAACAAGTGCGGGACGCAGACCCAGCCGGTGTCGCCCAGCCCGTGCGTTGAGTATCAGGGCTGCGCGGCGCCCACCATCTGGTGCGAATTCTCGGGTGGCCACAACACGTGGTCCGAGGAGCCGCAGGCCATCTGGAAGTTCTTCTCGCAGTTCTAGCCTGGCGACAGACAAAGAGACACCGCCGTTGCAAAGGCCGGCTCCTATTGCCAATGGGCTACTGGGGGTGGCGCCGCGCGGCGGGTGGTCCCATGCTGATTGAGTGGGGGAGCCCGGATTGACCGCCGTGCTGGGGCTTGCCGCCGCCTCCGCGACGGGTGCTTCCGAGCCCAGCGCCAGCGCTCTCGTGCTGCTCGTCATCGGGGTGCTGGCCCTGACCAGCGTCTTGTTCAGCCGGACGGTGGATCGCCTGGGTGTCCCCGTCCTCCTACTCTTCCTGGCCTTGGGCATGCTGGCCGGATCCGATGGGCCGGGCCGCATCGCCTTCGCCGATTACGGGCTGGCCGTCAGGTTGGGCACCATCGCCCTGGTGCTGATTCTGTTCGAGGGCGGGCTCAGCACGACGCTCACGTCGTTTCGCGCGGTACTGTGGCCGGCCACCATCTTGGCCACCATCGGCGTGGCGGGGACGGCCGCACTGGTGGCGCTTTTTGCGCGCTTGCTGGGCATGCCGTGGGCGCACGCGTTGCTCTTGGGTGCGGTGGTTTCGTCCACCGATGCGGCCGCGGTGCTCGCCGTCTTGCGCGGCGGCCGTCTCGCGCTCAAGGCGAAGGTCGGGCGAACGGTGGAGGTCGAATCGTGCATCAACGATCCGATGGCCGTGATCCTGACCATCGCCACCATCGAGGTGTTGAAGTCGGGCCGGCCGCCGGGCTGGGCCGAGGCGCTGGCGGTGGTGGGCCAGCTCGTGATTGGAGGCGTGGTGGGTGTCCTGGTCGGGCGGGCCGGGCGCGCCCTCCTGGCCCGTCTGCGGCTGCGGACCGCCGGACTGTACCCGGTGCTCACGCTGGCCCTCGCCTTCGTGTCGTTCGGTGCCGCCACGCTGGTCTTGGGCAGCGGCTTTCTGGCCGTGTTCACCACGGGCATGGTGCTCGGCAATTCAGCGCTGCCCAACCGGAGCGCCCTTGGTCGCGTGCACGAGGCGCTGGCCTGGATGGGCCAGGTGGGAATGTTCCTCATGCTCGGCTTGCTCGTGTTTCCGGCGCGCCTTCTAGACGTGGCCCTACCGGGTCTGGCGACGGGACTCTTCCTCGCCTTCGTGGCGCGACCACTCGTGGTGCTGCCCTGCTTGCTTCCCTTCGGGTACTCCGCCCGCGAGATCGCCTTCGTCGGTTGGGTGGGCTTGCGCGGCGCCGTGCCCATCATCCTGGCCACCTTCCCAGTGCTGGCCGGCGTGTCGCAGTCCCAACGCATTTTCGACATGGTCTTCTTCATCGTGGTGGTCAGCAGCCTGGTGCCCGGCGCGACCCTGCGTTGGACGGCTCGCAAGGCGCGACTGCACGTGCCCGAACGCCCCGCCCCGTCGGCCGTCCTGGAGATCAACGCCTCGCACGCGCTGGACGGCGAGTTGGTTGCCTTCCTCATCGAGCCGCCTGTGGCGGTTTGTGGCGCTGCGCTGCAAGACGTCGAGCTGCCGCCCGGGGCAGCCGTGGTCCTTCTCGTACGGGGCAAGGAGGTCATGGCGGCCCGGGGACCAACCGTGCTGAAGCCGGGCGACCACGCCTACCTTTTCTTCGGCCAGCAGGATCGGGCCCAGGTGGAACTGCTCTTCGGTCGTCCCGAGCAAACATGAACCGCGCGCGTGGGCCAGGGGCTCGCCTGCAGGGCAAACCCCGCCCTCCAACTTGGCCACGATCTTCCCCAATCGGCCAAAACACCTGAGCACAGCGGCGGGGGCACCGCAGAACCCCGAAAGCGTCTACGTTTACGCCGAGGATCCCATCATCTGGTACAGCGGCGGCCAGTACCACGTCATCTACAACTACCCCGACGACCGGGTCGCGTATCACCTGACCTCGTGCGACGGAATCCACGACTGGACCGACCAGGGCTTGGCCTTCGACCCGAGAGACGGTCAGAAGGTCTTCACCAACAGCGATGGCAGCGTTTCCCGCTGGTTCAACGTCGAGCGACCGAACGTCATCATGGAGAACGGGCACGTCGCCTATTTCACCTTCGCGGTGAGCGACGTCTTCAAAATGGGGATTTCGGGCAACTCCAACAACGACACGAAGGTCGTGGTTGTCGCGTTCGACGGTGAGCGATTTGATCAAGAGACCGGGATCGGAGGAGCGGACGGGGGCGTCGAAGGTCCGGACGGTGGCGGTGGCGGAGCGGGGGGCACCGGTGGCGCCGGCGCCAGTGGCGGACGCGGCGGCATGGACGGAGGCGTGGGCGGCGCCGGTACAGGAGGAGTAGGCGGCGCTGGCAATGGCGGTGCTGGAAGTGGCGGCGGTGGAACGGCGGGCAGCGCAGGAAGGAGCGGCGGAGCAACGGGTGGCTCGGGCGGGAGCACGCCCACAGCCGGCACGGGCGGCGGGGCTGGCGGCACCGGCGGTCGTGCCT
>JAEXQJ010000388.1 GCA_023438785.1 Pseudomonadota bacterium
CACGTGTCTCTGTGGACGAATCGGGGAGAAGCACGAAAGATGGCCGATGAACGCGAGCTGATAGCGGAACGAGAGCGCAAGGTCGAAGAGCTCCGGGCCGCGGGACAGAACCCTTACGCCAACGGCTTTGCGCCGGGCTGCACCACGGCCCAGGTCCAGGCCTGGTTCGAGGCCGGCAACCACCCGGCGGAGGATCCGTTGGGGCAGGGGACGCGCTTCTCGGTGGCCGGGCGCCTGGTGGCCATGCGCAGCTTCGGTAAGGCCAGCTTTGCCAAGCTGCGCGACCGCTCGGGCGAGATCCAGATTTGGGTCAAGCAGGACGTGGTGGGCGAGAAGGCCTACGCCCTGTGGAAGCTGATGGAACGGGGCGATTTCGTGGGCGCCGAGGGCGCGCCCGTGCTGACCAAGACCGGCGAGCGCACCATCCTGTGCGAGCGCGTTCACGTCCTGACCAAGTCCACCCGCCCCTTGCCCGAGAAGTGGCACGGCCTGCAGGACATGGAGATCCGCTACCGCCAGCGCTACGTGGATCTCGTGGCCAACCCGGAGGTGCGCGAGGTGTTTCTCAAGCGCAGCCGGATCATCCGCCACCTGCGCCGCTTCCTGGATGGACGCGACTTCGTCGAGGTGGAGACGCCCATGATGCACTCCGTGCTGGGCGGCGCCGCGGCCAAGCCGTTCCACACCCACCACAACGCGCTCGACCTGGATCTCAACATGCGCATCGCCCCCGAGCTGCACCTCAAGCGGCTGGTGGTGGGCGGCTTCGAGCGCGTCTACGAGATCGGGCGCAACTTCCGCAACGAGGGGCTGTCGCGCCAGCACAACCCCGAGTTCACCATGCTGGAGTTCTATCAGGCCTACGCCACCTACCAGGACCTGATGGCGCTGACCGAGGAGCTGTTCGCCGAGTTGGCACGCGAGATCTGCGGTGGCCCGGTGATCACCTACCAGGGGACCAAGGTCGACCTGGGGCGCTTCGAGCGTATCCCCATGAAGGACGCCATCATGGCCGCGGCCAAGGCGGGAGCTCTGCCGGGGGGACTCGAGCGCGCCATGCTCGACGACGAGCCGGCCCTGCGCGGCTGGATTGAACGTTCCGGCGTGCTGGGCCGCAAGGACGAGTTGGGCGCCGTGCTCGGCAAGTGCGAGACGCACGGGCATCGGGTGGGCGCGTTGTTCGACTACGCGGGTGAGCAGGCGCTGCCGCACGACCGGCCCGTGTTCGTGATCGACTATCCGGCCGAGACGTCGCCCTTGTCCCGCCGCAACGACGCGGAACCCAGCAAGGTCGATCGATTCGAACTCTTCATTGTGGGCCGCGAGCACGCCAACGCGTTCTCCGAGTTGAACGATCCCGTGGATCAGCGGGCTCGCTTCCAGCGCCAGGTAGAGGCCAAGGCGAAGGGCGCGGAAGAGACCATGGACTACGACGAGGACTACTGCCGCGCTCTGGAATACGGCCTGCCGCCCACCGCGGGCGAGGGCATCGGCGTGGACCGACTGGTCATGTTGCTGTGCGACCAGGCGTCCATCCGCGACGTCATCCTCTTCCCGCTCATGCGGCCCGAGTGAGACCGAGGCAGCCCGCATGAGCCAGAAACTGGGGCCCGGGTTCGAGTGGTTCGTGGCCTGGCGCCACCTGCGTGATCCGGAGCGCCGTTCCCGTACCGCGGTTCGCGTGCTCTACCTGGGCTTGGGCCTAGTCGTGCTCTCGGCCGCCATGCTGCTTTGGCTGCACTACTTCCCGCCCCGCACGCCCGCCTGGATGCTGGGCTCTCGTCCCGCTGCCCTGACCGAGAATCTGCGTCTCGGGGCGGCCATCGGCGCGGCCGTCGGGGGACTCCTGGCATTCGGCGGTGGTTTGCGCGCCTCGTTCACCCTGTTCACCACCATCTCCATCCTGGGCGTCTTCCTGGGCACGTCCGCGCCCATCCTCGCGCTATCCGTCATGTCGGGTTTCGAGATGGACCTGAAGGGCAAGATCCGCGGCGCCAAGGCCGAGGTGGTGATCACCGCTGCCGAGGACCAGCCCTTTCTCGACTGGCACAGCGTGCGCGAGCAGGTGGTGCGTGTGCCGGGCGTGGTGGCGGCGACTCCCTATCTCGAGGCCGAGGTGATGGTGCGTTCCGGGGCCTCGCCGGCGGGCATTCTCCTGCGCGGGCTGGACGTCAAGTCGGCCGCTTCCGTGCTCGACGTGGCGCGGACCATTCGTCAGGGCCGACTGGATGACCTGGCCCACCCCGAGCGGGTTCCGGATGACGACTTTCCGCCGCGTCCCTCGGAAGGAGACGCGCCGGAGGCCGAGGGTGGCCAGCAGGCGAAGAGCGAGCCGGCCTCCGGCCCCTTGCCCACCATCCTGTTGGGCGAAGAACTCTACGCCCGGACCCTGCGCGTCTTCCAGGGCAGCCGCATCGACGTGGTGTGCCCGCTGTGCAAGCTGGGCCCCAGCGGGCCCATGCCCGGGATGAGGACGTTCAAGGTCGCGGGCCACTTCTACAGCGGCATGTACGAGTTCGATTCCAAGCTGGCCTATGTCTCGCTGGAGGAGGCGCAGAGATTCCTGGGCGTGCCCGGCGAGGTGACGGGCATCGATGTGCGCACCGCGAATCCGGACGACGCGCCCAGGGTGGCGACAGCCATCGCCGACGTGGTGGGCAAGGGCTACGACGTGCGCTCCTGGGAGGAGTTGAACAAGGGCCTCTTCACCGCCTTGCGGCTGGAGAAGATCGCCATGTTCGTGGCCCTGACCTTCATCCTCCTCGTGGCCTCGTTCTCGATTGTGTCGACCCTGATCATGATGGCCACTGAGAAGGCCCGCGAGATCGCCATCCTCAAGGCCATGGGAGCCGGCGACGGTGGCATCCAGCGGGTCTTCGTGGCGGAGGGCGTGTACATCGGAATCATCGGCTTGGCCGTGGGGGTCACCACCGGCGTTCTGGGCTGCATCCTCATCGAGAAGTACGGCCTGCCCCTGCCCACGGACGTGTACTACATCAGCAAGCTGCCCGTGGTCATGCGGCCCAGCGAGATCCTGGTGGTCGCCGCGTCGGCCCTGGGCCTGTGTTGCCTGGCCACCGTCTACCCGGCCCTGTTGGCCGCGCGCATGAGGCCGGCGGACGGCCTGAGGTACGAGTGATGCGACAGCGACGGGCGCGCGTTGACAGCCGAGATGGCCATGGCTACGTTGCGAGGCCCGATGTCTGATCGGAACCATCTCGCTCCCGGCCCGACGGGGGTGCCCGCGGGCGCCCCCGGGGGCGCGTACGTGGTGGTGCGAGGGCTCTGGAAGGTCTTCCAGCACGGCGCGCGACGCATCGAGGTGTTGCGCGGCATCGATCTGGACCTGGCGCCTGGGGCCCTGGTCTCCGTGGTGGGGGCCTCCGGGGTGGGCAAGTCCACCCTGCTGCACCTGCTGGGGACCCTGGACGTGCCCACGGCCGGCAAGATCAGCTTCGACGGCGCGGACGTGACCAACATGGGGACGGCCAAGCTGGCCAATTTCCGCAACCGCCAGATCGGTTTCGTCTTCCAATTCCACCACCTTCTGCCCGAGTTCACGGCCCTGGAGAACACCATGATGCCGGGGCTCATCGCGCGGCTTCCCCGGAAAGAATGTGCCGAGCGGGCAGAGGCCATGCTGGCGCGCGTGGGCCTGCAGGAACGCTTGCGCCACCGGCCCGGCGAGTTGTCGGGAGGTGAGCAGCAGCGTGTGGCTCTGGCGCGCGCTCTCCTCCTGTCGCCGCGTTTGCTGCTGGGCGATGAGCCCACCGGGAACCTGGACACGAAGACGGGGCGTGCCATTCACGACCTGTTCTTCGAGCTGAACCGTGAACTGGGCATGACCCTGCTCCTGGTCACCCACAACAACGAGTTGGCCGGGCAGGCTTTCCGCAAGCTGCGCATGGTCGACGGGCAGATCGTCGAGGACACATGAGGCGCGCTCGCTCGTTGCTCGCCCTCTGCGCGCTCCTGCTGACCGCGGGGATGGCCCGCGCCCAGGACGACGAGGCGGTCCCCCGCCTGCGGGCCCCCGTTCTGCCCGAGCCCGAATCAACGAGCCCGGAGCCCGCCACGCCGGTGCCCAGCCTCAACGTGGCCCGCGTCCAGTTTCGCGGCAATCGCAAGGTCGAGGACGACGCCTTGCGGGTCAACCTGCAGACCAAGCCGGGGACGCCCCTCGACAAGGCCACTTTGCAGGACGACGTGCGCACCATCTGGCGCATGGGCTACTTCGAGGACGTGCAGGTCGAGACCAGCGAGGGGCCGGCCGGGATCGTGGTCACCTTCGTGCTGCGCGAGAAGCCCACCATCCGCAAGATTTACGTGTCGGGCCACGAGGAGGTGGGCCTGAGCAAGATCAACGAGGTCCTCGACATCAAGAAAGACCAGGTCCTCGACCTGGCCAAGGTCAAGAAGAACGTCGAGAAGATCCGCGAGCTCTATCTTCAGCGCGGGTACTACATGGCCCAGGTGGAGTACGAGCTGCGGCGCGAGGCCCCCGGCGAAGTGGACGTGTACTTCCGCGTGCAAGAGAACAGCAAGGTCGAGGTCCGGCGCGTGAACTTCACGGGCAACAAGCACGCCAGCGATGCGGACCTGCGCGGGGTCATGCTGACCCAAGCCGGCGACTTGTTCTCGGTCATCAGCTCGTCAGGCACCTATCGCGAGGACGTGTTCCAGCGCGATATCATGATGATCCAGGGCTACTACTTCGACCGCGGCTTCATCAACGTGAAGGTGGGCGAGCCGCGCCTGGAGTTGTCGGCCGACAAGCGCTCGCTGTACATCACCATCAGCCTCGAAGAGGGCGAGGCGTACCGCATCGGCAGCATCGACCTGAAGGGCGATCTGCTGCAGCCCCCCGAGTTCTTCATCAAGCGCCTCCAGGTCAAACCAGGCGAGGTCTTCAACCGGTCCAAGGTGGCCCAGGACGTCCAGACCATCGCCGACTACTACAAGGACCAGGGCTTCGCCTACGTGAACTCCACGCCCGAGACGGCCGTGAACGAGAAGGAGCGCACGGTCAGCCTGGCCTACGACATCCAGAAGGGCCCCAAGGTCACCTTTGAGCGGATCAACGTCCGCGGCAATTCCAAGACCCGCGACAAGGTCATCCGTCGCGAGATGCGCATCTACGAGGGCGAAGAGTTCAGCCAGACCGCCTTGGAGACCTCCAAGCGACGGGTCAACGCCTTGGGCTTCTTCGAGCGCGTGGATGCGAGCACCAAGCGCGGCTCGTCCGACGACACCATGGATGTGAACGTGGAGGTCTCCGAGCGGCAGACAGGCGCCTTCCAGATCGGGGCCGGCTTCTCCACCGTGGAGACGTTCATCGCGCAGGCGCAGATCTCGCAGAACAACCTGTTCGGGCGCGGCCAATCGCTGACCTTGCAGGCCCAAATCTCGGCCCTGCGCCAGCTCTTCATGGCCGAGTTCACCGAGCCATACTTCCTGGACACCAACTGGACCTTCGGAATCAGCCTCTTCAGCCAGAACCGCTACTACGAGAGCTTCACGCGCCGGTCGACGGGCGGCAGCCTCACCTGGGGCTATATGCTCACCGACAACCTCCGGCTGTTCCTGACCTACTCCTTGCAGGACGTCGGCGTGAGCACCTCGGGGCGCAGCAGCCTCTTTAGCAGCGGGCAGCGCAGCCCCGTGCCGTCGGGCTCGCTGGCCAACCTGCTCCACGCCGGCATCATCTCCTCATGGCGTGTCTCGCTGGCGCACGACACGCGCAACGACCGCATGTTCCCCACCAGCGGTTGGTACAACACGTTGTCCGCCGAGTTCGCCGAGCCAGCCTTCCTGTCCGAGGCCCAGTTCACGCGCTTGCAGGGCACGGCTCGCTACTTCTACCCGCTCTGGGGACCCTTTGTGCTGCGCCTGAAGGCGGACGTGGGCGTCGTGTTCAGCCGCGAGCCCCAGGGCGTGCCCATCTACGAGCGGTACTTCGTGGGCGGCATCTACGACGTGCGCGGCTTCCCCCTGGCTTCGCTGGGGCCGCGCATCCGAATGGGCAGCCCGGAGAACCCCGATGTGACCCTGCGTTCCTTCGCCATCGGAGGCAACCTGGAGACCGTGGGCAAGGCGGAGATCGAGGTCCCCTTGTTCGAGAAGGTCGGCATCCGCGGCGTGGTCTTCACGGATGTGGGCAACGCCTACAACCTGGAGGACCAATACTGCAACATCCGCCCCTCCTTCATCGACGTCTCCGCGAGCCCGTGCACCAAGTTCTTCCCCATCACCAGCCTGCGCTCCAGTTGGGGCTTCGGCTTCCGCTGGTTCTCGCCCATCGGTCCCCTGCGTTTCGAGTGGGGCTTCCCCTTCAAGACGCTGCCCGGTGAGGAGGGCATGGTCTTCGAGTTCACCATCGGCAACGATTTGTAGAGCGAGCCGGGAATAAACGTGGGGCCACGGGCGTTGAGGCGAGACTCTGCCCGCGGGGTTGGCCTAAGGCGCCGGGCGTGCTATCGATGGTGCGTCCCACGGTCAAGGCGGCCGTTACTCAAGGCTCAAACGGAGATGACGCGTATGATTCGTTCGATTCTGGTTGGACTCGTGATCGCGGCTGGTCTGGCTCGTCCCGCGCTGGCTGAGGATGTGAAGATTGGCTTCGTGGATCTGCGGCGCGCTCTCTTCGAGACCGAGGATGGCCGCAAGGCGCGTGCGAACCTCAAGAAGGTGTTCGACGTCAAGCAGAAGGAGCTCGACGAGCAGCAGGAAGAGGTCAAGAAGGCGATCGAGGACTTGAACAAGAAGCGCACGCTTCTGCCCGCCGACACGGTTCGCCAGAAAGAGGCCGAGCTGCAGGAGCGCGTGGCCAAGGTCCAGCAGACCTACCTGCGTCACCAGCAGGATCTGGCGGGCAAAGAGGAGCAGGCCACGGCCCCCATCGTCGATCGCTTGCAGCGAATCATTGGCAAGATCGCGGCCAGTGAGAACTTCACCATGATCCTGGACAAGAATCAGGGCGTGGTGTTCGCCAAGCCGCACCTCGACCTCACCAACGAGGTCATTCGCCGCTACAACGCCGGCGAGGAAAAGGGCGGCGGCGCCAAGCCGGCCGAGGGCGCCGGCAAGAAGAAATAGCGAGCCGGTGACTGCCACCGAACTGAATCTCGGCGCCATCCAGGCGTTGCTGCCGCATCGCCCGCCCTTCCTCCTCCTCGACCATGTGGAGTCCATATCGGATGAGGGCATCGTGGCGCGCAAGGCGGTGGCCAGCGATGACTGGTTCTTCAAAGGGCACTTCCCTGGCCACCCGGTGATGCCCGGGGTTCTGATCATCGAGGCGCTGGCCCAGGCCGGCGCCGTGCTGGCGGCGCGGGTGAGCGGCTTCGATCCGGCAACCCAGGTCATGTACTTCATGGCCATCGACAAGGCGCGCTTTCGCAAGCCCGTCCTGCCCGGCGACCTCTTGAAGCTGCACGTGGTTCCGCTCCGCAAGGGGACCTCGATTTGGAAGATGCGTGGCGAGGCCCGCGTGGGCGACGCGGTGGTCGCCGAGGCCGAGTTCGTGGCCGGGCTGCCTTCGCGCTCCCCGATTACGAGCCCTTCTCGCGCATGAGGCTTCGCATGCATGGGCGGATGGCGTTGCTGCTCGCCGTCGGCTTGGCCGGCAGCGCGTCGCCCTCGTGCCGACGAGCGCCTCGTCTGGCGCGGGGAGATGCGGCCGT
The DNA here is from genome assembly GCA_023438785.1 of Pseudomonadota bacterium. Classification (GTDB taxonomy): domain Bacteria; phylum Myxococcota_A; class Polyangia; order Fen-1088; family Fen-1088; genus Fen-1137. The sequence continues at coordinate 7,683 of JAEXQJ010000388.1, forward strand.
GGTGGTGGTTCCCCAGCACGCCGCAGAGAAGGCCGGCGGGACCGAGACCGAGCCCAACGACACCGCGGCGCAGGCGCAAGCCCTCGCTTTGCTCGCGCCGCCGTCCGTTGCGACAGTGAGTGGCTCGATGGAGCCGGCCGGGCGCGGCAAGCGGGCGGACGCGGACGTCTTTCGCCTGGTCATACCGGGGGCCGCACCGCCGGCCGATGCGGCGGCCGCCTCCACAAAGCGGCTCCGGATCGAGCTGACCGCTGCTCCGGCGGTTGGCCTGGTCCTGGAGCTGACCGATGAGGCGGGGGGCGTGCTGGAGAGCGTCTCCGGGGGACCGGGCGAGGTGACGGGCATGCCGAACTTGGCCGTCACGCCGGGGGCGACCTACTTGGTTCGGCTCAAGGCGGCATCCGCGCGGCCCACGATTCAGGATGCTGGCGCGGCGAGCTCCGAGTACCGCTTGGCGGTGGCCCTGGGCGACTTCGAGCCCAGCGAAGAGCGAGAACCCAACGACTGCATCGAGCAGGCCCAGGAGCTCGGCTGGTACAACCGCAGTGCGGACGTGGTCGGATTCGCGGGCTGGAAGCACGACGAGGACTGGTACGCGCTCTCCACCGACGCCTTGGTTGCGGGCTGGACAGCGGACCTGGATGTGGAGGGCGTCGAGGGCGTGGCGCTGTCGCTCACGGTCTACGACGGCGGTCGACAGCGCGTGACGGGCGTGCGCGGCCGCAAGGGCGAGAAGCTGACCTTGAAGCGCGTGGGGGTGCCCCCGTCGCCGACGCCGGGGGCCGCACCGGGACGCTGCTACCTGGCGGTGCGCGCGGAGGCGGGGCAGAACCGAACCCAGCACTACATCGTCCACGTCC
>JAEXQJ010000058.1 GCA_023438785.1 Pseudomonadota bacterium
CCGCGCCCGCACTCGATTGTCCGCAATGGGTGGCCCGCGATCCCGCACGCAACAAGCCCTGCTACAGCTATTCCGATGCCATCGCCATCGCCGGGTATTTCAGCGGCAATCTAGGCGAGGCCCAGAATTCATCGATCATCAAGGGCTGGCTGGTCCAGGGGCGCGACTCCGCCTATGCCCAGGCCCTGCGCGCGCTGGAATTCGGCGACGTGGCCGGCCTAACCAGCGAGGGCAAGCCCATCACCAACGGCGGCGACAGCCTGACCCACACCATGGCCCAGTGGGACACCTTCCTGAAGCTGGCCCAGGCACGCAAAATGGACCTCTATGTCTACGAGGGCGGCACGAGCATGGGCTACAGCGGCACCGACGCCGAGGTGCGCCAGTTTCTCATCGACCTGGCTCATCAGCCCCAGATCAAGGATCTCTACGCTCAGCTCTTCAGCGGCTGGAAGGCCAGGGGCGGCACCATCTTCAATGTGTGGGGCTGGATCGACAGCAAGAGCAGTTGGGCCAATGTGGATATGCTGGGCAACCCCGATCACCCCAAGTACCAAGCCATCCTCGATTTCGTCAGCAAGAACCCCTGCTGGTGGGACGACTGCGATCGCAGTCAGAGGTGAAGGTCACGGCTCAGCCGAGGCGGTTGCGATCGCGGTTGATCGCATGGCGCGCGCCACCGCCTGAGCCAGGGCGTGCACCTGGGGCTCGCGGAGAATCTGGAGATGGGGGGCGGCGATGTCTTGCACAGTGAGCCGGGTGGCCAAGCCCGACCAACCCAGATCGGCCCGCACACGCAGCCAAGGCGGCCGCGGCTCGCTGCTCGCCCGGACCACCAGAAGGTGCCCGCGCAGGTGATGGGGCCGCGCGGACCAACTCGCCACCAGGGCATCGTTCTCGGGTCCGTCGACCGGTACTTCGCCCGCCACGCCTGGGCGCAGCCTCCACGGCAGGTGCAGGGCCAAACGTCGCGCCTGGGCACGTAGCCAGACGGGAACCCGCCGCGGCTCGTGCCACGCCTGCCGCGCGTAGGACGCGATCTTCGCCACCGGATCAGGCCTCAGGGCCTGAGGCAGGATGCTGTCGAGCACCGCCACCATGCCGACGTCCTCGCCCGCCGCCTGCAGCTGGCAGGCCGCCTCGTAGGCCACGATGCCACCAAAGCAGAGGCCCAGCAGGTGATAGGGCCCGCGGGGTTGATGCTGTCGAATCACATTCACGTAGCGCGCCGCCAAGTCGACGATCGCGTGGTGCCGATCCGTCCCGGGGAAGTAGCGCTGCGGAACGTGCATGCCGATGACTGGCTGTCCATCGTCGAGGGCCAGCGCCAGATCCTGGTACAGCGTCACCCCGAGCAGACAGTGCAGTGGCGATCGCTCGCCCGAACCCGCGCGCAGGCGCACCACGATGGGCGCATCCGGTGCGGACGGGGGCTCCACCTTGGCCAGTTCCGCCGCCAGCGCCTGCACCGTCGGGGCGCCGAAGAAGGTCTGCAACGGGAGCTCGACGCCCAACTCGTCCTGCATGCGCACGACGGTCCGCACCGCCAGGGCTGAATCGCCCCCCAGATCGAAGAAGCTTTGGTCCACGCCCACCTGAGGCAGCTCTAAAACTTGCGCCCACAATGTGGCGACGCGCGTTTCCATCTCGGTGCGCGGCGGCTGAGCTGCGACTGACGTCACCGATTCGGGCGTGGGCAAGCGCAAGCGGTCGATCTTACCGTTGGTGTTGAGCGGAAAGGCATCCAGCGGCACGTAAGCCTGCGGCACCATGTAGGGCGGTAGCTGGCGGCGGGCTGCCTCGGCCAGCATCGCGCGTGAGGCGCCGCCGGTCCAATAGGCCACCAGTCGAACACGATCGCGGGTCTGATCCGCCACCACCAACGCTTCGTGAACGCCGGGAACCGAGCGCAACGCGGTCTCGATATCGCCCAGCTCGATGCGGAAGCCGCGAATCTTCACCTGGTGATCGAGTCGGCCCAAGCACTCGAAGCGGCCGTCGAGCAATTGGCGCGCCAGATCGCCCGTGCGGTACAGACGACCGCCGCGTGGATGTTGAATGAATCGCTCGGCGGTCAGGTCGGGGCGTCGGTGATAGCCGCGCGCCAAGCCGACGCCACCGATCCACAGCTCGCCCTCGCGGCCCGGGGGCAAAGGCGCCAATTCGCCGTCGAGCACGGCCATGTGCATGCCGGGAATGGGACGGCCCACCGTGATGCGCTCATCAGCGGACTCGATGCGCGCCAACGAGCACCACACGGTCGCTTCGGTCGGACCGTACATGTTCCACAACTCGCCCCCGGCGGCCAGCAAGCGACGCGCCAGCGACGGCGACAGGGCCTCGCCGCCGCACAACATGCGCAGGCGGCCGTCACCCGTCCAGCCCGATTCGAGCAGCAAGCGCCAGGTGGCGGGCGTGGCTTGCATGGTGGAGATGCCATCCGTCTCCAGACGCCGGCGCAGACGACGGGGATCGCGTGCCGTTTCGCGATCGGCGATGACCACGGTAGCCCCCGCAACAAGCGGCAGAAACAACTCGAGGGCCGCGATGTCGAAGGACGTCGTGGTTACGGCCAGCACGCGCTCGTGGGGGCCCAGGCCTGGCGCGCGCATCATCGCCGCGAGGAAGTGGGCCAAAGCCCCGCGGCCAATCTCCACGCCCTTGGGGCGCCCGGTGGATCCGGAGGTGAAGAGCAGATAGGCGAGTTGATCCGATGTGGGCGTGGGCACGGGCGATAGAGGGATGTGTCCCGCCACGGCCCGTTGCACATCATCGAGGCTCACGACCTCGGTGCCGGGACCCACCAGGGCCAGCAGCGGCGAGCGAGACTCGCTGACCAGCACGTGCGGTTGGGCGTCTTCCAGTACCTGCCGCAAACGATCGGCTGGGTGCGACGGATCGAGCGGCACATAGGCTCCGCCCGCCTTCAAGGTGGCCAGCATGGTCACCAATTCGCCGGCCCCGCGCGGCAGTGCGATCGCCACGCCGACCTCGGGCCCCACGCCGCGTTCACGCAGCCGGCTCGCCAAGCGGCTAGACAGCTCATCCAACTCGCCGAACTCCAAGACCGCGTCTTGCGCCTCCACGGCGATGGCTTCGGGGCGAAGGGCGGCCACGCGGGCCAGACCGTCGATGACGTCCAGAGCCGGTGGCGCGAGCTCGATGTTGTGGTCGAAAGCCGGCTGCATGATCTGGTCCACGCTCGTGCTCTAGCTGCCGTCGCGCCCGATACCGGCAAAGGCGCCGTCGCGTGCGCACGCCCCACCTGTGTGGGCCTCGTCCGCCGGCTGTTTGTCAGGCTGGTACTCTCGGACCACGGGTTCTGCGCTCATGGGGATCTCCCAATTGGTTGACGCCGGAATTGTGATGCTTCGCGACTGGGCGAGGTCGCATGGCGTCCCACCCGTGCCGGATCGTCGTGCTACCCTGGGGTCGTCTATGAAGCTGCTCCAAGAGATTCGCGCGGATGCCGCTCGCTATGGCGCGGGCTGGGCGCGCCGAGCCGGCTTCTGGGTGGGCGCCACGCATCGCTTGGGCGAATGGACGCGCGGGCAATCCAATCCGCTCGTGCGCCTGCCTGTTCTGGTCCCGTGGCGCGCCGTGACCGAGGGCTGGCGGGTCCTGCTCGGCGTGCGTTTTCTCGACGGGGCCAGCTTCGGTCCCGGGCTGTACCTGCCCCGCCCGCGGGGCATCGTGGTGGGCCGTGTGAGGGCGGGTCTCGGCTGCACCATCGCCGAGCACGTCACCATCGGCACCAACGCCAATTGCGGCGAGTTCGCCACGCTGGGCGACCACATCGAGGTGGGCCCAGGCGCGCGCATTCTCGGCCCCGTGCGCATCGGCGACCGCGTGCGCATCGGCCCCAACTGCGTGATCACCAGCAGCGTCCCTGCCGACACCGCCGTCGAGACCGAGGCTAGTGCCTTGGCCCAAATGCCGCGACGAGAGCGGCGGGGATGACTCGGTTGCGCGCGGGCACCACGTCCGAGCCGGGCTCCACGTCGGTCCTCACGGCACAGTTGGCGCCGATCTTGGCGTGATCGCCCACGCTCACATCACCGAGCACCCGCGCGCCCACGTACACGTCGACACCGTGACCGATGCGCAGGCCTCGGCCTTCACCCGCGATGGTCACTTCGTGAAAGATCAGAAGGTCATCACCGATCTGGCACGGGCCCACGTGCACGTCACGCGGGTGAATCAGGCACAGGCCCGGGCCGATGCGCGCCTCCTCGGCCAAATCCACCCCCCACACGGTTCGCCAGAGCAGATTTGCGCTTCGGCACGTCACCAGAAGCGGCGCGCGCACCAGCGCCGGTGCGGAGCGCGCGTAGGTTGCCAGCCGATGCGTGGCGCCCATCCAGAAACCCAGATTGCGACGAATGCCACCCAACGCCCGGTAGCGGGCCGCATCGCGCGCCAGTGTCTCCAGCAGCTTCACGTACTCAAGCCTCCGTCGATAACCAGGGTCTGCCCGGTCAGGTAGCCCGGTGCCTGGAGCGCCAAGTAGGTCACCAAGTGCGCAATCTCGTCGGGGTGGGCAAAGCGATGCATGGGAACGCTGGCCAGGGCGCGTCGGCGGGCCTCAGGCGCAAGCGCCGTCAGCATGTCGGTATCCACGAACCCGGGCGCTACCGCGTTTACCGCCACACCCGCACCAGCCAGTTCCTTGGCCAAGGCGCGTGTGAAGCCCATGATGGCCGCCTTGGCCGCGGCGTAATTGGTTTGCCCGGGGATGCCCATCAGCCCCGAGACCGAGGTCAGGTTGACGATGCGACCGCCGCGCTGGCGCATCATCTGGCGCGCCACCGGTTGGGTGATGCCGAATAGGCCGTTCAGACTGGTGTCCACCACCGCCGACCACGTCTCCTCGGTCATGAGCGCCAGCAGGCTGTCGCGCACGATGGCCGCGTTGTTGATGAGCACATCCACGCGCCCGCGTTCCGCGGTGATTTGCTCGGCAAAGGCGCGACAGGACTGCATGTCACGCGCATCCACCCGGTGGGCCTGCACCTGCCCGGGCGGGCTGGCGGTCATCGTCTCCCGGGCCGCTGCCTCGGCGCTGGCGTAGGTGAAGTGCACGAGCAGACCCGCCTCGGCCAGCCGCTGGACGATCGCCCGTCCAATGCCGCGCGAGCCGCCCGTCACGATGGCCACGCGATCAGCCATGTTCCCCCGCGATGATCAACGCTGATGCCGCACCACTCGGGGCAAGGGCCGTGATGAGCGCCGGGCCCGTGGCGATGCCGGTGGCATGGCGCACGTAGTGCAATCCCGGCACGGTCGGCTCCAGCAGACGGGCTATGGGAGGAGCCTGCTGCACGGCCAGCGCCTGTAACGCCAGCACCGTCTGCATGAGGCCGCTCGCCTCATGGCTGTGGCCCAGGGTGGACTTGATGGCCATCACGGGAATGGGCGCGCCATCCAGCAAATCGATGAGAGCGCATGCCTCGCTGGCGTCACCCTGGGGCAAGCCCGCCGCGCACGCGCTGACCAACCTCAACTCGTGGGCCCGCACGCCCGCTGCGGTCAGCGCGCGTTGCCCCGCACGCCTCAGTGCCGCGACACCGTCACCCGCGAAGCGACTGGCCTGTGCCAGCACGCGCCCCTGTACCGGCACGCCGCGGCCCCGGGCGTGCGCCTCCGACTCCAAGACCAGTGCGGCCGCCCCCTCGCCCCACGCGCAGCCCACGCTGCGGCGGTCGAACACACGCACGTCTTCCGGGCGCGCCAGCGCACCCGCGCGCCAAGCGGACAGCAGCAAGGCCTCGTTGTGCGCCGCCGACGACACCACCACGCAGATCTGCGCCCGCCCTTGCGCAATCAGGCGCGCGGCCAGGCCCACGCCATCCAGCCCACTCAGCGCCCCGTTCGATAGCGTGATGGAGAACGCCTTGGCCCGCAAAGCGAGCGCCGTAACCGCGCCGGGTGCACTGGGGATGGCTAAAGGCATGAGCGCGGGATTGGTTCGTTGCACGCCCTCCATGACCAAGCCGCGGTCGTACTCCATGAGCGTGTCCAGGTGGCCGAAGCTCCAGCCCGCCACCACCCCGAGGTCCTCGGGCAGGACACCCTTCTCCAGGCCGGCGTCGCGCAAGGCCAGCACGGCTGCACAAATCCCGAGGCGTGTGGCCCGGTTGTAGATGCGCATGCCGCGCACGTTGGCGTAGCGACCGGCCTCGAAATTCGCGATGCGCGCGCCAGCCACGGGCGCGGGCTCGGTCAGCGTGCTCAGTCCGTCGCGGCCGTCGAGCAGCGCCTGCACAAGCGCGCGTGGGTCGTCCGCCAAGGGCGAGAGCACCGCCGTGCCGGTGATGAGGGCCTTCACAACGCCCTCCGCAAAGCCATGCACACGTTGAAGCCGCCGAATCCCGCCGACATGTTGAGGCACGCGGACACCTCGGTGGGGCGACCCTGGCCGGTCACGAAGTCGAGCCCGAAATCGGGATCGGGATCGTCCAGATTGGCGGTGGGGGGCACGGTTTGATGGAGCAGGGCCAGTGTGCACGCCACGCTGGCCAGCGCTCCCGCCGCACCGTTGGTGTGCCCGATGATCGACTTGGGCGAGGTGACGGGGATCTGGGTGGCGCGCTCGCCGAACACGGTCTTGATGGCGCGCACCTCGCTGGCGTCGTTGTGGGGCGTGCCCGTGCCGTGCGCACAAACGAAACCTACCCTGGTGGTGCCGAGGGTGGCCGCGGCCTGGCTGAGCGCCAGCGCATACCCGGCCCCGCTGGGATCGGGCGCCGTTACATGGTGGGCGTCGTTGCTCATGCCGTAACCCGCCACCTCGGCCAGCACCCGGGCGCCGCGCGCCCGCGCGTGATCTGCCGCCTCGAGCACCAGCACCGCCGCGCCCTCGCCGAAGGCCACGCCGTCCCGCGAGCGGTGAAAGGGCCGACACACGGTGCGCGCCAACGCGCCCATGCGCCCAAAGCCGTCAAAGAGCAGACGCGTGAACGTGTCCGCCGCGCCCGCCAGCATGACCTCGGCCTCGCCGCTCGCCACCAGGTCATAGGCCCAGGCCTGCGCTGCATTGCCTGAGCTGCACGCCGTCGCGTTCACCATCACCGGACCGCCCAGGCCGTACTGCGCGGCCACGCACGTGGCCAGACGGTGGTTGTCGGCACGTTCGTGAAAATCGTCCGCAACGGCAGCCGCGCCCTGGCTGGCCCACGCTTCGCTGAGGTGCCCCACTTGGCGCTCCTCGCCCATGGTCGTGCCCAGCACGGCGCCTACTTCGTCCAGCCCCGCTGAGCCACGCAGGCGCGCGTGATCCAGGGCCCGTCGCGCCGCGGCCAGCGCCAACTGGACGCAGCGGGACCGTGTCGGGCGATCGTCGATGACGGCTGGCAGAGCATCGTCCGGCCCTAGGACCGCCTCGGCCCCGTACCTGGCGGGCATATCCGGCAGGGCATAGGAGCGCAGCGGCTGGATGAGACAGTGCCCCCTTACCAGCGCTTGCCAGAAGCTCTCCAGATCGTTGCCCGCCGCGCTGACCACGCCACAGCCTGTGATGACCACCGCTCTGGGCACCGCCGCACCTCAGCTCTTGAGAGCGGCCACCACGTTCACCAGATCCTGGAACGTCTGGACCTGACCGAAGCGGCCTTCCGGGACCTTGGCGCCCAATTGCTTTTCGATCTCGAAGAGCAACTCCAGCGCGCGCACCGAATCGACATACAGCTCGTCACGCAGATGGACGTTGTTGGCAAACCCGGGTTCAACCTCGGCGATCTGGGCCACGATTTGGCGAAGTGTCTCTTCCATAGTGTCCTGCCTTCCCCGACTAAGATGCGGCTGAGGCGGCGCGGATGCGCAGCGCCTTGTCCAGCACAATGCGCGCCAGGCTGTCTACGTTGCGAAAGCTGTCCGTGTTGATGTCGGTCGGCTCCAGCGCCGTGGCGAAGCGCTGGTCGAGGAACGCCGCCAAGTCCAGCGTGCTGAACGAATCCAGAATGCCTGCCTGGACCAGATCGGTTTCGTCATCGAAGCCGCGGGCGTCGCCCGACAGCCAGGTCGTCACGATGTATGCGCGAATGGTCTCCCGCACCTGTTCTTCCGTCATGGGTTCCTCACGGGTGAAGCCACCGAAGCCGGCCGCAACATGCCCACGTCGCGGTCAGCGAGTGCGCTCTTGATGCGCAGGCGATCGGTTTTGCCGTTCGATGTTTGGGGCAACTCGGCCACCAGCAGAATTTGGGTCGGGATCATGTACGCGGGCAGACGCTCGGCCAGAAAGCGTCGTACGGACAACACGGTCAGCGAGGCGTCCTCGGGGCGCGCCACCGCGGCCAGCTCACCGTCGAGCCCGAAGGCCACGGCCTCGCGAATTTGCGGATGGCGGGCCAGCGCCGACTCCACCTCGCCCAACTCGATGCGGAAGCCGCGCACCTTGACCATGTGGTCGCGCCGCCCGTGGTACATGATTTGTCCGTCGGGCCGCCGCGAAACGAAGTCCCCCGTGCGGTACGGATGGGTCGCCAGCACGGGGTCGCCGCCATTCCAGTAGCCCAGCATGACGGTGGGCCCCTCCACGCACAGCTCGCCCACCTCGTCGTCCCGGGCCGGTCCCTCCTCGGTCGTGATGGTGATCGCGTTACCGCAGGCCGGGCGCCCGATGGGAATGGGCGCATCGTCGCCGGGCGGCCCGGGGACTTCGTAGGCCAGACAGACGTTGGTTTCGGTTGGCCCGAATAGATTGAGGAAGCGCGCCTGGGGCAGGGCCTGCATGGCCCGGCGCAACTGGCGCACGGGAAAGACCTCGCCCGCGAAGAACACAACCCGCAGCGATGGGGCGCCCAGGGGCAGGCCCGCATCGAGCATGAGCATGATGGCGGACGGCACCGAGTACCAGACGCTGATCCTCTGCTCGCGGATGCGTTCGAGCATGCGCGCCCCCGACTTGACCGTGGCCTCGTCGACGATGACCACGGTGGCCCCGCACGACAGGGTTGACCACAGATCGAACACCGAGAGATCGAAATGAAAAGGCGCCACGCTGGCCACCCGATCGCACGCGCGCAAACCGGCCGTCGCCGCCGCCCAGTTGGCAAAGGCCAAGGCGTTGCGATGAGAAATCATCACGCCCTTGGGCACGCCCGTCGAGCCCGAGGTGTAGAGCAAGGTGGCGAGCTCGTCTGGGGAGTGACTGAACGCGGGCAGCGGCTCGGTCGAGGCATCGAGAACCTCACGCCAGCTCGTCACGTCTGCCGCTCTCGTGTCCTCGGTCTCGCCCACCAGGACGAAACGTTCCACCGGACCCGGATCGCCCGTGGCCAACCAGCGCTTCCGCAACTCGGGCGTGATGATCACGAGGCGCAGATCGCAGTCGCGCGCGACGAGCTTCATGCGCGCCGGCGGCGAGCCGGGGTCGAGAGGCACATACACCGCCCCGGCCCGGGCCACCCCCAGCAAAGCCGCCACGGCCCGCCCCGAGCGGGGCACGTGCACACCCACCCGATCGCCGGGCGCTACGCCCAGGCCGCGCAGGCGGTGGGCGAACTGATTGGCCAAGCGGTCCAACTCGCCGTAGGTCATGGCGTCCCGGTCCAGCACGGCCACGCGATTCGGGGCCCTCTCGACAATTGGGGAAACCAGTTGATCGATTCGCATCATGAGACCCCCATGGCCCGTGCCAGCAGTACGCGTTGCACCTCGGACGTCCCCGAGAAAACGCGAGCCGGCAGGGCGTCGCGCAGGAGTGCATCCACGCCTCCGTCGGCGACGACCCCGTACGCGCCGAAGAGCTGAATGGCATCCAGTCCCGACTGCACGGCCGATTCGGATATCCACAACTTGCACATGGCGATTTCGTCGGCGCACGGAAGGCCCCGGCGGTGTAGGTCGCCGGCGCGATAGAGCAGCAGGCGGCTGGTTTCCAGACGCAGGCGCATGTCCACGATGCGGTGGGCGACCGCTTGATTGTTGCCCAGCGCGCGCCCGAACTGTTTGCGCGTGCGCACGTGCTCGATGCAGCGGTCGAGCTGGGTGGCCATGGCGCCGACGTAGTAGGCGAACAGACAGCAGCGCTCCCAGATCATGGATTCGCGAAACAGGGCCGCACCTGCGCCCTCCGGTCCCAAACGCGACCCGGCGGGCACGCGGCAGGATTCGAGGTAGATGGTTCCCCAGGGGGCTGAGCGCAAGCCGCTCTTGCCGTGTTCGGCCACCACCTGCAGGCCAGGCGTGTCGCGCGGGACCACGAACGCCGAGATGCCGAGGAAGCCGGCCTGCGGATTGGTCTTGGCGTAAACAAGAAACAGATCAGCCACCGGCGCATTGGTGATGAAGCACTTGGTCCCATCGAGCACGTAGGCATCGCCGTCCCGTCGTGCAGTGGCTCTCATCGCGTGCACGTCCGAGCCCGCCTCGGCCTCGGTGGTGCCGTTGGCACAGATGAGTCGACCGCTGGCGACCGCACGCAGATAGCGCTCGTGCATGCGCGCGTCTCCCGCCCGCCACATGGGCACGGCTGAGGCGAACATGTGGGCACAAAGCGAGAAGATCAACCCGCCGTCGTCGGCCGCGCGCCCCAGGGCCTCGATGATCAGCATGGTGTCCAGCGCGTCCAGTCCCCCCCCGCCCCACGCCTCGGGGATAGGCAAGCCCGCCAGACCGAAGCGCGCGGCCTGGTCCCATAGCTCGCGATCGAACACGCCCTCCTGGTCACGCCGACGCGCCCCCGGGGCCAGTCGCGTGCGAGCGAATCGCAGGGTGGCTTCCACGCGTTCCCGTTGGACGGGGGTCAGCTCGGGTTCACCGAAGGGGGACATGCTAGCTTTCCTCAGCGGTGGTTAGACGCACATGCGAGGCGGAGGGTTCATGGAGGCACACATGAAAGAGGACATGCCGAATCGTCAATGGGTCCTGGTCCGACGGCCGCGGGGCCAGGTAAGTGCGGACCTGTTTCGTCTGGAGCGGGGACCAATGCCCCAGCCCAATGAAGGAGAAATCGTGGTGCGCAATCAGCTCTTGTCGTGCGATCCGACGCAGTTGGGCTGGATGACCCGGGATACGTACGCGCCCGCCGTGCCCTTGGGCGAGGTCATGCGCGCCTTCGCAGCCGGCGAGGTCGTGACCTCGCGGCATCCGGAGTTCGCCGTGGGTCAGCGCGTGCAGGGACTCTTGGGCTGGCAGGACTTGGCGCGAATCGATCCCGTTGCTATCCCCTTTTTGCTGCGCATTCCCGATGGCGTTCCGCTCGAGACGGGCATCGGCCTGCTCGGGCTGACCGGGCTCACCGCCTACTTCGGCCTCGCCGAGGTGGGCCGAGCCGAGGCGGGCGAGACGGTTCTGGTCTCGGGTGCGGCGGGCGCCACCGGTCAGGTGGTGGGCCAGATGGCCAAGATCCTCGGCTGCCGCGTGGTGGGCATCGCAGGCGGCCCGAAGAAGTGTGGTCGTCTGCTCGATGAGTTCGGCTTCGATGCCGCCATCGATTACAAGCACGAGAACCTGGTGACCCGCTTGCGCCAGGACTGCCCGAACGGCGTCGATGTCTTCTTCGACAATGTGGGCGGTGACGCTTTGGACGCGGCGTTGCTCGCGCTGGCCAGGCACGGGCGGGTCGTCATATGCGGCGCCATCTCCACGTACACCCAGTCGGGCCCAGTGACCGGGCCGCGCAACTACCTGCGCTTGCTCACCCAGCGCGGACGGATGGAGGGCTTTCTGACCAGCGACTTCCTGCCGCGCGCCCCAGAGGCCATCGCGCGCCTGGCCGAATGGTGGCGCGAGGGCAAGCTCAGGCAGCGGGTCGACGTGGTGGAGGGCTTCGAAAACGCGCCCGCCGCCCTCGCCCGTCTCTTTACCGGCGATAACCAGGGCAAGCAGTTGGTGCGCATCTGAGAGACAAGCGATGGATGGTGTGCAGAAGCAGGAACCCAATCGCGACTCACGGTCATCCTAGGACTGCCTGAGCACGCGGGCACACCAACCGATATCCCTCGACCTGGAATCCGCATGGCTCCTGTCGACATCGACCAATTGACCCAGCGCGAGTGTCTTTACGGATTTAGCACCGAGCTGGACGCCGATGCGGTTCCTCGCGGCCTTAGCGAGCAGGTGATTCGCCTGATCTCGGCCAAGAAACAGGAACCGGCGTGGCTGCTTAAATGGCGGTTGCGTGCCTACCGACACTGGCTGACCCTGGAGGAGCCCCGCTGGCCCAATGTGCAGTACGGGCCGATTGACTACCAGGACATCATTTACTACTCGGCGCCCAAGCCGAAAGCGGCCAACCCGAAAAGCCTGGACGAGATCGATCCCGCCTTGCGGGCCATGTTCGACAAGCTGGGTATCTCGCTGGCCGAACAGGGGCGACTCTCCGGGGTGGCGCTGGACGCGGTGGTGGACAGCGTGTCGGTGGCCACCAGTTTCACGAGCAGGCTGGCCGAGCTGGGGATCATCTTTTGCTCGTTCTCCGAGGCGGTGCGGAACCATCCCACGCTGGTGGAACGGTACCTGGGCTCAGTGGTGCCTCCGCCGGACAACTACTTCGCGGCGTTGAATTCGGCGGTCTTCAGCGACGGGAGCTTCTGCTACATCCCGAAGGGCGTTCATTGCCCCATGGAGCTCTCCACCTACTTTCGGATCAACGCCGCCGACACCGGCCAGTTCGAGCGGACCCTGATCATTGCCGAGGCGGGCAGCTCGGTGAGCTACCTGGAGGGCTGCACGGCGCCTCGCCGCGACAATCATCAGCTCCACGCGGCGGTGGTCGAGATCTACGCGCACGACGAGGCCCAGGTGAGGTACTCGACGGTACAGAATTGGTACCCGGGGGACAAGGCGGGCCGAGGCGGGGTCTACAATTTCGTCACCAAGCGCGGTCGCTGCGCCGGGAAGAACTCGAAGATCTCTTGGACGCAGGTGGAGACGGGCTCGGCCGTCACATGGAAATATCCCAGCGTGTTGCTGGTCGGCGAGGGTTCCGTGGGGGAGTTCTATTCGGTGGCGGTCACCAACAACCATCAGCAGGCCGACACGGGGACCAAGATGATTCACATCGGTAAGAACACGCGCAGCACTATCGTGTCGAAGGGCATTTCCGCGGGGCACGGGAAGAATACCTACCGCGGCCTGGTGCGAGTGGGCGGGAAGGCCGAGAACGCGCGCAACTACTCGCAGTGCGACTCGTTGCTGATCGGGGACAACTGCGGCGCCTCCACGGTGCCCTACCTCGACGTGCGCAACCGGTCGGCGCAAGTCGAGCACGAGGCGTCCACCTCGCGCATCAGTGAAGACCAGCTTTTTTATTGCCGGCAGCGGGGCCTCAGCACCGAGGACGCCATCAACCTCATCGTGAACGGCTATTGCAAAGAGGTCTTCAAACATCTCCCCATGGAGTTCGCCGTCGAGGCACAAAAGCTCCTGGGTGTCAGCCTGGAAGGGAGCGTGGGCTAAGGTGACGATGCTTTCGATTCGCAATCTTCATGCGGAGGCAGCGGGCAAACCGATCCTCCGTGGTGTGGACCTGGAGGTGGGCGCGGGCGAAGTGCACGCCATCATGGGGCCGAACGGCTCGGGCAAGAGCACCCTGGCTGGCGTGCTGGCTGGTCGCGACGGCTACACCGTGACGGCCGGCGAGGTTATGTACCGGGGCCAGGACCTGTTGCGCCTCTCGCCCGAGGACAGGGCGCGCGAGGGCATCTTCCTGGGGTTCCAGCACCCCGTGGAGATCCCAGGCGTCTCGAACACCTATCTCCTCCGGGCCGCCATCAACGCCCTTCGCAAACACTGCGGCCAGGACGAGCTGGATGCCATGGACTTTCTGGAACTGGTCAAGAACAAGGCCCGCGATCTCGGGCTTAGCCCCGAGCTGCTCTCACGAGCGGTCAATCACGGCTTCTCCGGCGGCGAGAAGAAGCGAAACGAGATCCTGCAGATGGCGATCTTGGAGCCGCGGCTGGCTATCCTGGACGAGACCGACTCGGGCTTGGACATCGATGCCTTGCGCGAGGTGGCCACGGCCATCCAAGCCCTGCGCGGCCCGGAGCGGGCTATCGTGGTGATCACCCACCATCAGCGTCTCCTGGATCACCTGGTGCCTGACCGCGTGCACGTACTTGCGGGCGGAACCATCGTGACCTCGGGGGACAGGACGTTGGCGGTTGATCTGGAGACGCACGGATATGGCTTCGCGGCCACGCGAGCCCAACCTCTGGAAGGCGCATCATGAACGTCGCGCTTTCGCCCGAGGACCGCGCTTCTTATCTCCTGAGGTTCGGCGACATGAACCAGGTGGAGGCTCCGGCTTGGTTGAGCGCCGCTCGGCGGATGGCCTTCGATGCCTTCGTTCAACAAGGTTGGCCGAGTCAGAAGCAGGAAGAGTGGCGATTTACCGACGTGACCCCGGTTGCCGAGAGGGAGTTGCTGCCGGTTCCGGCCAGGCCGGCGCAATTTGAGCCCGGGTTGTTCGATGCCCAGATCCTGGGCATGGGTGAGGGCAGTCACCGCATGGTGTTTGTGGACGGGCACCATCATTCCTCACGGACTCTTGGCCCGGATGCCAACGCGGGCCTTGGCCTGCTCAGGCTCCTGGCGGCCGAGGCTGCTGCGCAAGCCGTGCTCAGCGCACATTTCGGCCAGCATCTGCGGAATCACAACGCCTTCACGGCCCTCAATAGCGTCTTCATGCCCGACGGTGCGTTCGTCTGGATTCCGCCTGGTCTGCGTTGCGAACGGCCGATCTATATCTTTCACCTGGCAACGGCGAGCGAGGGCGCCAGCTTCCCACGCAGCCTGATCCTGGCTGGGGCCAATAGCTCGACGAGCGTGGTGGAGATTCACCTCGGTGCCCAGCGACGCGCGACCCTCAGCAATGCCGCCAGCGAGATCGTTCTAGAGCCTGGCGCGCAGTTGGCCTATCACGCGGTTCAGAAGAGCGCCGCGCAGGGATTCCATCTGGGCCATGTGGCGGTCACCCAGCAAACGGGGAGTGCCTTTTCCGGGCACGGCCTGGTGCTGGGTGGTCGGCTGGTACGTCGGGATGTGCAGGTGCTGGTGGCCGGCGAGGGCTGCACCTGCAACCTGGACGGCACTTACCTGGTCGGCGGCGAGAGCCACGTCGACAACCAGACCACGATTGACCACAGCCGCGCACGCTCGACCAGCCGCGAGGACTTTCGTGGCGCGATTGCGGACGGGGGCCACGCGGTCTTCGCGGGGCGGATCTTGGTGCGGCCTGGGGCCGAGAAGACCGACGCGCAACAGGGTAACCGCAACCTGCTGCTCTCTGATGCTGCCCGGGTCGACAGCAAGCCCCAGCTAGAGATTCTGGCCAGCGGCGTAAAGTGCAGCCACGGCGCCACCACAGGGCGGTTGGATCCCGACGCGCTCTTCTATCTGCAGGCCCGCGGGATCGGTCCGCAGGATGGCAAGCGCATCCTGATCCGTGCCTTCCTCATGCAGAGCCTGGAGCGGGTGGCCTCCACGGATGTGCGCGGGGAGCTGAGCGGCTTGCTGGAAAGCCGCATCGACGAGCTCGCGTTGACGGAGGCGCGCCCATGATGGGTGGCCGCCCCGAAAGGAGAGCGGCCCTGGCCAGCAGCCTGGACGTGGAGCGGGTGCGACGTGATTTTCCTGCGCTGGCGCAGGAGGTGCACGGACACCCGCTGATCTATTTCGACAATGCGGCCTCGACGCAGAAGCCGACTCAGGTTCTGGAACGCATACGACGCAGCTACCTTGAGGAGTGCGCCAACATCCATCGCGGTGTCCATCGACTGAGCGAGCGGGCCACCGTGGCTTACGAGGATGCGCGCGAGAAGGTGCGTGCCTTCATCGGCGCGGAGCGGGCCAGCGAAATCGTCTTCGTACGTGGAGCCACCGAGGGCATCAACCTAGTCGCGCAGACCTACGGCCGCACGCATGTGGGGCCGGGGGACGAGGTGCTGATCACCGCCATGGAGCACCACTCGAATGTGGTGCCGTGGCAGATGATGTGCCAAGAGCGGGGCGCCAAGCTGCAGGTGGTCCCCATCGACGATAGGGGCGACCTTGTGCGGCCGGAACTGGAGCGGCATTTGGGGCCGCGCACGCGGGTGGTTGCCTTCACCCATGTTTCCAACGCGCTCGGCACGGTCAACCCGGCCAAGGAGATCATCGAGGCGGCGCACCGGCACGGCGCCGTGGTCCTGGTCGACGCGGCTCAGGCGGTAGCCCATCGAAGAATTGACGTCCGCGACCTGGGTTGCGACTTCCTGGTGTTCTCTGGTCACAAGCTGTACGGCCCCACGGGCATAGGGGTGTTGTACGGCGTGCAGGGCTTGCTTGAGGACATGCCGCCTTGGCAAGGCGGCGGGGATATGATCGCCTCCGTCAGCTTGGAGGAGACAACCTATGCTGACCCGCCGGCGAGGTTCGAGGCCGGCACCCCCGATATCAGCGGTGCCATCGCGCTAGGCGCGGCCCTCGACTACGTCGACTCGATCGGGTTGCCCGCCATCGAGCGCTACGAAGGTGAGCTCTTGGGCTACGCCGAGCAAGCCTTGGGCGGCGCACCGGGTATCCGCATCGTGGGGCGACCGCAGGAACGAGCCTCAGTCATTTCGTTCCTGCTCGACGGCATTCATCCCCACGATCTGGGTACCATCCTCGATCGCTACGGCATTGCCATCCGGGCCGGACACCACTGCGCTCAGCCCACAATGAAGCAATTGGGTGTGCCGGGAACGGCGCGGGTGTCCCTGGCCTTCTACAACAAGCGAGAGGAAATCGACGTGCTGCTTGAGCGCCTGCGCGAGGCGAGAAGGGTGTTCCAGCGATGAGCGACTTGGATGAGCTTTATCAGGAGGTGATCCTCGACCACCAACGCCATCCGCGCAATTACGCGCGCTTGCCCAATGCGAATCGCACGGCCGAGGGCAACAACCCTCTGTGCGGCGACCACGTCACGGTTTACCTGGAAGTGGAAGACGGCGTGATTCGCAACATCAGCTTCGAGGGCGAAGGCTGCGCCATCTCCAAGGCGTCCGCGTCGATGATGACGTCAGTTGTGAAGGGCAGAACCGTGGCTGAAGCCGCGGAGTTGTTCAAACGGTTTCATCAGATGGTCATGCGTGGCAAGGACCCGTGCCTCGACTTCGATGGGCTGGGTAAGCTTGCCGCCTTCTCGGGCGTGAGTGCCTTTCCGATGCGGGTGAAGTGCGCCAGCCTGGCTTGGCACACGCTCACTGCCGCCCTGGACACAACACGGAAGGTCGCGGGCTCGATCACCACGGAGGGAAGTAAATGATCTCCGAATCGGATGGGGGCGCATCGACATCGGCGGGCGGTGCGGGCGCGGGCGGCCGGGAACGGCCGTCGCTCGAAGATCGTGTTTGGTCGGAGCTGCGGCAGCTCTCCGATCCCGAGATTCCAGTCAACGTCGTCGAGCTGGGGCTGATCTACGACGTGCGCACGGCGACCCTGCCCGACGGGGGACGGCGTGTCGACGTGCTCATGACCGTGACAGCCCCTGCCTGTGGCATGTCCGAGTTCCTGCGCGCCGAGGCCGAAGCGCGGCTGCGGCGACTCCCCGAGGTCCGCGAGGTCGAGGTTGCGGTGACCTTCGACCCGCCGTGGACGCCCGAGCGAATGTCCGAAAGCGCGCGCTTGATGCTCAACCTGTGAGGCCCTTGGCCTTGTGTCCTCTGGGTTCAGCCCACGTGGCGCAGAAGGCGAGGGGAGGCGGGCCCAACGCTGTCGCCGCAGAAATCACGGTAGATCGCGCGCAAGCGGGCCCTCGCCTCTTCGCCCTTCATGTTGTCTGGAACCCCCGCGCGTCGGCTGCAATCCAACGCAGAGGCTTCAGTGGTCAGTCGGGCTCGCTCGACCTCACCCTTCACAGAAGAGGACAACATGGCAACCAACACCGTGCGGCTTCACCGCGTACTGCGCACCACCCCCGACCGCGTCTATCGCGCATTCTTGGACGCGGAGGCCATGGTCAAGTGGCTTCCCCCCCATGGCTTTACCGGAAGGGTTCACCAACTCGACGCCAAAGTCGGCGGTCGCTACAAGATGTCGTTCACCAACCTGGGCAGTGGAAACGGTCATTCCTTCGGCGGCGAGTACCTTGAGCTCGTACCCAACGAGCGCATTTCCCACACCGACGAGTTCGACGACCCGAACCTGCCCGGCGAGATGCGCACGACCATCTCGCTGAAGAAGGTTTCCTGCGGCACGGAGGTCTCCATCGTGCAAGAGGGAATCCCTGCCATGATTCCGCCTGAAAACTGCTATCTGGGCTGGCAGGAATCGCTCACCCTGTTGGCACTGCTGGTCGAGGCAGATGTTCCCGGCTAGCGAGGGCCACGGCGGCCGTGCCTGCCCCCGCTGCCACGCTCGCGTTCGAGGGCGCGCCCACGGCGCACGCGGTCTGCTACCATGCCCGCGTGCCTGGCCCTCTCGTTTCCGTGTCCGTCGATCTCGATCCCCTCGAGTGCTACTTCCGCATCCATGCCTTGGCCGACGCTCCCGTCGAGCCCGTGCGCCACACCATCTTGCGGCGCTGCCTGCCTCGCCTGGCCGAGCTGTTCGCGAAGCACGACGTCAAGGCCACCCTGTTCGTGGTCGGCCGCGATCTGGAGGAGGATTCGGAGGGGCGGCGCATCCTGGGCGAGTTGGCGGCAGCGGGACACGAGATCGCCAATCACACCTACGCCCATCCCTATGATCTGGTGCGGCTGGGGCCGGCCGGGATCGCTGAGCAGATCGATCGCTGCCACGACCTCATCACCGAGGTCTGCGGGCAGGCGCCGGTGGGTTTCCGCGCCCCGGGCTACGAGATCTCGGGGCCGCTCATCCAGCACCTGTGCGCGCGCGGCTACCGCTACGATTCCTCCGCGTTTCCCGCCATTCCCTACTATCTGGCCAAGGCCGCGGTCATGGGCCTCATCCGCGCCGCGGGTCGGCGTTCGGGGAGCATCCTGGGCAGTCCGGCCGTGCTGGCCGCGCCCCGTGGGCCCTATCGGCCTGCCGCCGCCGCGCCCTACCGCCGGGGTGATCTGCCCATCGTCGAGCTGCCCATCACGGTCACGCCCGGGTTGCGTCTGCACGTCATCGGCACGTCGTTGGTCATCGCGCCCACGTGGTTGCGCCGGCGCTTGGTGAGCTCAGCCCTGAGCACGTCCTTCTTCAACCTCGAGCTGCACGGCATCGATCTGGCCGATGCAGGGGGCGACGGGCTTCCTTCTGCACTCATCGCCAAGCAACCCGACCTGCGCGTGTCCCTGGAGCGTAAGTGGGCGGCCCTGGACGATACGCTGGCGCAGGCCCGTGCGGCGGGGGCCAGTTTCGTGCCTTTGCGCGAGGCGGCCCAGCGCCTGGCGCCCTGACGTTCAGAAAATCGCGCTGCCGACGAACCGGGACTACCATCGGCATGACCGATGGCGTGGTCCCAGACCAAACCGCTCTTCGAGACGCCCAGCGCGTCCCGGGCCTTTGCCGCGACGGCCTACGACGCCGAGCGACCTCCCGTCGAGCAGGCGGATGGCCAGGATCCGCTCGTCGGGCAGCACATCGACCACTTCCAGATCTGCAAGCTCATCGGCGACGGCGGCATGGGCATGGTGTATCTGGCCCAGGACCTGTCACTGGAGCGGCCCGTGGCCATCAAGCTCCTGCGCCGCGAGTTGGCCGACAACCAGATCCTGGTCAGGCGTCTCGTCCTCGAGGCGCAAGCGCAGGCGCGCCTGCAGCACCCCAACGTGGTCACGATCTATCACATCGGGATCTTCCAAGGCGCGCCCTACTTCGCCATGGAGTACGTGCGTGGGATCACCCTGGCCGAGTTGATCCAGCGCGCCGGTCCGCTGCCCTGGGGCGAGGCTCTGGAGTACGTGATCCAGACGGCACGCGCCCTGGCTACCGCCTACGACCGTGGGATGATCCACCGCGACATCAAGCCCTCGAATTTGATCCTGGGCGAGGTGCCCACCGGCGTGCGGCTGCCGGAGATCAAGGTCGCCGACTTCGGGCTCGCCGTTCCCGTGGGCACGGTCGAGGGGCGCTTCGTGGGCACGCCGTACTACGCCGCCCCCGAGCAGATAGCGGGTCAGCCGCCCACGTTGCGCGGTGACGTCTACGCCCTGGCCATCACGTTTCACGAGTTGCTGACCGGCACGGTGCCCTTCAAGGCCGAGAACCTGACGGCCATCATGGCCCTGCACGGCACGGCCGAGCGGCCGACGATTCCGGCTGAGCGAGCGCCCTGGCGTTTGCGTCAGCTCATCAACGAGATGATGGATCCGGATCCGGCCAAGCGGCCCGGCAGCTACCAGGAACTGCTCACGCGTCTCGAGGCCCTGCGGCCCAAGCCGCGCGTGGCCGGTGGCATGGTGCCGCGGGCGGCGGCGCTGGCCGTGGATTTGATGCTGATTGCGCCGCTCGGTCAGATCAGCGCGGCCGCCCTCTCGCTGTCACAGCAGATGGCGGCGGGGATCTGGCTGATCTTGTTCGGCGCCTACTACGTCCTGTGCCACCGTCTGTGGGGCAAGACCATTGGCAAACGGCTGCTCGGCCTGCGCATCGTGGGGACCACCCGGGCGGTACGTGTGCCTGGGCTCCTGCTGCGTTTTCTGGTCTCGTTCTGGGGGCCCTTGGTCGCCTTGGCCATGATTAGCCTGCAACTCGGGGCCGCCACGGACCTCGGTACGGTCAAGGACTCGGTGGCCGGCGCGGTGGGGGTTCATCAGATTCCCCTGTGGAACCGCAGCACCGAATCCTTGCTGCGCATGTTCCTGGTTCCCAACCTGATGGTTGCCGTGCCCTGGCTGTGCGGCTTCCTGTTCGCCTTGCTCGATCGCGATCGCCAAGCCCTGCACGATCGCGCGGCTCGCACCCGGGTCATCTACGAGATCGCCGAAGTCGACGATCTGCCGCACCCCGGGGTGAGCTGAAGGGCCCGTACCCTGCCTCGTCGCCGAAACGACGCTTCTCGAAGTCCATCGGCACGCCGCGACCCGCGAGCGAGACCCGTGCGGCCCCGCGCTGCGGCGCGGGGTGCGTCCAGACGGATTCCCTGCGCCAGCCGCGTGTTACTCTCTCGCCACCGTGAATCCCGAATCGTTGCGTGTCCTGCTCGAAAACGTGAAGAACGGAAGGACGTCCACCGACGACGCCCTTCGCGAACTGCGTGATTTGCCCTTTCGGTCACTCGGTTTCGCGCACGCCGACACGCACCGTCACCTGCGCACGGGATTCCCCGAGGTCGTTTTCGGCTCGGGCAAGACACCGGCCCAGATCGCCACGTTGCTGACCGAGTTGGGCCGGGATGGGGTGGCCGTGATGGCCACGCGCGTGAGTCCTGAGGCGGCCGCCGAGGTCAAGGCCGCTGTTCCGGCGGTGCGCTATCTGGAGGTGCCGCGCATCCTCGTGCTGGGCGCCACGCCGGCCCCTGATCGCGGCCGCGGCGTTATCGGCGTCCTGACGGCCGGGACCTCAGACATTCCGGTGGCCGAGGAGGCCGCGGTGACCGCCGAGATGGACGGAAACCGCGTGGTGCGCATCTTCGACGTTGGCGTTTCGGGCCTGCACCGGCTGCTGTCCCACCGTCAGACCATCGACGCCGCGGAGGTCCTGGTGGTCGTGGCGGGCATGGATGGTGTGTTGCCCACGGTGGTGGGCGGCCTCTTCTCCCGTCCCGTGATTGCGGTCCCCACCAGCATTGGCTACGGCGCCGCCTTCAACGGCGTGGCCGCGTTGCTCACCATGCTCAATTCCTGCGCCACCGGCGTGGCCGTCGTGAACATCGACAACGGCTTCGGGGCAGGCCGCATGGCTTCGCTGCTCAATCGGGTGCGCCAATGAAAACGTCCCTGCGTGGACTGCATCTGCACTTCGATCCCAGTTCGGGAATCGCGGGCGACATGACGGTCGCGGCGCTGGTGGACGCGGGCGTTCCCGAGCGCGTGGTGGTCGAGGCCGTGGCCGCCATGGGCGTGCGCGGTTTGAAGATCGGATTCGAGCGCCGCAAGCGTGGCGGCATGGCGGGCCGGGGGTTCGTGGTCGATTGGCCGGGCAAGCCGCACGACCACGCGCATGTCCACGGCGATCACGCGCATGACCATGACCACGCGCATGACCATGGCCAAGCGCACGACCACGTGCACGGGCATGTGCCGGGCCATCACCACCGTGACTTCGGGGAAGTCCGTCGCCTGCTCAAGAAGGCGAAGCTGGATGCGGAGGTCAAGCGCCTGGCAGGCGAGATCTTCGAGCGCATCGCGCACGCCGAGGCACGCATGCACGGCGTGTCTTTGGACCGGGTGGCCTTTCACGAGGTCGGGGCCTGGGATTCCATCGCCGACATCGTGGGTGCGGCGGCGGCGATCGCGTGGCTGGAACCTTCGGGCGTGACCTCGTCGCCGCCTGTCCTCGGCTCGGGAACGATTCATTCGGCGCATGGTCTTCTGCCGGTGCCGGCACCCGCCACGGCCGCTCTCCTGGAAGGCGTCCCCGTGCTCAACGAAGGGCGCGGGGAATTGACCACACCGACGGGCGCGGCCATCTTGGCCACCCTGGCGCGCGACTTCGGCGCCGCCCCGCCCATGCGCCTGCAGGCCCAGGGGTTCGGCGCGGGCTCACGCGAGTTGGGTGATCGCCCCAACGTGCTGCGCGTCCTGCTCGGCCAGTCTCTGGGACAGGCCCTGCCCGGATCGGCGGGCGAGGTCGTGCTCGTCCAGAGCAATGTCGACGACATGAACCCCCAACTCGTGGAACCGCTCATGTCGGCCCTGCTGGCCGCGGGCGCCGTGGATGTGTGGGCCACATCCATCCTGATGAAGAAGGGCCGGCCCGCCCTCGAAGTGTCGGCCCTGGCCGCGCCTGACACCGTGTCGGCCGTCGAGCAGGCCTTCTTCCGCAACTCCACCACCTTGGGGGTCCGCCGTCAGGTCCTGGGCCGCAGCGTCCTGGCGCGCGCCATGGGTGCGGTGGACACCCGCTTCGGCAGCGTGCCCATCAAGCTGGCCACCTTGGGAACGGACGTGCTGGGCGCCAACCCCGAATTCGAGGATTGCCGCCGCCTGGCCGAGGAGGCCGGCGTGCCCGTGCGCGTGGTGTGGGCCGAAGCCCATGCCGCAGCCTTGGACTGGCTCCGTCCGCCCGAGGCGCCCAAGCGGAGGCGACGGACCTGATGGTGCGCGAGAGCAACACGCGCTTACCCGTCTATCCAGTGGCGCCAGCCGCCGAGGTTCTGCGTGCCTTCATTGCCCTCTCGCAAAATGCCGGGGCGGACCTACCCGAAACCGCCGTGATCCAGCGCCTGCACGAGCTTCTGAGCGGCCTTCTGCCCGAGCGGCTCATCGTGCTGACGCTTTTCGAGCCCGGTTCCCACGACTCGACCCAGGTCCCGGCCCACGGCCTGCCGAGCGACGCCCGCGTCGGTTTTTCGGTTCTGATGGTCGCCGGTGATGCGGCCCTGGGTGAGGTCAAGATCGCGTATCCCAACTCCTCGACCGCGTCCCCGCTGCCCATCGTAGAAGACAAGGCGGTGGTGGAGCCGTTGGTCAACCAGGCGGCCACCATGGTGCACACCAATCGCCTCATGCGGCAGGTGATCCATGCCGAAAAGCTGGCCACGGTGGGTCAGATCGCCGCCGGGGTGGCCCACGAGATCAACAATCCGCTCACCTCCATCCAGGTGTGTGCCGAGGCTGTCTTGCGCAAGGCCAGCCTGGTCGCCCAGGGTCGCGTCGCGAACGCCTTCGAGCCCGTCGATGTGGAGCGACTCAAGCGGATCCAGGACGGGGCCGAGCGGATCCGTCGCTTCTCGAAGGACTTGGTCAACTACGCCCGTCCCTCGATGAGCGAGGTGGAGACCTTCGCTCTCAACGACGTCGTCCAGCACGCGTTGTCGTTCTGCGAGCATGTGCTGCTCGACGCCAAGGCCGACCTGGAGCGCGATTTGGCCCCTGACCTGCCGCCCATTCACGCGGTCCGCGATCAACTGATGCAGGTGGTGACCAACCTGGTGACCAACGCGGCGCACGCCCTGGGTGGCACGGGAGGCACGATTCGCGTGCGCACGGCCAGCGAGCGAGACGCGCGCGTCAGCCTGTCCGTGTCCGACACCGGCTCAGGGATCAAAGAAGAGGACCGCGCGCGCGTCTTCGATCCTTTCTTTACGACCAAGCCCGCCGGCAGCGGAACAGGTCTGGGGCTGTCCGTCGTGCGCAGCATCGTGTACGCCCATGGGGGTCGGATCAGTTTCCAGACCCAACTCGGGAGGGGTACAACCTTCCTGGTCATCCTGCCCATCACCATTTGATGGCAACCCACTCGGAGCGAGAGAGGCCGACCTCATGAAACCGGAACAGTTGTGCGAAGCCCTGGAGAACGTGGCCAGCCAGCTTGGCATCAAGGTGCGCTATGAGAATCTGGCCGCCGCGGGACCCACCGGTGGGGGAGGGCTGTGCAAGGTCAAGGGCGAGTGGTTCATCATCATCGATAAGAAGACCGCTGGCTCGGAGCGTGCGTCCATCCTGGCCGAGGCGTTGGCCACGCGGGACACCGAGCAGATCACCATGCCCCCCAAGGTACGCGAGCTGCTTGCGTACCGCCGTGACGCCGCCCGCAAGGCCATGAGCTGACGGCCGACGGTGCTCTAGAGCACCGAATGGTTTGAATCGGTCGCGAAAACGCGGATCTGCGTCGCATTCCTTCGTTGCTCGTCGGTCAAATACGTCGAGTATTCTCCCTCCTCGCGCCTCGGGCTGCTCGCATCTCCACGTCTTCGCTCGGTCTTCAAACCGTTCGGTGCTCTAGCCGCTGAGCGAGCGCACCTTCGCCGCGAGAACCGGGTCGTCCTCCAAGGTCTGGCGAAGCACGGCGCCGAGCTTTTCGCGCACCGCCGCGGGGGCGTTGGCGCCCACCTGCTGGTCGAGAACCCGTTGCACCACCCGATCCAGGGCCACCTGCGGGGTGATGCGGCCCGCGCGCAGATCCGCGCTCACCTCCGCCACGCCCGGTACGCCCCGCGTTCCTTTGGCCTCGGCGGCGCGCGTCGCACTCTGCGGGGCGCGCGCCTCCGCGGCCTTGTCTAGCTTGGCGGCGAAGTCCTTGCCCTGGGTGGCCTTGATCTCAGGCGAGCCACCCGGCGCACCTGGCACTGCTCCCGATGGCGGTCTGGAGATCTTCATGACGACGCTCCCACACTACCACAGCGTCCGGGGCCCGGATTCCATGGCCTGGCCATGCGGAGCCGGTCAGCCGCGGATGTTGGAGATGGCTGATTTGGCCGTGTCGTGTCGGGCGCGCATGAGGTTGGAGACGGTTGAGAAGCGCTGATTGTCCTGCTGGACTTCGTTCTGCAGGGCCAGCAGCTGCATGTTGAACGCCTGGCTCTCCTGCTGCATGACTTGCATGCTGGCGAGATCGGTCCCGCCGCTCGCGGCCGCGGTCGCCGTGCTGGCGTCCAGGCCACCCGCCACGCCCGTGGCGACGCCGGCCGTGGAGCCCACGATGCCGGTCTGCACATCCGTTCCGACCTGACGAACGGCAGCGGCGGCCAAGGGGCCCGCCACCACGCCCGAGACGACCTGGGCGCCGCTGGCCAGCACGCCCACGCTGGTGGCGAGGACGTCGCGAAACGGGGTGGCCGGGCGCTCCGTCTGGCGTGCACGCGTGGGTTCGATGCTCATGGTGGTCGAGGAATGGGATTCGATGCGGCTTGTCGACATGGGTGCCTCCTGACCGCTTATCGCGGCACCTTGCACAAGGTTGCGTCCCGCGCACTACGTCGACCCCACCCACCATCTGCGGCTACACCGATGGCCGACCCTGGGGTAATGTGTCCCAATGAAGAAAGCCCACTTCGAGACCAGCAAGGGAGAAATCGTGGTCGAGTTGTTCGAGGACGATGCGCCGGGCACGGTGGCGAATTTCGTGGGTCTGGTCACGGGGACCAAGGAGTGGACTGATCCCAAGACGGGCCAGAAGGTCAAGAAGCCGTACTACGATGGCTTGACCTTTCACCGCGTCATCGAGGACTTCATGATCCAGGGCGGCTGCCCTCTGGGCACCGGCACGGGCGGCCCAGGCTACACCATCAAGGACGAGCTCAAGGGCAAGCGGCAGGTCCACTTGCGCGGCTCCCTCTCCATGGCTAAGACCGCCGCGCCTGACTCGGGTGGCTCGCAGTTCTTCATCTGCCACAGCCCGCAACCGCACCTGGATCGCAAGCACACGGTCTTTGGTCAGGTGATTTCGGGCATCGAGGTCGTGGACAAAATCCGCAAGGGTGATCGCATGACCAAGGTCTGGATTGAGGATTGAGGCCGTTTGGCGCAGGAGGCTATCTTGACTTCGCCCCCCTTTCCCCGCAATAAACCTTACGAACCGTCGGGCTTGGCCCGCGTATCCGGGTAGACCTTGAGCAAACCTACCCCATTCGGAAAGTACTACCTCCTCGAACGCATCAACGTCGGGGGCATGGCCGAGGTCTTCAAGGCCAAGGCTGTCGGGGTGGAAGGCTTCGAGCGCCTGCTGGCGGTCAAACGCATTCTGCCGAACATCGCGGAGGACGAAGAGTTCATCACGATGTTCATCGACGAGGCGAAGATCGCGGTGCAACTGCAGCACGCGAACATCGCCCAGATCTTCGACCTGGGTAAGGTCGACGACTCGTACTTCATCGCCATGGAGTACGTGGCCGGCCGCGATCTGCGCAGCATCTTCGACGATATGCGCCGCCACAAGCGGACCATGCCCATGCCGCAGGTCTGCTACGTGGTGATGCAGGTATGCGAGGGCCTGGACTACGCGCACAACAAGCGCGATGGCCAGGGGCGCTCGCTCAACCTGGTCCACCGCGACGTTTCGCCGCAGAACGTGCTCATCGGTTATGAGGGCGAGGTCAAGCTCATCGACTTCGGCATCGCCAAGGCGGCGGGCAAGGCTTCCAAGACCCAGGCCGGTATTCTCAAGGGCAAGTTCGGTTACATGTCGCCCGAGCAGGTGCGCGGCCTGCCCATCGACCGCCGCAGCGACATCTTCGCCCTGGGCATCATCTTGTACGAGATGCTCACCGGCGAGCGGCTCTTCGTCGGCGAGAGTGATTTTTCCACGTTGGAGAAGGTGCGCAACGTGGACATCGTGCCGCCCTCGTCGTTCAACTCGCAGATACCCGAACAGCTCGAACGCATCGTCCTCAAGGCCCTGGCCAAGGATGTGGAGGACCGTTACCAGAACGCCATCGACCTGCACGACGATCTGCAGGCGTTCTTGTACTCCGTCGGCCAGTTCTCCTCGCGCAAGGACCTGTCCGCGTGGATGAAGCGGACCTATGCGACGGGGCAACGGCAGGAAGACGAGATGCCTGATGTGGACGACGTAGAGGATCTCGAGGTGGACACCGCGGCCACCCCGCCGCCGGTGGCGCTACAGAAGGCGACCGCCTCTTCGAACCAGGGTTTGGACTGGGACGACGAGGAGATGGAGACCGAGATCTTCGATCGCGATCCAGCGGCCTTAGGCAAGGCAGAGGAGTTCGAGACCAACGACAAGACCGTTGCGGGCGGACCTTCTGAAGCTCTGATGAAGGAGCTGACCGAAGGGGCCACGGTGACCCCGCCGCCGCGCGCGCCGTTGTTGCCGGTTCGGCCTTCGGCCCCTCTCCCCGTGCCCAACCTGCGCCAGACGGCGTTGGGCGTGGGCCAGACCGCCATGCCTCGGCCCATGGCGCAGCCGCCGGCTCCCACGTGGCCGGCGCCCAGCTTGGCGCCCACGCCGCCAATCCAGCAGCCTCACCTCAACCTGGAGGTGCCCGGGCCGCCCTTTGCTGCCCCGACCCATCCCGTGGCCCCGCCGCCCAACCCGGCCCTGCGCCAGACCTTGTTGGGTGTGCCCGCCGGACCGCTGCCCGGCGCCCCGGTCCCCACCCTTCACGCGCCCAGCCTGGCCTTCCAGAGTCTGCAGCCCGCGCCCGGGCCGGGCCTGCCGCCGGGCTATGCGCAGCCCCAGGCCGCGCGCTACATGCGGCCGCCATCGCGGCTCAAGTACTACGCCCTGTTCCTGGCCTTCATGATCGCGGGCGGTGGTGGCGCGTACGTCTACCTGTCGCGGCCAGGCAAGCTGCAGGTCAACGTGGAGCCTCTGGATGCGCGCGTCCTCGTGGACGGCACGCCCCTGCGCGATGGTCCGCCGTTCGTCGTCGAAAGGCGCCCCGGTGCGTATCACCTGGCCCTCAGTCGCGAAGGCTATCTGCCCCGCGAGCAGAAGATCGAAATCCGCGCCGGCCAATTCGAACGCATGGACGTGAGATTGGAGGCCTCGCCGGAGACCGGCTTCGAGTTGACCAGCCAGCCACCCGGCGGCCTGGTGTGGCTGGACGGCGCGCCCTTCACGGTGGATGACCAGGGCAAGCAGGCGACCACGAATTTCAAGGCCTTTCGCGTGGCCCCCGGACGCCACGTCATCGAGATCAAGGGCAATCCGAAGTACAAGGATTGGCGCCAGGAGATCTTCCAGGAAGCCGGCCAGACCCTGCGCATCAACGTCGAGCTGCAACCGGCGGGGGCGACGGCGCCCCTG
>JAEXQJ010000034.1 GCA_023438785.1 Pseudomonadota bacterium
TTGCGTGGGGGCAGATGGTCCAGGTCGGTCTTCATGACGACCTGAATCTAACACACCGGGCCGCGGTCCCAAGATCGCTTCCCATCGCAGCTTCTTCGGCAGCGGCGCCCGGCACCCAGCGACCTGCTTTCCTCTTCCCGCGCTGGTCGTTTCGCCTCCGAAAGACAGGTTGGTCGAGAACCGTGTTTTCGAGAGAGGAGGCATAGAGAAGCACGGTACGGTGGAAATGCCAGCGAGCCGCGCTTCAAGCATGCGCTCGTGTAGATCGAACTCCATGGAACAACCAGGCACTCGCCAGCAACTGCTCTCGGCCGGCGCCTGGTCGTGGTGTACCAGCAGTACCAATCCGCTGTACTCCCTCGGGGAAGCGACCGTCACCCTGGTGCCAGCGCTGTGGAATCCACCGTCAGTCAAGTCGAACGATGACAAGGCGATCGGGAGGAATGCCTTCACGACGGCGCGAACTCGCACCGTCTTCCCACGCTCGATCCTTCTTTGGAGCTCAAGGAGGTACTCGCTCGTATGAGGAGGGGGCATGTCTTGGGCCCACTTCGGAATCGGCGCCTCGGTACGTTCCTTCCCAGGAACACGGTGCGGCGCCGTGCCGCCATCCGCCGCGCTCGGGCTCAGCCAGAGAGCAACTACCAGGCTTGGATCGCGGGTTCGTGCTCACTCGGGGAGTCTCCTCCACGTCTGGATCGGGCATTTCGGTTCGGCCGACACGGGGCCACCGGGGGTGGCTGCCCCTTTTCTGCTCGGCTCGCGGCTACTTGGTGGCCCGGGGTGGGTCGGCAGGCGCCGTTGGGTGAGGAGGCTTGGCGCGGACGGCCAGGCAGGAGGCGCACGATTGGGGGCGTCGGGGAAGAGCTTCTTCAGATCACCTTCCAGGCGGTTGAGCTCGCGGTTGACGTCCTCGACAGGCAACAGCACGGAGGTGCGCAGGGGCTCGATGGCGCGTGGGGCGTCGTTGCGGTGATTGGACGAGATCTCCAGCTCGTCGGTAGCGTCTTCAGTCTGGGCGTCCAGGTCTGGGCCCGGGGCTCGTCCGGGCTGCGCGCCAGCTCGACCAACCAGTCGCGCGGACGTTCCAACTCGCGCTGGACGCCGAGCTTCTGCGCGCGGACGGCGTGGCGCCACGCCTGATGGCGTGCCGAACATGGAAGAGCGCGCGGCGTCGGGAGCTGGCCTATAGTGGCGCTGAGTTCCTGTCGCGTGCCTCGGGCTCGTGCAGTGGCTCCCGGGCAA
Organism: Pseudomonadota bacterium; assembly: GCA_023438785.1. Lineage (GTDB taxonomy): Bacteria > Myxococcota_A > Polyangia > Fen-1088 > Fen-1088 > Fen-1137. The sequence continues at coordinate 1,246 of JAEXQJ010000034.1, forward strand.
GGCAACGTTCCAGCAGCGGAGGAGATCTTGGCTGACTACACGGAGTTCCGTCTTCTGGCACCCAAGGTTGTGGCCATCGCGAAGGACGCGTACATCACGCCGTGTTTGAGATGAGAGCCGAACGTATTCCTGCTCTCGGCTTGGGCGCCTGTTTGGTGGGCCTGGTCCTCAGTCCACTCGGGTTCATCGCGACCGGCGCTCTGTCCGACTTCTCGCCCGTGTTCAGCACCTTGATGCTCCCGCCGCTGCTCCTGGGTGGCGCCTTCCTCCTGCGTCGTTTGCTGGCCAGGCCACGGGAGAGGCCACCCGAACGCCGGCCGCCTTGGTTGCTGGACGCCGCGAGTTGGATCGTGGTCGCGGGCGCCCTGTACCTGATCTCCGGCGCCAACCTGATGCGTGGCCTGGAGCGTCTGGGGGCCGTGTGCACCTTCTTCCTGGCGGGAGCGGTCCTAGGCCTGCCGATTCTCTTGCGGCGCCAGACCGCCGTCGAAACGCGTCTGGCGCGTCTGCCTCGCACGGCCTCCTTGATCCTCCTCACCGCGATCGTCGGGCTCGCGGGCTGGGCCATGGTCGCGTACCTGACCGCCCCGCCAGCCTTCATCGGATCGACTGGGTACTAACGATGAGGCGCTGATGCGCTCTCGGCACCCGAGAGTGAGGAACACGCCGCGGCCGCTCCTCGTCGCACATCGCCTTGGCGGGCCGGCCGGCCACGGCGCGTGGGCATCTGCTCGCCTCCAATCTGGGAGGGCGGAGATGGCTAGATCGGTGGTCGCCGGGATCGGTGGCATGGCCTCGACCTCGTCGACGGTGGGCACAGTCGGGAGCTTGCCCATCGATCAGCAAGGCCGCGGCGAACCAGGCGGTCGTCCAGGACGCGTCCAGCAGGAGCTGGTCAAGCGTGAGCGGGTTGTGAGCGAGGTGGCCACACTCGCAGAAGTGAGTGTGGCGGCAGCGCCAGAACCCCGCCGCGCCGGCGAGGAAGAGGATCGCCGGCAGCAGCGATTTGATCACGGTCCTGGTCTTGACCATCGTCGTTTCCAAGCGTCCGGCCAACGGCTTGGCGTTGGCAGCGTCATGGCGTCAGCGTGAAGTTCGAGATCAAATTGATCCACACGAGTTTTTCTCCCTCAGCATAGAGGGCAAGGCGATGGTCCGGCTGTATGCAAAGGATGGTCAGTGCCTTCCCGGCGATCTCCAGCGGAGTCATAGCGCATCCTCAGCCGAATCACCGACCTCTCCGGTCCGCCAGCCGCCGCGGGCAGCCGCTCCAGGCGTGCACAACAAATGACGAGTTCGTCGGCGCAGCCGTAGACGCATTCCGATCCGGGCGTGATCTTTTCGTGGAGAACGCCGTGTCTGAGCCTGCCTGGTCGCGCCCCAGCGGAGTGAACCAGGGCAGGTGACCTGCACTCCCGGCCCGACCTCCTCGACGGCGCCACCGAGCTGGAGCTGCCCGAGGCGGCCGCCGCGCGCGACCCGGAAATCAGCCTCGGATTCCGTCGAGCAGCTTGCCCACCTTGGCACCGAGCTTGACCAGCTTCATCAAAGTCGAGCGGGGTAGGCGTTGCACCTGGTCGTACCAGGTGTTCATCGTCTCCAAGAGAGCCAGCAACTCGCGAAGGCGATCCTCGGCAAAATCATCGCGCTCCTCCTTGCGCTCGCTCTCGACCTGGGCGAGGCAATCGCGCAGGCGATCGATGGTCGGGTCAATTTCGCGCCGCTTGCGCTGCTCCAGGATCACCCGCAGCGTGTCCCACGCGTCGCCCATGGGTTGAAAGTGGTCGCGTCGATCGCCGAGAACGTGAACCACCTTGACCAGCCCCCACCCCTGCAACTCACGCAGGCTGGTGCTGACGTTGGATCGCGCCACCGAGAGGGCCTGCGCGATCTCGTCTGCCGTCTGCGGCTTTTTCGAGACGAACAGCAGAGCCTGGATCTGCGCCACCGTCCGATTGATTCCCCACCGTGCTCCCATCTCGCCCCAATTGAGGATGAACCTCGTGACCGAGCCGGGAAGTGGCTTGCCGGAGAGAGCCTTTTCGGTGTTCATTCTGTACTGACAGAAGCTGCAGGACGGCTGGTCGCTGGTCAAGGTGGATCTGCGACCGGGCGCTCGACCGGATCACGGAGCGCGTTCCGCGCGGGCGATGATCGCGTCCAGCCAGACCCGGCGGATGATGGCACTGCCCGGATAGATGAGCCGCCAGTAGCCCGCGAACAGCCGTCGGGCCTCGACGTCGTTGCCCAGGATACGGGTCTCTGTCGAGAGACGAACCTCGCCCGCTCCATCCTGGGCCGCGCGGAGGTCGAACACCACACGCACGTGTCCAGCGGAGGAGAAGGCGCGAAACTCGTCGGGCGAGTTCACGTGCGGCGAGCGGTCTGCCGCCCAAGGGCGCCCGACCATCCCCAGGACAATCCCCTCGGGCCGGGTGTCGAGGATGATGAACGGGGATCCTGGACCCGTCATCACGTCGAGCAGTGGGGTTTCGGTCGACGCCGATTCCAGCCTTCCGGAGGCGAGATTGCGCAGCCCCATGAGCAGCCGAGCGCCGGGCATGTCCGCCAGCGACACCTGACGGGCGGCGGCCCGGACACTGGCCAGCGACGCCCGGGTGCGCGCCTCGTGGTACTCGACGGACTGATAGTCCGGCAGATAGGCGTCGAGGGGCAGCGGACCGGGTCCGTCGGTTGAGCGGTGGTGGACCCGAGCGGGCCACGCGAGGGCCGTGCACGTCATGGCGCCGCCGAACCCGAGACAGATGGCTGCACGTGATCGCGTCGGGATGCCGAGCCACCTCTGCGGCTTCGCCAGCGAGACGAGGGCGAGCAACGCGAGCAGGATGCCGGCCCACGCGGCGTAGCTGGCGAGGTCGAACGGGACCGAACGCCATAGTACCCGCGTGAAGAGGACCGCCACCGTGGCGAGGGCGAGGTAGGCAACGATGAGCCACCTCAGCTTGCGACCGGGCCTGGCGGGGTTGTTGTCCCTCATCGAGATTCAACCCTCCGAAGCCGGAGCGGCACGTCGCTGAACCAGCGCGCCAATGGTCATGGCGAGGACGGCTCCCGCCGCCAAGAAGGCCTGCACCGCCGGGAGCACCGCCAAGACCAGCCCCAGCCAGGCGAGGGTGAGTAGGTTTGCCAGGACACAGAGCCGTCGAGGCGCGTTTTCCTTGGTCCGGAGTCGCGCAAGGTTGAGGAGACCGGCAAAGAGCAGCGCCAAGCCCGAGCCGGAGAACCACGCCGCGGCCTCGTTCACGCCCGGCGTGTAACGAATGGTCGCCACGACGTGGCCAATCCCGAGAATCAACACGATCAGCAGCGCGATCCTGTCCAGCATTCGCATGGTGCCTCCTGTTACGGCAGGTGGGTCAGCAAGTTCTGTCGTGTCAGAAATAGACGACGCCTCGTCCCCTGTCAACCTCCCGCGCAAGGGCGGCCGAAACGAGGCGCAGGTGCGTCGAGAGCCGTGCGACTTGGTCGGTGAGGGACTGATGCTCCTTCCCGGTGACCGCTTCCTCTTCTCGCATGATCGAGTCCGGGAGGCCGCCTACGCTCCGCCGTGGAAGGACGCACCTCCGCCTCGGGCGCCTGCTGGCTGCCCGTACGCCTCAGAGGGCCTGAACGGGCGTGTCTTCGACATCGTCAACCAGCTCAACCGCCTCCTGGGCCTCATTCAGCGACTGGGCGGCTCCTGCTTTCGCCGGGCCCTCTTCCTGGTGCAGTATTGCGCCGGGCTTCGGTCGTGGGCGCCGAGACGCACCTTCGCGACGTGCAGGCCGGGAAGGCCAGCTTGTGGAGGCAGCGGTATGCGCACGGGCTCGCGCCGGACCGAGGTATGTACGCCAGAAACCGGAGAAGACGGCGCTGTATCGGCCGCTGCAGCAGCACCTGCTGACGTTCGAGCAGCAGGGGACCGATCCGCCGGAGGGGCGCACGCTGCGGGCGTTCGTGCTGGACGAGCGGCGCGGGTTCATGGGCTGCGGAATTCCGGCGAATTCTTGAATGACTGGCAAATCGTTGGCTTCGAAAGCGACGAGCCGTCTGCCTCTTGCTACTATTTCAAGGGTCCCACCGACGGCCCAAACCCGCGCGCCCCCTGGCTCGGAGTGGTCCATGCGTCGTTTGCGCAAGTTAGTCGTGTTTGTCGGCATCCCGGCGCGTTGGGCCTCTATCTTTCTTGACCGCCGAGCACCGCGGCCAGGACGTCGGGGGGGCTCCGGGCAGACGCGGAGCGCGGCCTGTTCTGCGCATTGGACCCGCGCTCGGTGCTGCGGGACGTGGACAGCTTCGAGGACATACGTCGTGCGCATAAACAACGAAGACGAATCCGCGATGAACGTGACGTCGCAAGGGTTGGCAGCTCGCGTGCGCGGCGACGTGGGCTCGCCGGTTGACGCTCATATCGAGCGCAACGCCGAGGTCGGTGCAGGCGAAAGCTGGGCCGCGCTCGTCTCGCGAGCAGTCCCCCCGTCTGGTGATAAGCGCCCTCGTACTACGTTCATCTTGGCAGAGGTCACATCGCGACCATGAGCGAAGCTCGCTATCTCAACGTCGAAGTCGTCCACCAGGACGAACGCACCTCGATCCTACGAGCCGTCCGAGAAGCGGACCGGCGTCCCGTCTTGATCAAGGCCCTCGACTTGCGGCACAGCGGCGGAAGGGCGCTGGAGCGACTGCGCAACGAGTTCGAGATTGGATCTGGATTGGATCTTGGTTCGATTGCCAGGCCGCTGGCCTTGGAGACCGTCCGCGGAATGCCCGCTCTCGTCATCGAGGACACCGGGGCCGAACCGCTCGACGCGATGCTCTGCGGGCCTTTGCCAATCGAGACATTTCTCGAACTGGCGAGCGCGATTTCAGAAGCGGTCGCGGCCCTGCACCACGCCGGCGTGATCCACAAGGACCTTATGCCCGAGCACATCCTGGTCCATCCGACAACGCGACAGGTTTGGCTGACGGACCTGGGCCTCGCTTCGCGCTTGCCGCGTGAGCAGCAGGCGGAGAGCGAGCCCCCCCGGCTGATCGAAGGCTCGTTTCCCTATCTGTCACCCGAGCAAACGGGCCGGATCAATCGCCCGCTCGATCCGCGGACCGATCTCTACACGCTGGGCATCGTGTTCTACCGAATGATCACCGGCCGGTTGCCTTTTGATGCAAACGACCCGCTGGAGTGGGTCCATTGTCATGTCGCCCGGCCGCCCGCGCCACCGGAGCGGTACGTCGACCGCCTTCCCGCTCCGCTCTCGCGCATCGTCCTCAAGCTCCTGGCCAAGATGCCGGAGGAGCGCTACCAGTGCGCCCGAGGGCTCGTGCACGACCTCAAGCGTTGTTTGAATGATTGGCGCGGTCGTGGCGCCATCGCCGCCTTCGAGCTCGGCGAGTTCGACGTGTCGGACCGCTTCGAGATCCCCTCCCGCCTGCTTGGACGCGAGGAGCAGACCGCGAAGCTGCGGGCCGCCTTCGACCGGGTCGCCGCCACCGGCAATACCGAGCTCGTGGCCGTTAGAGGGGATCCCGGCGTGGGCAAGTCCTCTCTCGTCAAGATGCTCGGCCGCAGCGTGCAGGACAGGGCGCTCGTTTTGACGGGGAAGTTCGACAAGGACAAGCGCGACATCCCCTACTCAACGATCGTTCAGGCGCTTCGCGGGCTTGTACTAGACATCCTGGCGCAGGGCGAGCCGGAGGTGTCGGTCTGGAAGGAGCGGATCCTGGGCGCGCTCGGGGCGAGCGCACAGGTGATCGTCGAGCTCATCCCGTCGCTCGAGCTTCTCCTGGGTAAGCAGCCGGAGATCCCGCCACTCCCGCTTAGCCAGGCCAAGGTCCGCTTCCAGCACGTCTTTCGTCAGTTCCTCGCCGTGCTGGCCACCCGCGAGCGGCCACTGGTCGCGTTCCTCGACGACCTGCAATGGGCCGACTCGGCCAGCCTCGAGATGTTCACCGACGTTCTGACGAATCCAGAAACGCGCTTCATCCTCTCGCTCGTGGCTTACCGGGCGAACGAAGGGGACGCGAATCATGCCGCGACCGCAGCGGTTTCGCGCGTGCGGCAAGCGGGCTGCGCCGTGCAGGAGTGGGCGCTGCCGCCTCTGTCACGCGACCAGCTGCAGGGGCTTATCGGAGGCGCACTACGGCAGCCGCCCGAGAGGGTAACTACGCTTACGGATCTCGTAGCCGAGAGGACCGGAGGCAACCCCTTCTTCGCCATCCAGTTTTTGACCTTGCTGCACGACGATGGCCTCATCCGATTCGACGCCGAGGCGCTCGTCTGGCGCTGCGACATCGCCGGAGCACGTGCCCGCGGCCACACCGACAACGTCGTCGACCTGATGGTCGCCAAGCTCAAGCGCCTCCCGGCCCCGCTGCTCGAGACGCTCGAGCTCGCCGCGTGCGCCGGGCACATCGTCGATGCCGCCCCGCTGGCCGAGCTGTGCGGCCGAACCGAGGAGCAGGTTCGTCGAGAGCTTCGCGACTTGGTCGGCGAGGGACTGATGCTCCTTTCCGGTGACCGCTTCCGCTTCTCGCATGATCGGATCCAGCAGGCCGCCTACGCTCTCATTCCAGAGGAGCGCCGCAAGAGGACGCACCTCCGCCTCGGGCGCCTGCTGGCTGCCCGTACGCCTCAGGAGAGCCTGAACGAGCGCGTCTTCGACATCGTCAACCAGCTCAACCGAAGCGCCGCCCTCATCGCCACGCCGGACGAGCGCCTTTGGCTGGCGGAGCTCGATCGGTTCGCGGCGAGGAGGGCGACCGCCACGGCGGCCTTCGGCCCTGCTGCGGGCTACCTCGCCGCGGGCATGGCGATGCTGCCCGCCGATGCTTGGCAAAGCCGCTACGAGCTTGCCCGGGATCTCCACCTCGAGCGTGCGCGCTGCGAGTACCTCGACGGATCCTTCGACAGCGCCGAGCGGTGCCTCGGCCAGGTCCTGACGCACGCCGAGACCCTGGCGGATAAGCTCGCGGCCTATGTCGTGCGGATCGAGCTGTCCATCACCCGCGGGGACCTCGATGCGGCTGTCGACGCGCTGCTTTCGTGCGCCGGTCTCTTCGGCCTCGGCATCGAGCGCCACCCGCCCGGCCAGACGATCGCTGATCGCTATGCTGCCCTGATGCGCAAGCTTGGCTCTCGCCGGATCGAGGACCTTGCCAGCCTGCCCCCGACGACCGATCCCGATGTGCGTGCCCTCCTGGACGCCTTCGTGGAAGGCGCGCCGGCAACGAACTCCGATGTGAACCTGACCTTTGCACTGACGTGTGAGTCGGTAAGGCTGAGCATCGAGTATGGCCCGGCGCCAAGCTCGCCCTGCGGCTACGCCCACCTCGGTGCTTGCGTCGGGCCGCTCCTCGGACGCTATTCGGAAGGTGAGCGCTTCGGCAAGGCGGGGTTTGACCTAGCGGAGCGCGAGGGCTGGCGAGAGAGCTGGGTCGCCACCTTGATCGTCTACGGCTATCTATGCCGCCTGTGGAGAAACCACATTCGCACTTCCGTTCCTTACCTTGAAACGGCGCTGCGGACCGGGCTCGAAGCGGGCCAGCTCAATTATGCCTGCTTCTCCGCCCTGGACATGATCACCGTCAGGCTCGCCTGTGGGGACCCGCTGGAGGAGGTCGACCAGGCCGCGGCGGGCTACCTGGCGTTCGTGCAGAGCGCCCGCTACGGCGACGTAGAGCGCGTCCTGCTCGCGCAGCGGCGGCTCATCCACCGGCTGCGCGGTCAGCCCGAGTCGTCGAGCGAGAGCGCGGGCCTTGAGGGACGCCTCGACTCACAGATGCCGGGGTTCCGCTACTTCAATCACGTCCGCGCGCTACAGGAGCGTTTTCTCTTCGGCGATCCGGGGCAGGCACTGCTCGCGGCCTGGGAGGCCGACAGCGATCTCTCCGGTTCCCAAATGTTCTGGGAGACCTGCGAACACTCGCTGTTTTCGGGCTTGAGCGCAGCGGCATGCAGCCAATCGGCATCGCCTGAGGAGCGCGACAGGCTTCTGCGCAGGCTCAAGGCCGAGATCGAGCGAAACCGCGTCTGGGCCGAGAACTGCGTCGCGAATTTCGAGAACCGGTATGCGCTGCTCTCGGCGGAGCAGGCTCGTGTCGAGGGGCATCCAATCGAGGCCGAACAGCACTACGAGCAGGCCATCCGCTCCGCGCGCGAGAACGGGTTCGTGCAGAACGAGGCACTGGCCTGGGAGCTCGCGTCCAGGCACTACGAAGCGCGGGGCCTCGCCGCCGTGGCCGAGACGTACCTGCGCGAGGCCCGCGCCTGCTATTTACGCTGGGGTGCGGAGGGCAAGGTCCGCGAGCTCGACCGACTACTTCTGCGTCCACTCTTGCGTCCACTGATTCGTACGCCCGCTGCCACGACCACATTCGCGCTGCGCAGCGAGGAGCTCGACCTGCTTTCGGTCACCAAGGCCTCCCAGACCATCTCCGGGCAGCTCCGCCTCGATCGGCTGGTTGGAACGCTGCTGGAGGTGGCGCTCGAGCAGAGCGGGGCGCAGCGCGGTGCCCTTCTGCTCGCGAAGGGCGACGAGCTGACGCTTGAGGCCGAAGCTGCCATGGAGGAAGAGCAGGTCGTCACCCGGCTGCTGGCGTCGTCGCTCGTGGACCCTTCAAAGGTGCCGGTGGCCATCGTTCGCCGCGCGCAGGTGTCCCTTGAGCCGGTCGTCGTCGGGGCGAAGGAGCTCGACGAGGCCGCCTACGCTTCGGATCCGTATCTCGCCAGCGCTCGCCCGCGCTCGGCGCTGGGCCTGCCCATCGTCTCGCGAGGCAACGTCGCGGGCGTGCTCTATCTCGAGAACCGCCTGGCGAGCGGCGCGTTTACGGCCGAGCGGCTGTCCGCGCTCGAGCTCATCGCCTCGCAGGCGGCGATCTCGACCGAGAATGCCCGGCTCCTCGCGGAGGAATCTGCAATGCGGGAGGCGGCCGAGGGAATGGCACGCCAGAACGCGGAGCTGGTCGAATCGTTGCGCGAGGCCAACCAACATAAGGACGAGTTTCTCGCGCTACTGGGCCATGAGCTGCGCAATCCGCTGGCGCCAATCACCAACTCTATCCACCTGCTGAAGCGCGCAGGTCGCGGCGACCCCGAAGTCACCCGGGCGGTTGCGGTCATCGATCGGCAGACGGAACAGCTTTCGCGGCTGGTCGATGACCTGCTGGACGTGACGCGAGTGACGCGCGGAACGGTCCAACTCCGGCGATCCGTGGTCGACTTCGCAGAGCTCATCCAGCGCACAGCCGACGACCACCGGGCGGCGTTCGTCGAGCGGGGGCTTGAACTCGACTTGGCCATACCGCCAACTCCAGTCTGGGTCGAAGGCGATCGCGCGAGGCTGGTCCAGGTCGTGGGCAACCTGCTCAGCAACGCGCTCAAGTTCACGGCACCCGGCGGCCGGGTCAGCCTCGAGGTCGGGATGGAGGACTCGGGCCACGTGGTGCTGGCGGTTTCGGACACGGGGGAGGGCATCGACGCCGCGACGCTGGCGCGGCTTTTTCAGCCATTCGCGCAGGCGAAGCGCTCCGCGGATCGCAGTCAGGGAGGGCTGGGCCTCGGCCTCGCATTGGTGAAGGAAATTGTCGTGCTCCACGGGGGCGAGGTGCGTGCGAGCAGTGAAGGCCTCGGGCGCGGGGCGCGCCTGACCGTCAAGCTCCCGCTGGCCGCGCAGGCGAGCCACGCGCCCGTGGCGACGGCGCGACCGGCGCTGGAAAGAGCGAAACGCCGCGTGCTGATCATTGAAGATAACGAGGACGCGGCGTCGAGCTTGCGCGACCTCCTTGAACTCGAGGGCCAGCGGGTGCAGGTCGCCGCTACCGGTCGCGAAGGCGTCTCTACGGCCGAGGAGTACCGTCCCGAGGTCGTCATCTGCGACATCGGGCTACCCGCCGGCATGGATGGCTACGCGGTCGCGCGCGCTCTCAGGGCCGACACGCGGACCGCCGGTGCGCGCCTCATCGCACTCACGGGTTACGCCCAGCCGGAGGATCGCAGGCTGGCGCTAGAAGCGGGCTTCGACGCCCACCTATCCAAGCCACCAGACCTCGACACGATCATGAGGCTCCTGGCTTTGCCCCCGAACGCCACGGCCTCGATGCCGACGGCATGGTGACCATGGATGCGAAGTAAGCGCTGCACCGACCGCCTCCCGCGGTTGGCAGGATAATTGGGCTGCGATCCAGAGATCCACCGGGACGGCCACGTGCGCGAGCAGGTGGTTGGCTGCGCACGCGCGGCACCAGCAAGAGCGCGGTCAGCCGGCGTTTCGTCATGGCGAGGAAAGGCCTTTGCCTCGTGTCGACTCTCGCCCTGTCGGTCCCTCACTGCAGGCTCCTCAAGCCTTTCGCCGCCCTGACGCTCACCCCGCTGACCTTCGATCAAATCTGGGGGGCACTTGACAGTGTTTCTCTTTGGATGTCCACTCGACACAGCCGCTGGAGGAGTACTAGGGCGGTCCCATAGTACACGGAGGAGGAAAGAGATGCGGACACTCGCGAAAAGAATCGGGTGTATGAACGTGCTCTCGCTGTCGATACTGTTGTCGACATTCTCAGCGTCAAGCGTAGCTGTGGCTGACGATCTTGACCTGATCTTTGTTAGCGATTTCTACGACAAGACAGGGGCTCTCGTGGCGACCGACAACGCCTATCTTGTCGCTCAGTTCATACAGAACTCGTCCGTTAGTGACGTCCTGGCGACAGAGGTGAACAACAGTACCGGCACAGCGGCTCAGTACAACAGCTACATTGACCCCGTATGGAGCCCTTTCAAGAGCATTACCCATGCGGTACCCGGTAACCATGACTATTACGTCGCCAACGCCGCGGGGTTTAAGAGCTATTTCAATGTGAGCACTACGTACAGTTCCTTCACACGAACCGTAGGCAGCACGACATGGAAGATTATCGGACTCGACTCCAACATGGCGTCCAACCAGACCCAACAGAGTTGGTTGGACCAGCAGCTCGACGGTGAACAGTGCAGTATCGTCTACTTTCACCATCCGCGGTGGAGCTCTGGGAACCACGGAAGCAACGCGTCCATGGATGCCATCTGGCGCATCCTCGCAGCCCATAACGTGGAACTTGCGATTTCCGGGCATGATCACAACTTCGAGCGCTTCTGGCCGAAGGATGCTGACGGAAACTGGGATTACAACAGCAATGGTGTCGTCCAGGTGGTGGCAGGCGTCGGGGGCGCGAGTCTCACAAACGCGGGTACTCCAGTTGACGGGAGTATCGCCATCTTCGCCCAAAACACGGATCCGCCTTCCCAGCCTGGGGTGCTCATGATCCATTTGTATGATTTCTCGCCGATGTACTTGGGCGCGTACTTATCGGCGCAAGGGGAGATTCTGCACTATTGGTGGGGCTCATGTTACTGAACGCTCGGTCGTGGTGAGGAGCACGAGCCAGGCTTTCACGGCGAGGCCACGGTGTGAAGCCGGAGGGCGAGCCCGGCGCCGGGTGGGAGGGCAACGAGGGCAACCCTGACCGGGCTTGAGGCGGATGCGTACGCGGTCAGACCACCGCATTCAGGGTGCGCGCCTGAGGCAACGCGCATCGACCCGAGTCGTACAGGATGACGCATTCCTTGACGATGTCGCTGAAGAAGAGCTGCCCAATACGCACCTGCGCGGACGCAAATCCAAGTCGTGCACGAACAAGCTGACCGGCGTGCGCCCCGCCATGGGCCGCACCTTCCTCGTTATGCGGTTCCAGAGCGCATCGTCCTCGGCCACCTCCTCGCTCGCCACGACCACCAGCAGGTCGTAGTCGCTTAGTAGCCATTGGCCAGATCCTCGACCCAATCCCCGCGCGCGTGGCTACCGAACAAGACGATCAGCTCCACGTCCACGGTCTGTTTGAATGAACGCGGCGATCTGGTGAAGCTGCGCGATTATGCGCGGGGGCAGATGGTCCAGGCCGGTCTTCATGACGGCCGAGAATCTAACACGCGGTGCCGCGGTCCCGGGGGCGCCTGCCGTCGCGGCTTCTTCGGCAGCGGCGCCCGGCACTCAGCGACCTGCTTTCCTCTTCCCGCGATGGTCGTTTCGCCTCCGAAAGACAGTACGTTTTTCCCGATGGCGAAGGTCAAATGGAAGACAGAGGCATCAGCGAAGAGCGATACAAAGGCGGCAGCTCATCAGGGGTTGGGCCAGCTGTCCAGTACGCTCTAGCAATTCGCCCCGGAGAAGAACGACTTCCGAAATGCGGTGCCGCGCTTTTCGCCTGAGGCGCGCAAGGCGAACCACGCGTTGATCGAGCTGCTGACTGAGATCGCAAGGCGAAGGAACGCGACGCCGGCGCAGGTGGCGCTTGCCTGGCTGCTGGCACAGAAGCCATGGATCGTGCCCATCCCTGGAACCACGAAGCTGAGCCGGCTCGACGAGAACCTCGGTGCCGCGGGCATCGAGCTGACGGCCGATGACCTGTCGGCCATCGCCGCGGGCGCCGCCAGGATTGAGGTGCAAGGCGCGCGCTACCCAGACGAGCAGGAGAAGCGCACCGGGCTGTAGTCGCGTCGCCGGCTTGGGCGTTCTCGTCGCAGGCTCACGTGGGAGGTGCGCAGGGCTCACTGATTGAGAAGCGGGGCGATCACGGGGCGAGGGCGGGCCTCTACTCCACGCGGCCCATGACGAACTTGAGGTAGTCGCCCTCGGGGAAGACGGGCAGGGTCGGGTGATCGAAGCCCGGGCCGGACACGGATTCGAGCACGAAGCGGCGGCCGGCGCGGGCCACGCCGTCTTTCACGCTGGCCACGAATTCGTCGCGCGCGAAGTGGCTGGAGCACGAGGCGGCGCACAGGAGGCCGCGGGGCGCGACGACGGCGGCGGCCATGCGGTGCAGGCGCGTATAGGCGCGGCGGGCGTTGGGCAGGGCGTGGCGCGAGGGCGCGAAGCTGGGCGGATCCGAGATCACCACGTCCCACTTATCGCGACGCTGGGCCGCCGCCGCGAGGAATTCGAAGGCGTCGGTGGCGTGCAGCCCCGCCGCGGCCAGGGGCAGGTCGTTGAGCTCGAAGTTGCGGCGCGCGGCTTCGATGGCAGGGCGGGCCGCATCCACGGTGTCCGTGCGACGCGCGCCGGCCTTCGCCGCGTACAGAGAGAAGGCGCCCGTGTAGCCGAAGAGATTGAGGACACGCTGGCCCGCGGACCGGGCGGCGACCGCGAGGCGGTTTTCGCGCTGATCGAGGAAGAGACCACCCTTTTGGCCTTGGCCCAGGTCGACCCAGAAGCGGATGCCGTTTTCCACCACCTGGATGGGCGGCACATCGGCACGCCGTTGTTGTCGATCGAGGATCGCGTCCAGGCGTAGCGGCGAGGCGCAGGTGCTGAGCGTGCTGCGCAGATCGCCGTAGAAGGCGCGCGCGCCCGCGCCGTCGAAGCGCACCACGGCCACGCCGGCGTACAGGTCCACGTGGATGCCGGGCAGGCGGTCGCCCTCGCCGTGGACCCAGCGGAAGGTGTTGGTCTGCGCGGGGTCCAGGCGGGCCAGACGCTTGCCCAGAGCCTCGCGCAGCCGTTGCGCAATCAGGCCGGGGGCGTCCTTGACGGGCTGCAGATCGAGGATGCGCACGGCGATCGGGCCAGATCCGTCCCAGAAGCCGCAGGCCAGGCGTCGGCCATCCCGCTCGACCACCGTGACCAGTTGTCCGTCCGCCAGACCCGTCGGCGCGTCGAGGGCGTCCCGGTACACCCACGGGTGACCCTGGCGGATGGCGCGTGCCAGCTTCTTGCGGAGGGTGACTGCGGGAACGGCCATGGCCGGCCCATGATGAGGGCGATCGAGCCATCTGACCAGCCCGGCTAAAGTGCGCACGGCTTGCGTCGATAAGAAAGGTGGGGCGGATCAGCACGGGAGATGGCAGGGGCGGTGATTCAGGTCGGCGTGGGTGGCGGCGGAGGTTGGGGTCCTTCGTGCTGGGAGACGGATGATCCTCGGGGAGTTCGCCAAAGGGGTGGAGCCGGCGGTGCCGCGGGGCACAGGAGTAGCCAGGTTGGGCAGGCGCGGTACCGCCGGAGCAGTATTCCTGTGATAGGAAGGACGTCCATTCAGCCAGGACGTCCGCGTGAGCAACCCCAAAACCAGTGACAGCGTGGTGCAATCCGGCGCGGTGGCCCCCGCGGCGCCGCCGGTTGCCGTAAGCTTTTTCGACCGCCTCACCGAGCGTCAGACGACGCTGCTGGTGATCTTGGTGGGTCTGCTTCTCTACATCCCATTCGCCGGCACCTACGGCCTATGGGATCCGTGGGAGACGCACTACTCAGAGGTCGCCCGCCAGATGACCAAGCGGGGCGACTTCATCAGCCTGTGGTGGCCGGGCTCGCCGCGCGACGCGGATGTGTTCTGGTCCAAGCCGGTGCTGACCTTCTGGCTGATGAGCATCGGCATGCACATCGCGCGCATCGGCCTGCCCGGCGGTGATGCGGGCGAAATGGCCCTGCTCGCGCGCACCGAGTGGGCGGTGCGCATTCCCTTCTGCTTGATGGGCGTGCTGGCCATGTGGGGCATCTACATGGTCGTGGCGCGCTTCGTGAATCGGCGCGCCGGTTTCCTGGCCGCCCTGGTGGCCGGCACCAGTCCCATGTTCAGCCTTATCGCCCGCCAGGCCATGACCGACATGGCCTTCGTGGGCCCCATGACCATGGCCCTGGCCTTGGGCGCTATGGCCCTGCTCGACGATCGCGACGAGGAGCTGCCGCGCAGGGGCAAGGGCTGGCGTAGCTGGCCGCACCACCCGCTCTTCTACACGACGGTGGGGCTCTTCGCGGTCATCGTGCTGCCGCAGTTGATCGTCGATTCGGTGCAGCTGCGCATGCGCGTCCCGTGGGGGGGGCGCCAGGTCATCATGCTGGGCGCGGTGGCCATGATCCCGTACTACGTGGCCGCGCTGGCCTGCCTGTTTTTCGCCATGCGCGCGCGCTACCGGGCGCCGCTGTACCTCTACATCGCGGCCATGCTGTGCGGCCTGGCCGTGTTGGCCAAGGGGTTCGCGGGGCTGGGCCTGCCGCTCATCATTTTCATCGCCTACCTCTTCTTCACCTGGAACTGGCGGCGCCTGCGGCGGGCCCAGATGCTGCCGGCCGTGTTGGTGTCCATCGTGGTGGTGGTCGTGGTCGCGGCGCCCTGGCACCACTCGATGATCATCCGCCACGGCTGGGCCTTCTGGAACGAGCTGTTCGGCGACAACCACTGGCGGCGTATGGTGCTCGGCCGCCACGGGGATCGGGGCAGCTTCGAGTACTTCCTGCGCGAGTTGGGCTATGGGCTTCTGCCCTGGGTGGCGTTGGCGCCCACGGCCCTGGCCACGCTGGTCATGCGCAAGGTGAAGGACGCGCGCCGGCAGGCAGTGTACTGGTTGGGCGCCATCTGGTTCGTGTCGGCCTACGCGGTGGTGTCGCTGTCCATGACCAAGTTCCACCACTACGTCATGCCCGCCATCCCGGGCCTGGCCATCGTGGTGGGCTGTTTCTTGGATGAGCTGCTCGAGCGACGTGTGCTGCGGCGGGCCTGGGTGGCGGCGCTCACCGGCTTGCCCTTGCTGGGCGTGATCATGGCTGACCTGGTGAGCGCGAAGAACTCGCCGCAGCGGTTCCTGTGGTTGTTCTCCTACGACTACATCAACAGCCCCTCGGGCCGCCCCTGGCCTCCCTCGTTGGACTTCCGCACGCCGCTCGTCGTGTTCGCCGTGCTCTTCGCCCTGACCACACTGGCCCTGTGTTGGCGTCGCTGGGTGCGCGCGGCAACGGTGGGACTGTGCGGGGCGGCTGTCGCCTTCACCTGGTTCCTGCTCGACGTGTACATGCCCGGCGTGGCGCCCTATTGGTCCCAGAAGCAGACCGTGGCCGAGTACTACAAGCTGCGTCGCTCCCCCGAGGAGCGCCTCATCGCTTACAACATGTATTGGCGCGGCGAGACCTTCTACACGAAGAACGAGATCTACGAAGGACCCATGGAGGACCGCACCGTGTTCGACATGGAGCACGCCGACGAGAAGATGCAGCAGTGGTGCGCCACCCACCGCGGGCGGCGGGTCTTCATCCTCTTCGAGAACGGCCGTCAGCAGCGGGTGAAGGGCCTCCTGCCCGCGGATGCGCGTGACAGCTTCCGCGTGTTGTACGACAAGAACAACAAGTTCTCCCTGGCCCAGGCCGACTTGTAGGATACGCGCGCCGCTCGTCGCTGGTGGCGCGGTGGCCGGCTTTCAAGCTACGATCGCCGCGAGGAGATTTTCATGCGCATGCATGCTCGCGGTTCGCTGCTTTGCTTGTGGGGCCTGGCCCTCTGGGTGCCCGCATGTTTCGATTTCAAGACCGACGATGCGGACGCGGACGCGGGCATCATGAGTGGCGCACGGCTGGGAGAGAGGTGCGCCAACCTCGCCGACTGCCGCTCGGGCCTCACGTGCTCCCCGGAGACGGGCACCTGCGTGGCTCCGGGGAACAAGATCGAGGGTGCCTATTGCATGCTGTCCGCCGAGTGCATGCCGGGCTACTACTGCACCTTGGAGCGGCGCTGCGCGGCCGCGGGGACGGGCCAGCCAGGTGACGAGTGCGCCGATGATGGTGAGTGTGCCAGTGGCCTCATCTGCGCCATGTCGGGGCTGACCGGCACGTGCACCAAGGCGGGCGTGGTCGATCTGGACGGCGCCTGCACGCAACCCTCGGATTGCCTGGCCGGCCTGTCGTGCATGAGCGGCACTTGTCAGTCTGCCGCCATGGCCCCCACCTGGGCGGCCGTGTGCCCCACGGAAGCGAGCGCCGTACCCAAGGCGCTGTTCGCCGTGCCCCGCACCGCGGCCGTGTCCAGCGTCGACTTCTACCGCTTGCCCTTCCCCAACGACATCCGAAAGAAGAACGGCAGGATCAGCCTCGAGGGGCACCCGCGGCCGGGCGCGCGCTTCCTGACCTTCGATCTCGTGGATCGCTACCTTCAGGCCATCGAAGCGGATTCCACGGGCTTCGGCACCAATCAGGCCACCTTCCTGCGTTTCTCCGTGGACATCGATATGGATTCCCTCGGCGGCAGGGTGGACCTCATCGACATCACGCCCAGCTCGCCTGATTACGGCAACGCCCAGGGCTGCGCCTGGAACGCGGACAACGGACGCTCCGCCTACGTGTGCGATCACTTCATGACCGTTCAACCGCGCTACGGTCACCCGCTACGTCCGGGCACCACGTACATGGTCGTGGTCAAACGCGGGGTCATGGCGAAGAGCGGGGTGGCCATGGAGCGGGATGACGACTTCGCGGCCATGCTGGGGGCCCAGGCGCCTGCGGATCCCGATCTGGCGGCGGCCTGGGTGGCCTACGCGCCGCTGCGGGCCTACCTGGCCGACAGCAAGCTGACCACCAAGCTCGCCGAGGCCGAGCTGCTGGTGGCCGCGGTCTTCACCACCGAGCGGCTGGAAGACCCGTTGGCCGGCATCGAGCAAGCCCTGCAGGCCGCGCCCGCGCCCGCCATCTCCAAGCTGGTTCGCTGCGGGGATCCGGGGGTGGTCTCGCCTTGCGACGATGGTAAGACGGGGACGGAGCACGAGCGGGGCTGCATGGCCGAGGCGAACGGCGCCTTCGACGAGTACCAGGGCGTGATCAACCTGCCCGTGTTCCAGAAGGGCAAGGCGCCCTACGAACAGCCCGCGGATGGCGGCGGCGTGGAGCTGGACGCGACGGGCGTGGCCCAGATCCAGCGCAGCGAGGACGTGTGCCTTGCCCTCACCGTCCCCAAGGGCGCGGCGCCCGCGGCGGGCTGGCCCCTCGTGGTGTACAGCCACGGCACGGGCGGCTCGTACCGCTCGGCCGTGGAAATGGGCCTGGCTGGCGAGTTGGCCGCGGCCAACGTGGCGGTGCTGGGCTACGACGGGGCCCTGCACGCCAACCGCAAGGGCGAGTCGACCAAGCCGGTCACCGAGCTGGTCTACAACTTCCTCAACCCGCGCGCCGCGCGCGACAATGCCTTGCAGGCGGCGGCCGATTTGATCGCCATTCCGCGCGGCCTCGATGGTTTGGGCAGCCTCAAAATCGATAAGGCGCACGTGGCCCTCTACGGGCACTCCCAGGGTGGCAACGCGGCCTCGCTGGCCGCCGGGCGCGACGCGGGCTACGGGGCCGTGGTGTTGAGCGGAACGGGCGGCACGCTGATGTTCAGCTTGCTCGAGAAGACCAAGCCCGTGAACGTACCCCAACTCCTGCCCTTCCTGCTGGGCGAGACGAGTGTCAACGAGACGCATCCCGTGCTCAATCTCATGCAGATGTACTTCGAGCGCTCGGACACGGTGAACTTCGCGCGCCGGCTCTTCGACGAGCCGCTGGAGTCGCGCAGGCTCAAGCCCCAGCACGCCTTGCACATCTACGGCACGGGCGACACCTACGCGCCGGTGCGGACGCAACAGCTCTTCGCCACGGCGGCCCGTTTCCCGCTGGCCAGCCCCGAGGTGGATGGCTATTTCAGTGCGCAGGGCTTCACCTACGAGACGCCGCCCCTCAAGGCCAATCGCGCCTTCGGGCGGGTGGGGTCAGTGAGCGCGGCCATGCTCCAATACGCGCCGGCTGGTTACGACGGCCACTTCGTGTCCACCAGCAACCCCGCTGCCCGCGCGGCCATTCAGCGCTTCCTGACCACCTTCGTCTCCGACGACGCGCCAACCATCCAGCCGTAGGCTTGACGGCCGAGAACGGGTGGCGCACACTCTTTTTCGGCCATGTCGTTCGCGACCACCCTGCTTCTCTCGGTCCTGCTGCTTAGCAGCGCGGGAGAGGCCTGAGGTCGGCGCACCGGCGAACCTCACAAACCCTCTCCCGCGGAAGCCGGAGGGGGTTTTTCGCATCTAGCGACTGATCCAGGCCACTCCGGCGGAAGCGGGAACCGGAGACTGCACATGACGTTCGATGCCCGCAGATACCCCGCCGCACCCTCGGTGCATTTGCCTGACCGCACCTGGCCGGACCGCCGGCTGGAGCGGGCGCCGCTCTGGTGCAGCGTGGATCTGCGCGATGGAAATCAGGCCCTGGCCGAACCCATGGGTCGCGAGCGCAAGCTGCGCTTTTTCGAGACCCTGGTGCGCATCGGTTTCAAGGAGATCGAGGTGGGCTTCCCCGCGGCCTCGCAGACCGAATTCGATTTCGTGCGCGCGCTCATCGACGAGCGGCGGATTCCCGACGACGTCACCATCCAGGTCCTGACCCAGGCGCGCGAGCACCTCATCCGGCGCACCTTCGAGGCCTTGCGCGGCGTGCGGCGGGCCATCGTGCACGTGTACAACTCGACCTCCACGCTGCAACGGCGGGTGGTGTTCGGATTGGATCAGGCGGGGATCCAGGACATCGCCGTGCGCGCCGTGCGCCAGGCCCGACAGGAGGCTGAACGCCTGGGCGGCAGCGACATCGTGCTCGAGTACTCGCCCGAGAGCTTCAGCGGCACCGAGCTGGAATTCGCGGCCCAGGTGTGCGACGCCGTGGCCGAGCAGTGGCAGCCCACGCCGGCGCGCAAGATGATCGTGAACTTGCCCGCCACGGTGGAGATGTCCATGCCCAACGTGTACGCCGATCAGATCGAGTGGATGCACCGCCACCTGCGCCACCGCGAGGCCATGTTGATCAGCGTGCACACGCACAACGATCGGGGCTGCGCCATCGCCGCGGCCGAGTTGGCCTTGCTGGCGGGCGCGGAGCGCGTGGAGGGCACCCTGTTCGGCAACGGCGAGCGCACGGGCAACGTGGACGTGGTGGCCGTGGCGCTCAACATGTACACGGCGGGCATCGACCCGGGCCTGGACTTCTCGAACCTGCCGGGCTTGGTCGAGGTCTTCGAGACGTGCAACCAACTGCCCGTGCCGCCGCGCCATCCCTACGCGGGCGAGCTGGTGTTCACCGCCTTCTCCGGCTCGCACCAGGACGCCATCCGCAAGGGGCTGGCCGCGCTGCAGGCCACGGGAGGAAAGACCTGGGAGGTGCCCTATTTGCCCATTGATCCGGCAGACGTGGGCCGCCAGTACGAGCCGCTCATTCGCATCAACAGCCAATCCGGCAAGGGCGGCGTGGCCTACATCCTGGAACAGCATCAGGGCTACCGGGTGCCCAAGGGCATGGCGGTGGCCTTCGCGAACGTGGTGCAGCGGATGACCGACCAGACGGGCAAAGAGCTGAGCGCCACGGCGGTGGGTGAGATCTTTCAGGCCGAGTTCCTGGGGCCCGCTCGCTACGGTCTGCGCGACTTCACGGTCAGTCATCCCGATGCCGCCAGTTGCGTGGTCGAGGCGACCGTCATGGATGGCGCGCACCCCATCCGGGTGCGCGGGCAGGGTACGGGACCCATCGATGGCTTCGTGCAAGGCCTGGCCGGCGCCTTGGGTGTGGACGTGAAGCTGGTGGACTACAGTGAGCACGCGCTCAGCGACGGCGCCGATGCCGAGGCGGTGGCCTACGTGGGGCTGCGCGGGCGCGAGCAGGTTGACTACGCCGCTGGCCGTGATCGCGACATCGTGCGCGCCTCGTTCATGGCCGCCTTGCGCGCCGTCGAGCGAAGCAGCCAGAGCTGACGTCGTGGGGAGCGCAACCCGTGGAGGATGCGCGTCCACGGTGAAGACTCTTCGCCGGAGTTGATCACGGTGAAGGGTGCGGTCGCGCCGAGATCGCCGAGCGCGGCCGCGCCCAGGCGGGCGTGTAGAGGCGAATCCGAGAGGACGCGGGCGCGCCGTTGGACCACTGGCTGGGCAGACAGGCGAAGTCGAGGGTCATGTTGGAAAGGCGGACCACGCCGGGGGCGGGGAAGGTCTGCGCCCAGTCGTTGAAGCCGGCCAGGGCGCTGCACTGGCCGTCACCCGAGACATCGGCGAAGACAGAACCGCTGTCCGTGCCGCTGCCGTCCCAGTCGATGGGGCTGCCGTTCGAGGGCGCGTAGAGCGTCGAGCTGCCGGCGCGGAAGATCGTCACGTCGCGATCCAGGGCGTAGGTGCCGCTGAGGCCATTCGTCTCCACCAGACCGCCCGAGCCGTCATCCGCGCACACGCCGCCCGACAGCCGGCCTTCGTTCAGCGTCCCGACCACGCGGTCCGAGAAATCGATGCGCCAGGTGGAGACGGCGGGGCTGGTGGCCGTGGTGGCCCAAGGGCCGGCGGTGCTCTGCGGGACGCCGAACTCGTAGGTGTGATTCATCACGCTGAAGTAGTTGGGCTTGTGGTCGAGCGCGTCGCCGCCGCCGTGGCGCAGGCCCAGGTTGTGCCCCAGCTCGTGCATGAAGGTGCCGGCCACGGTCGTGGGCCCGGGCGTCTCGCCCTCATCGACCAGAGCACCAAAGGCGACGATGAAGTCGTTACCCGGCAACTCGGCCAAGCCGGTCGCACCGAATTCGGGGGCGCCCGCTTCGGGAATCTCGGGGCAGTTGGCGCAGTTGTCGACCGAGTCGCAGCTCGCGTAATGGGCGAACACGGCGTAGTGGTAGGCCGGCGCCAGGTTGGCCGGTAAATACGTCTCCTTGAGCGCGTACAGGCTGATCGCGTCGTCACCCGTGCACGCGGGATCCATGACGTCGGCGGTCCAGGGGGCGACCACGGCTTGCTCGGGGATGGCGTCGTGTTGCGCGTAGAAGGTGAGCACGGCTCCGTGGCGGGTGAAGGCATCTCGCACCAGTTGCATGGCCGCGTCGTCCGGGCGATGCGAGTGGTCGGAGCCGTCCGAGGTGCCCGTGCGCACCATGTAGTCCCACTTTGCGTACACGTTGGGCTTGCCCGGATTCGATTCGGGCAACGGCGTGTCGAGGCTGGCTTCGAAGCTACCGTTGCAGTCCAGATCGATGTAGCCGTTCGCCTCCCACACGTCGTCCAGGCCGTCGCCGTCGCTGTCCAGGTTGCCGCACACCGAGGTGAGGCCGCAGGTCCGCCCGCAGGCGCGGAGGTCCACGTGGCGGCACTGATTGCCGACGCACAGGTCGTTGGTGCAGGCGTTGCTGTCTTCGCAGCAGGTGGTCACCGTGCGCGTGGCGCCGCAGTTGTCCACGGCGGTGCCGCAGCCCGCGCGCTGGCAGAAGGCCTCGTCGGTTTCGGGTATGCAGCAACGGTTCTCGATGCACGAGCCGGTCGTGCACGCGCCGCAATTGATCTGCCGTGACTGGCTGCACGAGTCGGTCACGGTCATGGCACCGCAGGCGTTGGCGATGGCTTGGCATAGCTGGATCACCGTCTCGGGAACGCAAGCATCCCGGGTGTCCACGGCGGCCAAATCGGGTGATCCGTCGGGGGGCGGCACGGGCGTGTCGCGGGCGGCGTCGGCCGCATCGGCGGGGCGTTGGTCGACGCGCAGATCGATCGCGGCGTCGCGCGCGTCAGCGCGGTCGATGGTGGCGTCGCGCACGTCAGCGGGACGGCTGTCGGCGCGCAGATCGATCGCTCTGTCGGCGGAGCGGTCCAGCGTCGCATCGCGGGCGTCCAGACGAGCGTCGGCTGCGTCCGTGCCGCGGCGATCCGCGGCGCTGTCCTTGGCGACGTCGGCCTTGGTGTCCGCCGGTCGCGCGTCCACGAGCTTGGCATCGACGGGTCTCGTGTCCGCTGCCGCGTCG
>JAEXQJ010000081.1 GCA_023438785.1 Pseudomonadota bacterium
GCGCTCACCAGCGCGCCCTACACCATCGACGCCGCCTTCTTCGCGCGCATCGACACCGTTCTGGACCAGGCGCTTGCCGCCAATCTCGCGGTCATCATCGATATGCACGCCTACGATGAGCTGGCCACCAATCCGAACGGTCAGCGCGAACGCTTCCTCGCCCTGTGGTCGCAGATCGCGAGCCGCTACAAGGACCGCCCCGACAGCGTGGCCTTCGAGCTGCTGAATGAGCCCAACACCCAGCTCGACAGCACCTGGAACGACCTGGCGGCCGCGGCCCTCACCACCGTGCGTGCCACCAACCCGCGCCGCCTGGTGGTGGTGGACGCGGTGTTCTGGGCCGATCCCAGCAAGCTCTCGTCGCTCACCCTGCCCAACGACGCCAACATCCTCGTGTCCGTCCATCTCTACGAGCCAAAACTCTTCAGCTTCCAAGGCAAGAGTTGGATGGGTCCGGTGTACATGACCGCGGGCGTGATCTTCCCGGGCCCGCCTGCCACGCCCATCACGCCGGTCGCGGAAGCCAGCGCGGCCAGTTGGGCCAAACAGTGGTTCGACAACTACAACACGCTGCCCGCCGCCACCAATCCGTCGGGCCCGGCCACCATAACCGCACAAGTCGGCTACCTAACGCGATACATGCAGGCGGAGGGACGCACGGTCTACAACGGCGAGTGGGGCCCCCAGGATGGCGGTGCCACGGACTCACGCGTGCGGCTCGTGACGGAGGTGCGCAAACAATGTGAGGAGGCGGGTATCGGCTGGGCCATTTGGGAAGACCCCAAGAACATGAAGCTCTTCGATTCCGCCGCGGGCACTTGGGTCACCGCCATCATCGACGCGCTGTTGCCCTAGACGACCGATCTGACAACGAGGCTCGCAGCTCCCGTCGGCACCCTTGAGCAAGGCGGTCGGGATCGAACCCGCGCTGGCTCCGCCTGGCCGCGCGCGACCGAGCCGATGCAAAACTGAAAGCCCGCCACGGGTCGAACCGGTGCTGACCCGGGCCCGCCCGCGCCTAGCCGTCTGCGACGCCAAGGGGACGCCGCCGTGACCGGCTTCGGCCGCCCGTGGTGGACGTGGCCGGCGGTCCACGCGCTGAGCCGCCGGGCCTGCGTTTCTTCGGCAAGGCAGCGCTAGAAGGTCGGCATCGGGCGCGAACTCGAAACGCGCGCGGCTGCCTGGTCGAGGCGGGCCACATCCCCACCGAGCCCGTGGCCCAGACCAGGACGCCGTAGCTGAAGCCGCCACGGACGATCTGGAGTGTCGTCAACGACGCAATGACGCCAGGCACGCAGGTACCATCCGACGCCGATGAGTGGCTCCTCGTTGGGCAGATGTGTTTCGCGGAGCGCTAGCCCACGGTGCGCCATGGCATCTGAACCGAAGGAGCCGGGCGTCTGAACGCGGCGGATGCTCTAGCGGGCACCAGCGAAGAACCTTGTCTAGGCGTCGATACTCACCTGCTGACATGATTCGCCACCGGATGCCAATCGTTGTCCCTCCGTTCGAGGACCGCCTGCAGGAGGCGGTCGCCCACTACTGGCGCACCCTGACCGCCCAGTCGAAGAAGCAGAAGGTTGGCGTGGACCATGGCCGCCGTTCGGCTGTCACCGGCGGCAAGCAGATGGACGGTTTCTGCTCGCTGGTTGACTGGCTGCTCCGCCAGAATGGGCTGGGCGAGGCAAGCATCTACGTACGCGCCAAGCGCGAGCTTCCCGGCTTCTTCAGGCCGACGAAGGATTGGGACATGATTGTCGTCCACGACGGACACCTCATGGCGGCCGTCGAGTTCAAGTCCCAGCGTGGGCCGTCATTCGGGAACAACTTCAACAACCGCACCGAGGAGGCGATCGGGACTGCCGCCGACCTGTGGACGGCTTTCCGCGAGGGTGCGTACGGCAGGGACCGGCCTCGGCCATGGCTGGGCTGGGTCATGCTGGTTGAGGATTGCGAAGGCTCATCGAGTCCGGTCGCAGTGATTGAGCCCCACTTCAAAGTGTTCCCTGAGTTTCGGGGGCATCGTATTGCCGGAGATATGAACTCCTGCTGCGTAAGCTGGTTCACGAGAAGCTGTACGACGCGGCCGCTCTCCTGACCTCGACCGAGAAAGGCGGCATGCGCGGCCAGTATTGCGAACCGGCAGATGACCTCACGATGAAGCGCTTCCTGGCGGCGTTCGCCGGTCACGTGGCAGGCTACTTGGCGGCCATCAAGTAACCTCCGCCATGCAACTCGCGATGCATCTCCCGATCAGCTTTCCGAAGGCGGCCTATGAATATGGACAGCGTTCGTCAGGCGAGACGCACGGGGTGGTGCTGACCAAGCCGCACATCGTCGATCTGATCCTGGACCTTGCAGGCTACGTCACGGACCGGGACATAGTTGGGATGCGTCTGCTCGAGCCGGCTTGCGGGCACGGCGCATTCCTGGTCCCCGTCATCGAACGCCTGATGAACGTCGCCAAGGCGAGGAGGGTGAAGGCAGGCAGCCTCATTGATAGCGTACAGGCCTTCGACATCGACCCCGAACACGTCGCGATCTCACGAGCCGCTGCGAGAAGAACCCTGCAGGCCCACGGGGTGGCCGATTCGACGGCTGCTGAGCTCGCGAAGACGTGGGTCCGGCAAGGCGACGCCCTTCTGGCCAAGACCGACGGAGCGTTCGATGTCGTGGTGGGAAACCCGCCGTACATCCGCATCGAGCAAATCTCCCCAGCCTTGCAGGCAGAGTACCGCGCCCGCTTTCATTCTATTTACGACCGTGCTGACCTATATGTCGCCTTCATTGAGCGGGGTCTGAGCGTCCTGAGCCGTCGCGGCGTCCTGGCCTTCATCTGCGCCGACCGTTGGACGCTGAACCGATACGGGGCGCCTCTCAGACGACTGGTCGCGGACAACTACCACGTATACTCGTACGTCGATCTCCACCGGGCCTCGCCGTTCGAGTCCGAGGTCACCGCGTACCCAGCCATCTTCTCCATCGGCCGCCAGCCTGTGGGCTCCGTCATGGTCGCGAAGATGACCGCCGGGACCCGATCTGAGTGCGAAGCGGTGCGCGCCGCGTTTCGAACCGGGCGAGGCAGCAAGGACGCAGAGGTCGAGTTCCATCCGACCTGGTTCCAGGGAGACGCGCCCTGGATCGTGACATCGCCAGAGCAGAGCCGGGTACTTCGCGAACTTGAGGAGAGGTTCGCTCCAATTGAGCACGGAGGCGTAGCTCGCGTGGGAATTGGCGTTGCAACAGGCTGCGATGACGTGTTCATTGTGGGAGAAGACTCCGGCATTGAGCGGGACCGGCTGCTCCCATTGGTTATGCGCGACGACATTGGCGAGGGTCGGATCCGCGCTACCGGCCGATTCGTCATCAATACCTTTCGGGACGAAGGCGGCTTGGTTGACCTCGCCGCCTACCCCAAGCTTGCTCGCTATCTAAAGAAGCATGCCGTCGCCATCAGGAAGCGGTATGTGGCGCAGAAGGCTCCAGACAACTGGTTCCGAACCATTGACCGCGTCTACCCCGATATCGTGGGCACGCCCAAGCTGCTTATCCCGGATATCGCCGGGGCCAATGAGGTTGTTTTCGACCGAGGGCGTTTCTACCCGCACCACAACCTCTACTTCGTGACCTCCGACAAGTGGGACCTGGAGGTTCTCGGGGGCCTGCTGAGTTCCCGCGTGGCGGTATTCTTCGTGTGGTCCTACGGCGTGAAGATGCGCGGAGGGTACTTGCGATTCCAGGCCCAGTACCTGAGGCGAATTCGGCTACCCGAGCCGAACGGCATCTCGCGGAACCTCGCCAACGGGATCAAAAAGGCCTTCCGAGCGCTGGACTTCCCCATGCTGGACGAACTCAGCCTCCAGGCATACGGCATCGACAGCCTGCCTGACTTCGACTTCGTGGATACGCGCGGCAGATAATCCTATCGGAGACGCACCAGGCGGCACTCTGGTCCGGGCTCCGGCCGAGCCGCGAGCGTGCCGGACGCGGGGCAAGCGCATAGGCGGGCTCCGCCCGATGGTTCGTCGGGCCGCCGACGCCGCAGAGGGCCCAGGCGCAGGGGAGGAACTTCCTGCGGCCAGGCCCTCTGCGGTGGAGGATCACGCGGTCATGGCGTGGTGGCTTCCGCGACCTGCAGGGTGGCCGCCGCGGCGGAGCAGCGCTGTTTGGGTTGGTAGTAGAGGTAGGCCTCGGCGCCGCCGTCGCTGGCCGTGACGGGCATGGTGGCCTGCAGGCGGTACGTGATGGTCTGCGAACCCGAGGCGGCCAGGGTCGACAGGTACAGGATGATCTGCTTGCCCGTGATCTCGTAGCTCGACAGGACCTTGCTGGCCTTGTAGCTGTCGAGATCCTCGCTGGCCACCTGGAATCCGGGCGGCAGACCCAGGGTCACCATGATCATGTTCTGCACGCTGGCGGTCTTGTTGCTCACCACCACGCTGGCGGTGGCCGTCTCGTCGAGCGCGAGCTTGGTCTTGTCGTAGCTCACGCTCACGCTCAGCGGACCGCTGGGCGGGACGGGCGCGCTGGCCCAGGGCACGTTGTACTGCGACACCAGGTTGTAGCTGACCTTGCCCGTGCCCACGAAGGTTAGGGTCACGTCGTGGTTGCCCGTGCTGGCCAGCGACGAGAGATCGACGGTGGTCATGACGTCGGCCTGGTCGGCGGTGAGGCCCACCGTCGTGAACTCCTCGCCGTCGACCTGCACGGCCAGGCTGCCCACGGCCCCTTCTGTACCTTTGCTGGCCGCGAGCAGCAAGGTGCGCAGGGTCCAGATGGTGGCCTGGGTCGAGCCGAAATTGCCCATGGAATCACGCGTGCCCGACAGGAAGGCCAGCGCCTTGTCCACGACATCCTTGTGCCCGCCCGCCAGGAGCAAGGCATGCGCGGCCAGCGCCGTGGCCGCCACGTCCGCGTCGTTCCCGGCGCTGTAGAAGCAGGTCTGGGTGCCCCCCGAATCCCAGGACACCTGATCGTCCTTCTCCTTGCGGAGATCGAGCAGCATGTCCAGCACCTGGCTCGCCGTCGGATCCTCGGGCGCGGCCAACTGGAAGGCGTTGGCCACGATGCCCAGGGAGTAGGCATCCAGCTTTTCGGTGGTCAGGTTGTTTTTGATGAAGGCGAGACCGCGCGCCAGCTCGGGACCCGCATAGCCCGCCGAGGCCAAGGCCCACACCACGAAGGCCGTGTTGCGAAGCGCGCTGGTGTGGAAGCTGAAGAACTCGGACCGGTCACCCGTCCACGAGCCGTCCGCGGCCTGCTGGCCAACCAGCCAGGTGCGCGTGCGCGCGAGCATGGCCTCGTCCACCGTGTGCACCTTGGCCATGTCGGCGAATTCCATCAGGCCGAACGCGGTGACCGACAGATACGGTTTGCCGTCCTGCTCGCCGAACCAGGAATATCCGCCGCCCTTGTGCTCGAAGGTGAGCAGGCGCTGATAGCCCGCGGACATGAGCGATTCGGCCTTGAGCTGCACCTCGGGCTTGAGCTGCTTGGTCTGCTGCATGTACGCCGTGACCAGCACGTTGGGCCAGGCCGTGGACGTGGTTTGCTCGAAACAGCCGTTCGGCACGCGCAGCAGGCTGTCCATGCCGTCCACCACCTGCGACAGGTAGGCTGGGTAGACGTTGAGGACCAATTGTTGTGAGCCGGCCACCGCCTGGGTCGGGTAATTCACGCTACGGGTTTCGCTGCCCGCGCCCAGCGAACCGGAGATGGCGGTGGGCACGGCTTGCCCGTCAGGAACCACCAGCACCGAGCGCGCCACGGCGTCGGCCCGTGTTCCGCCCGTGCCCTTTACGGTCATGGTCTGGCGCCCCACCTTGTCCACGCGCACGGGAAAGCGCACCCCCAGCACCTGGCCCGCCGCCAGGTTGACGTCTTGGCCGGTTTGGCCGAGCGCCGTGAACCAGTCGGCGGCCTGCAACTCCACGCGCACCGTTTGGGGCGTGTCCAGGTAGTTGTAGATGGCCACCGGGAAGCTCACCTCGTCGCCGCGGGTCAGGGTGGCCGGGAAGTCGATGTCCACGAAGAAATCCTGGAAGACGCGGATGCCGCCCACGCCACCGCCCAGCTTGCCGCTCATGCTGTGGGCCAGCGAGGACACGCGCCACTGCGTGATGCTGTCGGCCATGTCGACGGAGATGTTGGCCTTGCCATCCGCGCCGGTGATGAGCTGCGGGTTCACGTAGAGGGTCTCGGGGAAGTTCTGGCGCACGCGCGGCTCGTCGCTGGTACCGGTGCTGGTGCTTGTACCGGTCTGGGTCGAGGGGCCGGAGCCCGTCGAGCCACCGGCACCGGTCATGCCGTTCCCGCCCGTCGCGGCGACGCCCTCCTTGACCGGCGGCAGCCACGCGGCGCCCGCATCGGCGGTGTGGCTCCAACCGCCACCACCCAGACTGGGCAGCCCACCGTCACTGGCCAGGCCCGAAAGATCGAGCTCGGTCAGCGTGAAGCTGAAGCCGCCGTCGTCTTGCGTCGCGCTCAGCTCGTCAGGACCGGCGCTGGTCAGGGTCACGCCGTTGTAGCTCGACTGCACACGGTAGGCGTTGCCCCAGAAATCGAACACCCTGTCCTGCAGGCGGGTGACGAGCGCGGAGGAGAAAAGCTCAGACAGGGTTTTGCTCTTGCTCGAGCAGTAGGAAGCGTTGAGGTTGCAGCCCTCGTCCTGCAGTTGCTTGAACACGGCCACGGCGGCCAGGCTGACCGTGGGGCGCAGACTCTGCTTGGCAGCCGCGTAGTAGGTCTGCAGGCTGCGCGTGGCCTGGGTCAGCACAGTCTTCCAACTGCCCAGTTGCAGGCCCGAGACGCCGGTCGCGCCCAAGGCCGCGAACACGGCGGCGGCGCGCGCCTGGGCCGCGGCGGCGCTGGTTGGATCGGCGGCCGCGGTCTCGTCGAACAGCAGGCTGTTGATGTCCACCAGAGGCGCGCGAATCTGGTAGCTGGGCTGGGCGAACTTCTGCTCCAATTCGAAATACGTGCGCAGCAGCCCAGGGTGGGCGTCCACCAACGCGAACACCGCCTCGTCTACCACCTGCACGCCCAGCGCGGCCACAGCTGGGGCGCCCGTCTCGTCCTTCACCGTGAACGTGATGTGGGCCGGCTTGCCCGGCTCGTATTGCGTCTTGTCGGTGGTCATCTCGACGGACAGGGCGCCTTGATCGCGCACGAAGATGGTGCGACCCGCGCGCACCATGTTGCCGTCCTTGCCCACGATGTACGCGTCGATGCGGTTCGAGCCCCGGTGACCGGCATCCAGCGTGACCTTCAGCGAGGCCTTGCCGTCCGCGACGTCGAGGGTGCGCATGTCCACGGTCTGTCCGCCATTCGACCAGTCGAGATAGGCCCGCGCTTGGTCCTTGGCCGTGAGCACGTCAATGGTCACCGTGTCACCAATTCCGTAGACCGCCCGATCGGTGCGCACCAACACGGGCACACCGCTCTGGCTGCTCAGCGAGAAGCCCTCCTGGGCGCTCATGCCGTCTTTGCCCGTGACCGTCACCGTGAGCTGGGGCGTGGCCGTCGCGGGTTGCAGGAAGAATGTGAACTGCCCGAAGGCGTCGGTGCGGCCGCTCGCCAACACCGTCGTGCCCGAGGCGACCTCCAGGCTGGCCTCGGCGGCTGGGCTGCCCAGGGGATCGGTCACGAACACGTCGATTCGGTTATCCAGGCCGGGCACCAGGTCGGTCCCCTCGGGAACGACGGCGATGCGCAAGCTCTTGCTGGCCACCGTGAGCGCTTTGCTCTGCACCACCTGCTGGCCGGCGCTGTCGGTTACCTGCACTTGCAGGTTGATGGTCGCGTTGCCGTCGTTGATGGGCAAACCCACCAATTGGGCGGGCAGGTCGACGGCGTAGGCGTACCGCCCCTGCGCGTCGGTTCTGCCGATGACCTTCTGGAACACGGTCTGGCCGATGTCCAAGGCCGCACCCGTGATTTGCACATCCGCATCCTGAAGCGCCTTGCCGAAGAAGTACTGCGCGTCGACCACGCCGCTGACCCGCGCGCCGGGCAGGTACCACGCCTTGTCCGCGCTGATGTCGATCTTGAATTTGGGTAACACGTAGCGCGCGACGGTGACCGTCTTCTCGGCCTTGTCACTGCCCACACTCACGCGCACCTTGAACGTGCCCAGATTGAGCACCGAGCCCAGCTTGAACGTCGTCGCGGCCAAGCCGTAGCTGTCACTGGTCAGCGTGCGTTTGAAGATCTTGTTGCCCTTGCCGTCCTCGATTTCGAAGATCGCCGGCTGACCGGCTTGCGGCTTGCGCGCCACGCCCTCGAGGGCCAGGGCGCGCAGGTAGATGGTCTGACCAGGCTGATAGATGGGCTTGTCCGTGGTGAGCAGAACGCGATTATTCGGTGCCTTGACCTGGGCCGCGCCCGAGAGCTCGACGCCCGTGCCCTGCATCCGGGCGTGCGCCTCGACCTTCAGATCGCCGTCGCTGTCCACGCGTACCTCGAAGATGGCGTCGCCCTTGTCACCCGTCACGCCGTCCTTGCTGAGGATGATCTCGTCGCCGCGGCGGACCACGAGCTGAACCGGGGCGCCCGGCAGCACCTGATAGGTCACCGGATCCTGGGCACGCACGCGGTAGGTGGCCTGCCGCCCGCGGGTCACGGCGCTCGGGCCCTCCAGCCGCACTTCGTAGTGGCCCAGCACGGTGAGCAGGCTGCGCGTGACCTTGAGGGCCTTGGCCTGCTCGCAGGTGATGAGGACGTTGTGCAGGACCCAATCGGCTTGCGCGCTCACCGGGCTCGGGAATTCCGCCACCACGGTCTTCTGGCCCGAGGGATCGAGCTGGAAGGGGACCTTCTGAGTCTGGCGGGTGGTGGTCCCGTCCACGCTTTGCAGGGCGACGGTCAGCGTGCCGCTGGATGCCTGCGCGGCCAGATTGGTCACCGGGATCTGCAGACGCAGAACCCCCTCTTCCACCTGGCCCGTCAGGTTGGCCTCGTCCACCTTCAGCGATACGGCCCTGGGATTGTCGGGCGTGTTGATGGGCGGCAGGCCCGCCTCGCCGGTGGGCTGCCCAGGCGGGCCGCCGTCCACCGCTGCCTGATGGGAGTTGCCACAGCTCGCCAGCACGCAAAGGGGCAGGGCAAGCACGACGGCGCGATTGATGAGCGACTGACCAAATCCCATGGCCTCTCCTTTGGCTTCGCGGCTGCCGTGCGGGCAGTCACCGGTGGTGCGCGACGCCGGCGACAGGCTGCAACCGAGGTGCCACACGCCAACTGCCCGGTTTCCTTGGCCGGGGCATCTCGGCACCCGAGCTCGGGCGCCTCCGCGCGCGACAGGATCGCGACACGCATGTCAGGCCCAGAGGCGGTGGGGCCGCCCCTTGGGACAGCCCTCCGCCCGCGGAGTCGACGTATCTGAGAGGGCGTCGGCTACGGGGTC
The DNA here is from genome assembly GCA_023438785.1 of Pseudomonadota bacterium. Lineage (GTDB taxonomy): Bacteria > Myxococcota_A > Polyangia > Fen-1088 > Fen-1088 > Fen-1137. The sequence continues at coordinate 9,404 of JAEXQJ010000081.1, forward strand.
ATCAGGTTGTTCTGCTCGACCTTCACGCGCGTATCTGAGCAGAACGTGCAGCTCGCGCCGTAGAAGCGCTTGCGATTCTCGGCGTCGTTCATCAGGTGGGCCCGGAACCAGGCCGTCAGGCCGAAGATGGTGGGGCCCTTGGTCCCGTTTTGGTACAGCCAACCGCCGTGGTCCGCGGTCAGGTTGTTGATGAAGATCGCGGGCTGATCTTTGACAGTGGCGAAGGTCTTCTGGACGCCGTCGCACTTGACGACCGTGTCCTTCTCGCCGCAGAAGAACAGCGCCGGACCGTGCAGGCTGGAGAGCGTCGAGGTTCCGCTCACCGTCGCGCTGACCTTGATTCGGGGATCAGCCGCGGCCTTGCACGTCGACATCCCGCCCTCCGAGTGGCCGAGGGCGCCGATGCGGGAGGTATCCAGGCGGTGGTAGTACGGGCTCGCCGGATCCTCGGCCTGCTCGAGCAGCCAGTTCAGACCGGCGATGGTCGGCAGCGGATTCCCCTGCGAGGTGGTTGTGCTGAGCGAGGAAATGACCACGAACCCGTGCGAGGCGAGCTGGTTAATCAGCACCGGATACGTCCCGCACCACTTGTTGGCGCCGGAGTCGATGACGCATTTCGGGGGGTTCTGTTCGGGATTGTCCCCGTGCCCGTTCGCCCACACCAGAATGGGGTGGCAGTAGCCGCTGGTCGCCAGATCCTTCGGGCGGTAGATGTTGAATCGCTGTTGCTCGTTCCCGTACACCGGGTCGGGCAGCGCGCCCGCCAGCGGCCCGACGTTCTTTTCGGACGCGACCGCGAATGGTCCCGCAGCCGTTGGATCGGCCGTGGGCCACTCTTTGCCCACGCAGGGGTTGGCCGCACCGCCCGCGCCGCCACTTCCGGCCGCACCGGCGCTTCCGCCCGCGCCAGCGCCTCCGGTCGTGCCAGCGTTACCGCCGGAGGCACCGCCGGCCCCGCCGACGCCGCCCGCAGCGGATCCCCCAGCCTGGTCGCCGCCAGCGCTGTTACCACCTGCCTGGCCCGCGCCCCCCGTCGAGGTGCCGCCCGTCGTGCCGCCCGCCTGGCCGCCGTTACCCCCGGCCCCAGCGGTGATCTGGCCACCACTTCCGCCAGAGG
>JAEXQJ010000164.1 GCA_023438785.1 Pseudomonadota bacterium
CTGCCGAACCAATAGTGGAAGTTCTTCTCGTCGATTTGCAGGCGCTCAATCGCGTTCAGGGTCCGCGCCTGAGGCAGCGCAGAGCGGCCGGTGTCGTGCAGGATGATGCCTTCCTTGACGATGTCGCTGAAGAAGAACTGCCCGATGCGCACCTGCGCGGCCACAAATCTAAAGTCGTGCACCAACAAGGTGACCGGTGTTCGCCCCGCCATGGGCCGCACCTTCCTCGTGATGCGATTCCAGAGCGCATCGTCCTCCGCCACCTCCTCGCTCGCCACGACCACCAGCAGGTCGTAGTCGCTGTAGTAGCCATTAGCCAGATCCTCGACCCAATCCCCGCGCGCGTGGCTGCCGAACAGAATGATCAGCTCCACGTCCACGGTCTGTTGAATGAACGCCGCGATCTGGCGAAGCTGCGCGATTTTGCGTGGGGGCAGATGGTCCAGTTCGGTCTTCATCGCGGGCCGGAATGTAACACGCGGGGCGCCGTCGCAGTCCATCGTGGAACGCAGGCTGAATGCGGGACTGAGAAGGCCCTCCCGCAGCGGCGCGAAGTCAGGCGAGAGCCGGAGCCCTTAAGGGCAACGCCGAAGGGATCTCGGATCCGTGTACCATCGGCTAGGGCAAGACGGCCAAGACCATGGGAGGGCCGTCCTCGCCGGGTCTCAGGCCCGGTTCGATAGGAAGGGTGTCAGCCAATCCCCATTAGAAGAAAGGAACAGGTATCTACCAATGAAGGTGCGCGGGCTGGATGTCCTCTCAATGATCGCTATGGCCGTGGTGACGGGCTGCAGCTCCTCGCAGGAAATTGCCTATGGGCCCGGAACTTGTCGCGAGATATCCAAAACGTCGGTCGTCGCTTTCGACGAGGTGACGCCTCTCGGGTTTTCCGCCAATGACTTCCTCGCCAAAGTGGAGCGCACAGACTGGAGCGTGGGTTTTGACTGGCGCGCTTACGATTCCACCATCATCACGGCCTCAAGTCCATCCAGTGGCGGGTTCACGGATGCCACCGTGTCAATCGTTCGATCCTCCCGGCCACCTCGGTTCATCAAGGGAGAGGGAGGATGCGTCGATTATCTTGAGGTCGACGTGTCCTATTCGATACGGACGGCGGATGGTCTGCTCGCTGAAGAGACTCCGTTCACGCTCACATACATCCAGTCGGCGAGCGAGGGCGCTGGAGAGACAGAGCTCCAGGCATCTGACTTCAAGGGAGCATTCCGCTGCTCCACGGAGATCGGGCTGAATACCCGGCCGGTGCTTGGCCTCACGGTCGTGCACGGAGTGACCTACGGAGGGCTGATGGTCAGATACGACGCTGCAGACAAGAACGCCGTATATCAAAAGGCAGTTGGCTGTTGGCCTCCCGGACAGGGGTAGGAATGGCTCCGGCCGGCTTCATTCCGAGCGAGGCGGCCAAGCCTCTCCGCTGCGCCCAGGCCGCCGTCAGTGGGGCGCGGCGAAGTCGTAGAACTCGCGCGCCGTGCCGCCCTTGGCGTCGGAGGCGATGACGGTCACGCTTCCCGAAGCGATCGAGTCGAGCGTGAGCACGTTGCTGGTGCCGGCGGAAGATGCGAGATGGGGGCTGCCACTGGTGGGACTGAGCGACCAGGCAATCGATACGATGTCCCCGTCCGGGTCGAACGCTGACGTCGACAAAAAGATGGTTCCGCCCATGTAGTTCCCGTTGGCGTCATAGTCGTACCGAGTGTCGGCCTGGATGGGCTGCAGCGTGGGGGGCCGATTGTCGCCGCTCGGGCCCGCGTCCGCGCCTCCGCAAACCGCCGGCCTTTCGATCGGCTCGCAATCCGAGCTCGGCAATCCTCGGGTGGGCCACAGGCCGGTCAGGTTTCCACACGACGTGATGGGACCGAAGTCCCAGTCGGCCGGGGCGTTCGCGGGAACGGGAAGGAGGTTGGGCAGCAGACCGGTGTTCTTGCAGAGCTGCAGGTAGGGCCCCATGGTCTCGTCCCGCGTAGTGGTCGTCACGATGTACGTGTCGGCCTTCTTCACCTGCAGCGTGAACCGACCTTCGGCGTCCACGTGGGCCACCGTGGCCGTCTTGCCGCTCATCTGCAACCGGGCGATGGACGGGGGCGCGACGAACGTACCGGTGAGGGTGATGATCGAACCGTCGCGCGCTCCGTCGCCCGAGCAGGCACCAGCGCCCAGCAAGGCTACGAGGCCGATGAGCGCGTAGCTACATTTCATGTCCGCCGTTGTTGCAAACGCCATTTTCGATTTGCGCCATCGTAACCCGGGCTCAGAGAGAAAAGAATGTCCATCCCGCGGCGCCGTCACCGTCGCACCTTCGCACGAGGCGCCTCCTCCCATTGTCCGTTGGGCTGTTCAGATGATAGATCCGCCATCCCGGAGAGAAGACACTGTGAAAAGCATCCGAGCTTGCCAGACCGGAACGGATTCCATGCTGGGCGGTATTCTGCGCAGCGGGCGCACCTTGGCGGTCACGATGTGGGTTGGTCTGTTTGGCTCTGGGTGTTTGGTGTCCCAATACAGGCTGTACGATGGTCCGCCGCAGGCGGCGGCTCAGGTTGCGTTGCTGCAGATCTCGAACGACTTGGTGAAGAAGGACGAGAAGCTGGCTATCGTTTGCAAGATCGATTCTGTACCGGGGAGCAACACCGCGGGCAGCATTCGGGGCTGCAGCGGGGTCACGCCGGGCAACACTTGTTTCAACGATACCGGTCTTAGCTGGTCTGGCCTGGGCTTCACGGCGGAGCTGACCCCTGGACCGCACAAGCTTGTGGTGGTGCCCGCAAATACCGAATTTGCCATGCCCGACACCATCAGTTTCGAGGCGAAGCCGGGCCGACGGTACACGGTGCGAATCGCGGTGCAGTGGGACGACGGCTCCTCCTTCAGCCTGGGTGGTGCGACCGGGAAGTGGCGCGCGGAGGTGGTCGACCTCGGCCCGAACGACGCGCGGAAGTGAACCGCTGCCTGACGGCGGTTCACCACAGCCGCCCCATCAAGCGGCCGTGGACGAAAGGACTTGCGCGAGGCTATCGAAAGAAGGCGACCTCGACGTTGTAGGCCTCGGGATCGGTCGAGGTGCTCGACAGGGAGGAATACTCGAAGGTCGCGGCGCCGAAGCCGGAGTCGGCTACGGCCACGCGGGGCGAGGTGACCTTCAGCCCTGTCTTCAGGCCCAGCCTCGCCTCCGGCTGCCACGTGGTCCCTTGCAGGCGGCTGCCGTAGGCGCCGAACGTATCGGCGCTGATCTTCTTCTTCCACACCGCCAGCACATTGCCGAGTCCGTCCGCCGCCAGCATGGGAGCCGCATACTCGGAATAGGAACTGCTGGCCGTGTTGTCGCGTTCCAGGAGTGAGATTTCGCTCCAGGTCCCCGCCACCTTGCCGTGGATCGCCATCACGTTAGCCCCTGAAGCCGCCAGCTTCTGCACCCAAGCCACCGTCACGTATCCGTTCGCATCCAGGGTGACACCTGGCGTGTAGAATTCGGAACCGGTGGCGACCTTCTGCACCGGGGACCAACCACTCGCCGGCTTGTAGTACGCGAGATTCAGCGTCGCGGTGTCGACCGAGATGAACTGGGGCCACACCACCACGCCTTCCCCGTTGACGTTCATTGCGGCGGACCGGTTCGCGCTGAAGATGTCGTGGCTGGTGTCGGTATCGAGGATCTGCAGGGCGCCGCGGGTTGAAGCCGACAGGCTCACCGCCCCGACGCTCTCGAGCTTGTTCGCATCGTGCACCCCGAGCACCAGAATGGCGTCTCCGGTTCCACCCATCATTATCCGCGGCTCGGGATCGTAAGCATCCAGGTCGGCTGGATCACTCGGGTCCACCACGGGGGTCGAATCCACCTTCCACGAGGTCTTGTCGAAGTAGGCCGTGAACACACTCTTCTGCGAGGTTCCCGTCTCGCTGGACCAGGCCATGCGGGCGGTGCCGTTGCGGGCCATCGCAAACGACAGGGAGAGGGTGGAGCCCGAGGCAATCTGCAGAGGAGGCGACCACGCGCTTCCGTCACGGGACTGACTCACCCACACCCCCGGCAGAGTCGGATCGCTGGTGCTCCAGTCTTGCGTCCAGGCCACTATGATGTTCCCGGAGGCGTCGGTACCCACGGCCATGTTGCCGGGGATGCCTCGGCTCTCGAGCGTCTGGGCCGCTCCCCAGGTCCCGGACTTGCGGTCATAGCGCATCACCTTTACCTTGTTGGTCTCGCGCCAGGCGACGAAGACATTCTCGGTGGTCGGCTCGACCGCAATCACGGGGTCGAGCGACCGGGACACCCGATCCTTTTCCACGTCCTCGGCGGACTCCCAGGCCGGGGCCACGGCCGCATCAACGCCCACATCGCCTCCGCCGTCACCGGACGCCTCGTCGACCGCGGACGCATCCACGCCTTCGGCATCGACTATCGAGGCATCCACACCCCCATCCAGGCCAATGCTCGCGTCCACATCGGGAGTCGCGCCGCTGTCTTCGGCGCCCGCGTCGCCCCCGAGGGCGACCGGCCGCAGGCTCAAGCTGAACGGCCCATTGGTCTTGTCGGCTTCGATGGTGGCACCAGTGGAACCGCGCGACTGCGCCACCCCGTTGTCTTTGCCGGTGACCATCACCGTGACCGCGCCCACCACCCCGTCAGGCAGATAGCTCCCGAAATGCTGAGCCCCGATCTTGGTGCTCGACCAGTCGAAATCGACGGCCCCCACCGAGGCGCCGCCCACCGCGGCCACGTCGATGGTCACGATCGTGGGGACAGGGACGCCCGGCTCCAGGGAAACGTCGACCAGCAGGAGCGTCTTTTTGTCTTGGGAACAGGCCAGGGCCAGCACCGCGGACAGGCCGAGCAAGGTCCGTCGGCTGACCAAGCCACGTCGCGCCTTCATCGAGCACCTCCGAGATCCTTGCAGGTGGCGCCGGATGGGCACTGTCCGGCCGAGGTGAATGCACCGCCGGCGTAGAGGCCGCCCATCACGCCCGCCGCCACGGCCACGCCGACCACGCCCCAGAACCAGCCTTTCTTGTAGAAGGGCGGCTCGGTGTCGATGTTTGCTGGCGCGGGCCTGGGGCTCAGATCGAGCGCGGGGGACGCCTCGGCAGGCGGCGCGGGCGTGGGCACCGGACCCGCTGAGGGCGACGACGCTTGGGCCGCGGCTTCCTCCTTCTGTCTCTTCTTGAGGCTCTCCATCTCGGCGATGTAGCGCTCGATTTCGTTCTTCTCGGCGACCGCGATGTCCTTGGCCTGCCTCAGATAATCGTTGAAGGCGTTGATGGCCTTGTCGGGCATTTTCAGGTTCTGGTAGCAGCGCCCGATGTTGCGCAGGTAGGTGGGGTGCACCGTCTCCGCGTACAGCTTGGCGAAGAGGTCCAGGGCCTCTTCGTAATGTCCCTGGGCGAAAGCCTCGCGCGCCTTGAGCTCACGCTTGTCCGTGCTCTTGGCGGCCGCGTGCACAAAGGTGGCCGGTGCCGTCGCACAGACGAGCATGGTGCCGGCCAGGACGATGCCCAGAGTTCGCGCGCAGAGCGCCCCCCGCGAGCGCCGAACCCGGGTGCGCTTCGAAAGCGTCGGGAGTTTCACGTTTTCCGTACCCTTGCCGGTTCCCTTCCAAGACTCAGAGCACCCCGCGCCGGTCGGGAACCGTGATGACCAGGGGCGGGCGTCAGGACAGTATCGCCTTGACCCAGGCTTGGCCAGGGCGGCGGACGAGGCGATTCAGCTTGCTACGGACGTCCCCGATCCGGCGTCTTGGCGGTCTCGCCGTCGGATATGCCCACCGAGCCTTCGTGGTCAGGTCGAAGAAGCGCCGTGAGTGGCGCGAACGGCTCCCGCCGTTGCTTTGTCCGGGGTGCGAATTGGCTGGCTCACAAATGGCCGTCATTGGCCGTTGTGACCAACCAATTTTGCGCGCACGGTGTGGCCATGCTCATCAAGGTCGACCGCACCAATTCGCTGCCCTTGCACCGGCAGATCCGCGACGGTGTGGCTCATCTCATCGACGAAGGCAGCCTGCGCGCCGGGGAGCGCCTTCCGCCCACGCGCGAGTTGGCCCGGCAACTGGGCCTCAACCGCTCCACCGTGTACCGCGCTTACGAGGAGCTGTGGTCTCTCGGATATCTGGAGGCGCGCGCGGGCTCCTATTCCACGGTGCGCGCGCGTTTGCGTCCGGCGCGCACGTCCAGCACGGGGAGCGCCTCGCTGCTCGATTGGGGCCGGCGGTGCACGCCAGGGGCCCGCCAATCCCACGCCCACATGCAACGGCTGGCCCCCCTGACGGAGGATCCCGGTCAGCGCCTGGTGGACTTCTCCAAGCTGACCGCTGATCGCGCGTTGTGCCCGGTGGACGACCTGAAGGCAGCCTTTCGCCAGGTCATCAATCAGCGAGGCCGAACCATTTTCGATTATGGCGATCCAGCGGGCTACGCGCCTCTTCGCGAAACCATCGCCCGGGGCATGCGCGTCCACGGCGTGGCGGTGACCGCGGATGAGATCCTGGTGACCAACGGCTCGCAGCACGGCCTGGATCTGCTCCTGCGCACCTTCGCTGGTCCGGGCCATGCGGTCGTGCATGAGATGCCGTCCTACTCCATGGGGCTGGCCCTGTGTCGGCAACACGGCGTGCGGCCCAGCCCCATCCCCCTGCGCGAGGACGGCCTGGACCTGGATCGCCTGGAGCGGCGCCTGCAACGCGGGCGCGTGGCCTTCATCTACACCATGCCCAACTTCCATAACCCCACCGGCATCACCACCAGCCAGGCCCACCGCGAGCGCTTGCTGGCCTTATGTGAGACGCACCGTGTGCCGCTGGTGGAAGACGGCTTCGAGGAAGAGCTCAAATACCTGGGCCACGCCGTCCTGCCCATCAAATCCATGGACCGCGGGGGACTGGTCGTCTATCTGGGCACCTTTTCCAAGGTCATCTTCCCGGGGCTGCGCGTGGGCTGGATCGCCGCGCACCGCGAGTGCATCGAACGCCTGCTGGCGGTCTCGCGGGTCAGTTGGCTGTCGGGCAACGTCCTGACCCAGGCCGCGGTCAGCCGCTTTTGTGACCAGGGCTCGTACGAAGAACACATCCGCCGCGTGCACAAGGCCTACCGCGGCCGCATGCAAGCCCTGCTGCGCAGCCTGAAGACCTGCATGCCCGCGAGAGTGACCTGGAGCGAGCCGGCGGGAGGCTACACGCTGCTGCTGCGCGTGCGCTCGCGGGCCAGCGAAGAGCGTGTGATGGCCGATTTGCGACGGGCCGGGGTCCTTCTTTCGCCGGGCAGCCTGTACTTCTCCGAACGGCCCGCCGAGCTGTGCTTCCGCTTGTGCATCGCCAACCTCACCGAAGACCGCATCGAAGAGGGCTGCCGCCGTTTGGGGCGCGTGCTCGCCCGCGCGGTCGGAAAGGCTTGATCATGCTGCTCACGCCGAAACCGGGGATCATTTACGGCCCCGTGAATTCGCGTCGCCTGGGGCGCTCGCTGGGCATCAACGTGCTGCCCGCCGCCCACAAACCGTGCACCTTCGACTGTGCGTACTGCCATTTCGGCTGGACACCGTGTGAGCCTCCCCCACCCTTCCCCAGCGTCGCCCAGGTTCTGCATGAGGTGGAAGTCGCCCTCTTGCGTCTTGATCCCGCGTTCCTGACGTTTTCGGGCAACGGCGAGCCCACCACTCATCCGGACTTCGGCGACATCGTCGACGGTGTGCTCCGCCTGCGCGATCGTTACCTGCCCACCGCCCAGGTGGCCGTGCTCTCCAACAGCACGCGCGTGGGCGACGCCCAAATTCGCGCGGCCCTGGCACGCCTCGACGCGCGCATCATGAAGCTGGACGCGGGTAGCGAGGAGGTCCTGCAAAGCTACAACCGACCCGTGGAGCCCATCACCCTGCAAGACATTCTGGAGGGCCTGCGCCAGATCCCCGGGCTGACCGTGCAGGCCCTCTTCGCTGGCGGGCCGGGCGGCAACACCGATGCGCAGCACATCGTCGCCTGGGTGGACCACGTCGTCGCGCTCGCGCCGCTGGCCGTGCAGCTCTACAGCCTCGATCGCGACGGGCCGGCGCGCCGGCTCCAGCCCGCGGATCCCGCCACTCTGGCCCACATCGCCGCCGAGCTGCGGACCCGCGGCTGCCCCGCCACCGTGTTTGCGCGCACCTGACCCTTGCCATTCCGACCTCAGCCGTTGACCTCTGCTTGAGCCGCGCCCGCCCGGCGCTCATTTCACGGCCAGCAATCCCGCCTGCATGTGCGCGCGCCAGATGAGCTCGACGGCGCCGAAACCCACCCCGCGCAACAGCGACAGATGCTCCGCGATCCGCACGGGCTTCACCTCCGTGCCGAACCGCGCGAGATGGCGGTCGACCACCTCCGCCGCGCGGCCCTGCCGCAACTGAAACTCCCGCCAGCGTCCCAGCCCGATCTCCCTTCCGCGCGCTGATTCGCTTTCGACATTCTCGAAAACCACGAGCACGCCACCCGGCTCGAGGATCTCGAAACACCCCCGCACCGCCGCCCGTCGCGCCTCTGGCTCCAGATAGTGGTGGCACATCACGGCCGTCACGGCCTGGGCCCGGAGCCGCGGCTCGATTCCCGGCAGGCGATCACTCCCGGCTGGCGGCAGGATCGCCACCCGGCCTGAAGCGATGTCTTCTGCCAAGCACAGCCGCGCCTGCGTGAGCATCGCCTCCGAGGGATCCGCGAGCACGAAGCGCGTCCGCCCGAAACGCGTCAGCGCCGCCGCCACGAGCGCGCCCGTGCCGGCGCCCGTGTCCACCCAACACGCCGGCTCGCCGACCACCGCCCGCACGACGTCCATCGTCTCCTCGTGGATCGCGTCGTAATACGGAAGCACGCGCCGCACCTCTGCATCGTACTCAGCCGCCGCGTGGGCCGATTTGTTGTCGTTGGCCATGGTCGCATCAAAGGGCGGGAGTCAGAACACGCCAAACGACAACGGAAGGATGGCTGGCGTCCGACCTCCGAGGCTTGGCTGCTGATTCGAGGTGGCGCCGCCTTCATCACGAGCGGAGAGCTCATAGCCGACCACGGCCCCGACGAAGAGCGGTGCCAGGGTCCAAGGCCAGCTGCCGATAGTCCGATCCCTCGCCACCAGAATGCCCGCCGCGGCAAGCCCGACGGCCTCGCCGGCAAAGGTCGCCCAGAGCTTCCCATTGCCGCCGGACAGGCGCCCCGCACCCCAGGTACCGAATCCGGTCCCCGCGATTCCTCCAGCGACGGCCCCGAACAACGCCCACCCGTCCGTCGCCGAGAATATGCATCCATGGGCGCTGCAGACGTCCTCGGCGCCGGCGAGCCTGGCCGCGCCGTAGCTGAGAAAACCGATGCTGACCGCGCCTCCCGCAGCTCCCAGCATCCCCCCACCGAGATCGGCCGCGGGGCGCCAGAACGGTCGGAAGGGCTCCGCCATCGCCCTGTGCTCGCCCATGGCGAGGACCGAGACGACGGAGACGACGCTCAGGAGCAGGAGCCTGCGACAGCGAGGAAACAGCATGTCGGCCACCCTAGCGTCTCCCGCAGCTCTTGTCTGCCGAGCGGCTCGCCCAGCTCCAACCTCTCGTGCAAATGCCCTGGGCAGGCTTCCCTGCTTCGTAGTAAGTCCCTCGCCTCGTGATTCGTCTCGACAACATCAGCAAGCAGCACGGGCCGCAGATCCTCTTCGTGGAGGCCAGCGCGGCCATTTTGCGCGGTGAGAAGATCGGCCTGGTCGGCCCCAACGGGGCGGGCAAGTCCACCGTGTTCCGCCTCATCATGGGCGAGGAATCGCCGGACGACGGGCAGATCTCCATCGACCGCAACGTGACCATCGGCCACTTCAGCCAGGACGTGGGCGAGATGAAGGGCGTGACCGCGCTGGAGGCGACCATGGACGGCGCGGGCCCGGTCTCGGCGCTGGCCAAGGAGCTGCACGAGTTGGAGCACGCCATGGCGGATCCCGAGCGCGCCGACGAGTTGGACGCGCTGGTCGATCGCTTTGGCCATGTGCAGGCGCGCTTCGACGAGTTGGGCGGCTATGCATTGGAAGCACGGGCCCGCGAAATCATGGCCGGCCTGGGCTTCTCGCAGGACATGATGGACGGCGACGTGGGCAACTTGTCCGGCGGATGGAAGATGCGCGTGGCCCTGGCGCGCATCCTGCTGATGCGCCCCAACGTCATGCTGCTCGACGAGCCGTCCAACCACTTGGACATCGAGTCCATCATCTGGCTGGAAGGCTTCCTCAGGGACTACGACGGCGCCCTGCTCATGACCACGCACGACCGTGAGTTCATGAACCGCGTGTGCGGCAAGATCATCGAGATCGACGGCGGCGTGCTCACCACCTACTCGGGCAACTACGATTTCTACGAGAAGCAGCGCGCGCTCAATGAGGCGCAGGCCGAGGCGGCCTACGCGCGTCAGCAGGCCATGCTGGCCAAGGAGATGCGCTTCATCGAGCGCTTCAAGGCGCGCGCCAGCCACGCCGCGCAGGTGCAATCGCGCGAGAAGAAGCTCGACAAAATCGAGAAGCTGGAGCCGCCGCGCCGCCGGCGCAGCATCACCTTCCAGTTCCCGGATGCGCCCCGCTCGGGCGAGGACGTCATCAAGGTCGAGGGCCTGCACAAGGCCTACGGCAAGCGGGTCATCTACGAGGGCCTGGACCTGATGATTCGCCGCAAGGAGCGCTGGTGCGTGATGGGCGTGAACGGTGCCGGCAAGTCCACCCTGCTCAAGCTGGTGACCGGGGCCACCGCGCCTGATGCGGGCAGCGTCGTGCTGGGCGCGGGCGTGCGCATGGGCTACTTCGCCCAACACGCCATGGAGCTGCTGGATCCGGACAAGACCGTCTACCAGACGCTGGAGGAGGCCTTCCCGCTGGCCTCGGTGGGCACACTCAAATCGCTGGGCGGCTGCTTCGGGTTTTCGGGCAGCGACATCGACAAGACCTGCCGCGTGCTCTCGGGCGGCGAGAAGGCCCGCGTGGTCATGGCGCGCCTGCTCTACGATCGTCCCAACCTGCTGGTCCTCGACGAGCCCACCAACCACCTCGACCTGGGCACCAAGGAGATGCTGCTCGCGGCCCTGCGCGACTTCGAGGGCACCATGCTCTTCGTGTCGCACGATCGCCGCTTCCTGGCCGGTCTCTCCAACCGCGTGTTGGAGCTGACCCCTGAGGGCGTGATCCCGTACGGCGGCGGCTATCTGGAGTACGTGGCGCGCAGCGGGCACGAGGCACCCGGGCTGCGGTCCTGACCTCTCGCACCAGGGTCCTGGCTGGTCTGCGCCACGTGGGTGCCGTAAAGTGGACGGCCGAAGCGCCGATCTGAAGATCGTCGGTGGGAGACACACATGCACACCATCAAGTTCGGGTTCCTCTCGCTCGCTCTGCTCTCACTCGGTTGTGACCTATTTCCCGGCAGCAGCAGCAACGTCTCGAACTCGCTCACCCCTCCCGAGTACCAGCCAGGATCGTCGGGCAGCGTCGTGAAGCGCGATGGCGGCGCGGACGCGGCGGAGCTCGACAGCGGGGCCGCGGCGACGGGCGGGACCGTGGCGCTCGACGGCGGGGCGGGTGGCACGGGGGGCACGGTGGATAGCGCGGTCCCCGACGCGCCCGCGGATGTGGTCACCCACCCGAGCAAGGCCTGGACCGAGTTCGGCCGCATCTTCGACTCCTGCGAGTGGTTCGCCGCCTCCACCGCCCTGTGCACCACCAAGCCGACCATCACGGGCGTCTCGGCCACCTTGTCCTTCGAGCTTTACAAGACCAGCGACAGCGGCAAGACGTGGTCGCTCGTCAACACCGTCGATACGGGCAACACCAACCCGGCGGCCACGGTGGCGGTTTACCTGCCCACGGCCACCGACCTGGGGTAGGTGCCGGGGGCCGCCGGGGCCACCGCCTCGGGAACCATCGGCAATTCGCCCGACGGCGGACTCCACTGGTATTCCAAGGCCGCCAACGTCTTCTCGGTGCTCTCGGGCGTGAGCGCGGCCCCCGTGCCGTTGCGCCAGGCCCTGTCTGCCAGCAGCGCCCTGTGGCTGCTGCCCGACGGCAACAGCCTGCTGCGCTCGAAAGACGGCGGAGACAAGTGGACGCTCGTTACGCCCCCCACCGACTTCGGCGCGGCCACCAAGCGCTCCTTGCTCAGCGCGGGCGGCCGGCTCTACCTCAGCTACCTCAAGGCCGACATGACCATGGGCCTCTACGTGGCTGACGACTTCGGCCAGTTCAGCGCCGTGAAGGACGCCATCCCCGTCGGCTCGGCGGGCAACAACCTTTCGACTTGGCTGCACGGCTCGCCCAACGTGGCCGGGCTCTTCATGTGCGACCGCACCCCTCTGCCCAACTGGGGTACGCCCTTCTGGATCTACGCGCTCGTGGCCGGCACGACCCCTACCAAGATCATGTCCGTGGCCGGCACTCAGACCGACGTGGTGGGCCTGCGCGACGGCCTGGTGGTGGAACGGGCCGGCGCCGTCACCACGTATCTGTCCGGCGTGTTCAGCGAGGCCGGGGGCAGGTTCCTGCAGCTCCGCAGGAGCAACGACGGTGGGGCCTCGTGGTCAGTCCTGCACAGCGAGCCTGCGGCCACCTTGGTCTACGCCTCTCTGATGGTGGATCCCCTGGGCACCGTGCACGCCATGCGCCATACGTCGAACGTCACGGGCGAGCAGTTCGCCTACGACGCTCACTTCATCTTGGAGTAGCCGCTCACCCCGGCGCGGTCGGGCTCAGATCACGGGGCAGGAGAAGCGCACTTCGAAGCGCGAGAATTGGAAGTGCTCGGCGCGTCGACAGTACTCGCCGAACAGACGGACCTGCGTGGTCTCGTTGGGGGGCTCAAAATCCCAGCCCGCTTCCCGATCACGAGGGATCTCCTGGTCGTCCAGGTAGACCTTGACCACGTAGGGGCTCAACGGTTGCGTCTGTACGAAACGCAGCAGACACGACGGTCGCGTGACGCCGCCGAAGATGGCCTCCAGCGCGTATTGCAGCTCATCAGGCGTCTGCACGGAGTAGTAGGCCGGGTGGGACGGTGAGCGCGCCGCCCCTCCCGCCAGAGCCAGACTGTCCAAGCAGCTCGCCCGCGTGTCCGTGCCGCCCTCGGTGCCCAGGCCCAGAACGATGACCGGCACGCCCATGGCGAACAACTGGCCGGCTTGGCTGGCCGCCTGCTCGCAGGCCGGCCACGCCCCCGCATCCGAGCCCTCCAGCGGACCGGCGGAGAGCCGGCCATCCAAGCCGCAGGTAGGCCACCCGTCGGTGACCAGCAACACGTAGCGGGACAAGCCGTCGTCGGGCAGAGAGGCGAAGTACTGGCGCGCCTGGTTCAAGGCCGCCGCCGTGGGTGTCTGGCCCTCCAGGGGCAACAGGGCAGCCAGGCCGTTCTTCACCGCCGCGGCGTTGTCCAGGGCCACGTCCACGAGCGGACCGCCGGCGCAGCAGCCGGCCGCGCAGTCGGGCCCGGGTGAGGGAAACGCGGCCAGGCCGAAGCGGATGTGCCCCTCGTACAGGGAGGTGATGTCCTCCAACGCCGCGGCCATGGCCTGGTAGCGGGTCACGGCACCGAAGCCACTGGCCATGGACTCGGACCTGTCGAAGACCACGAGCACTTCGGCCTGCAGCAGCGCACCGACCGAGCGCCCGGGATTGCAGACGTTGTCCGAGGTCGTGATCCCGGGATCCGCGGCCTTCCCCGCGTCGGGCACGCCGCCGCCGTTGCTACAGGCGGCGGCAATGAGACACAAGGCCACGAGACAACGACGCACGGCTGGGATTGTAGCGTACGTCTTTGCGCGCAACACACCTTGCCTGCAGCCGCATCGGCGTGTACTTCTAGGCCCCTGCATGATCCAAGTGCGGGAACTGACCAAATTCTTCGGAGATCGGGCGGCGGTTCGTGACCTCAACTTCGAGATCGGCAAGGGTGAGGTCATCGGCTTTCTCGGGCTGAACGGCGCGGGGAAGACCACCACGCTCAAAATCCTGGGTTGCGTGCTGCTGCCCACGTCGGGCCGCGTGACCGTGGACGGCTTGGAAGTCACCGAGCAAGCCCACGAGGTGCGGCGCAAGATCGGGTTTCTGCCCGATCAGCCGCCGCTCTACGGCGAAATGACGGTGGGCGCCTACCTGGACTTCGCAGCCCGGCTGCGCGGCGTGGCCGGGCGCGATGTGGCGGCGCGCGTGCGCGAGGCCGAGGAGAAGACCTCGCTGACCCAGGTGCACGATGACGTCATCGCCAGCCTATCCCACGGCTATCGCCAGCGCGTGGGCGTGGCGCAGGCGCTGGTGCACCGACCGGCGTTGCTCATCCTCGACGAGCCCACGGCGGGCCTGGACCCCGTGCAAATCGTGGACATGCGCAACCTCATTCGCGGCCTGCGCGGCGAGCACACGGTGCTCATCTCGAGCCACTTCCTGGCCGAGATCAGCCAAACCTGCGATCGCCTGCTGGTCATCCAGGCGGGCGAGATCGTGGCCCAGGGCACGGAGGACGAACTGGCCTCGGCCATGGGCACGGCGCGTCCCATCGAGATCGAGCTGCGTGGACCGGCCGCCGGCGCGGCCGAGTTGGTGCGCGGCCTGGACGGCGTGAGCCGCGTCGAGGTGGAGGCCGGCGCCGCCACCCTGCTGCGCGTGCACACCAGCCGTGACCTGCGCCCCGAGCTGGCGCGCGCCCTGGTCAACGCCGGGCACGAGCTGCTGCGCCTGGAGCGCGGGGCCTCGCGGCTGGAATCCATCTTCCTGCAACTGACCCACCCCGGGAGGCCCTCGTGAGTGCCACGTTGTTGATCGCCCGCCGCGAGTTGGGCGCCTATCTGCGCAGTTGGAGCGGCTACATCATCGCCGCCGCCGTGCTCATCGCCGACGGCCTGCTCTTCAACGGCTTCGTGCTCGGCGCGGCCGGAGAGCATCGCTCGGCGGAGGTGCTGAGCAGCTTCTTCTACATTTCGAGTGGCGTGACCATGACCGCCGCGATCTTCCTATCCATGCGCCTCGTGGCCGAGGAGCGCCAGACCGGCACCCTGGTCCTGCTCACCTCTTCGCCGGTGCGCGACCGCGAGATCGTCGCCGGCAAATTCCTGTCGGCCCTCGTCTTTTTGGGGCTCATCCTGCTCTCCACGCTCTTCATGCCCGCGCTCATCATGGTCAACGGCAAGCTGTCGTTCGGACACGTGGCCGCGGGCTACCTGGGTCTCATGCTCCTCGGCAGCGCGGCCCTGGCCATCGGCACGCTGGGCTCGGCCCTGGCACGCACGCAGATCCTGGCCGCCATCGTTTCGGCCGGCATGCTGGTCAGCCTCATCGTGGTCTGGTGGCTGGGCACCATCACCGAGCGGCCGCTCAACGACGTGTTCGTGGCCCTGGCCCTGTGGGGACGCCACTTCCCGCCCTTCCAGGCGGGGATCATCAACCTGCGCGACGTGGTCTACTACCTGGCCGTCACCTATTTCGCGCTCTATGCCGCCACGCGCGCGCTGGAGGCCCGGAGGTGGCGATGAACCTGAAACACCGCGTGTGGCCGTCGCTGGTCTACGGGGCGGGCCTGCTCGCCGTCTACGTGGGTGAGCGCATCCTGGAGCCGGGCAGCACCAGCACCGCCGTGACCCTGGCGGGCGTGGGCGCCGTGGCCTCGGCCCTGGGCGTGCGCATTTGGGGCATGCGGCATTACCGTCCCGATCGGCGCGCCGCAGCCCGCGTGCTGGCCCTCTTGTGTGGGCTGGGCGGGCTGGGGCTGCTGCTGCATTTCATGAACGGTCCCCTGGGCACCTGGATGGCGGGACGCCCCCTGGAGCAAGGCTGGCCGAGGCTGGCCGGTGTGCTGGCCGCGTTGTGGCCGGCCGTGCTGGCCGTGGGCACCCTGCCCTTGCTCTTCGTGGAGCAGTCGCTGGCGGGCATGGCCCAGGCGCCCATGCTCGACACCCGCCGCGTGCGTGCCGCCTTCCTGTCGGGGATGGGCCTGGCCTGCGCCCTGGTATTCTGCTTCTCGGCGGCCTACGTGGCCTCGGAGCGCAACCTGAAGGCTGACCTGTCCTATTTCCGCACCGCCCGCCCGGGCGAGGCCACGCGCAAGCTGCTGCGCGCCCTGGACAAGCCGGTCGAGATCACCATGTTCTTTCCGCCGGCCAATGACGTGGCCGAGGAGGTGGCCGGGTACTTCGCCGACGTGGCGCACGAATCCGGGCAGTTGAGCATCAGGCGCCTGGACCAGGCGGTGGAGCCGGCACGGGCCAAGGAACTGGGCGTGACGGGCAACGGCGTGGTGGTGATCTCGCGCGCCAGTCAGCGCGAACAGATCTCCGTTCCGCTCAAGCTGGAGGCCGCGCGCACCAAGCTGCGCGTTTGGGACCAGGAGGTGCAAAAGCGCCTCCTGCTCATCGCCCGCGGGCCGCGCGTCGCCTACTTCGTGCAGGGCCACGAAGAGCGGGCCTTCGCGCCCCAGGGCGAGACGGACAAGCGCTCCACCGTCCGCCTCGTGCGCCAGTTGCTCGAGGAGCAGGGATTCCAGATCAAGGAGCTGGGCCTGGCGCAGGGGCTGGGCAACGAGGTGCCCGGCGACGCGGCCCTGGTCCTGCTCATTGGGCCGCAGCGTCCGCTGCAACCGGCGGAGACGCTGAGTCTGTCGCAGTACCTGACGCGCGGCGGACGGCTCTTGGTGGCGCTGGACCCGGAGGGCAGCTCGGCGGCGGATGCGCTGCTGGCCAACCTGTCGCTGCACTACGCGCCGGTCAACCTGGCCCATGACCGCATTTTCTGGGCGCGCACGCGGCAGAAGGCCGATCGCCTGGGCATCGCCACGGGCAGCTACGCCGCGCACCCGTCGGTGAGTGTGCTCAACCAATTCGGCATGCGACTGCCGCTCGTGCTGCTGGGCGCGGGTTACCTGGAACGGGCGCCCAAGGCCAAGGATGCATGCACCAGCGCCAACGGGTGCCTGGCTGCCTTGCGTGACAAGGCCCCGAGCATCGACTTCACCATCCACGCCGAGCCGGGGACGTGGAACGATGTGGACGGCGACTTTGAGTTCACCCAGGGCACGGAGGTGCGCAAGGCCTACGAGCTGGCGGCGGCGGTCACCCTGCGTCCCCAGGACGGCCGGCCCGAGGGACGCGCCCTGATCCTGGGCGATTCGGACGCCCTATCCGACGACGTCGTCATCAACCGCGCCAACAGCGTGATGGTCCTGGATCTCGTGCGCTGGCTGGGCGGCGACGAGAAGCTGGCCGGCGTCGTGAACAACGAAGAAGACGTGCCGGTCCAGCACACCCGCCGCCAGGACAAGGCGTGGTTCTACGGCACCATCTTCCTGGCCCCGGCCCTGGTTCTGGGCGCGGGATTCCTGGCCACGCGGCGACGCAAGACGGCGCCCGCCGTTCCGACGGAGGTGACCTCATGAACGGCCGCGCCCTCGCGGTGCAAGGCGGTCTGGCCCTCGCGGGCCTGGTCGCGGCGTACCTCACCTGGCAACGCCAGCCCGAGATGCAGGAGGGCGAGGTCTTCGTCCTCGATGTGACCAAGAACGAGCTGCAGGCGGTGCGCTTCGACGACGCCGAGAACAAGACGTGGGCCGAGCTGGACCGCGCCAAGGACGCTCGCGGCGCCTACGTCAACTTGCATGTCTCGGCCCGCCCCGAAGGTCCGCAGAAGCAGCCCGCCGCGCCCGAGCGCCGGTTGCGCGGCAACGAGACCGCCCTGCGCGCCTTAGAGCGCTTCGCCCCGCTGACCGCCCTGCGCACCCTGGGCGTGCTGGATGCGGCCAAGCTGAAGGAGCTGGGCCTGGACACCAGCCAGAAGACGCTGACCGTGACCACGCGCGCGGGCCAGCGCCGCTTCACCATCGCCCCCGCCCCGCCGGGCGGCAGCGAGCCCTACCTGCGCGATCCATCCGACGGCCGCGTCTTCGTGGTGACGCGCGCCATTCTCAGCGACCTGCAGAACGCGCACACCACCCTGCCCGAGCGCCGTCTGCACGACTTCAAGCAAACCGACGTGGATCGGGTGGTGGTCACCGCCGGCGCGACGAAGAAGGACTATCGCGCCAGCCGCAACGACCAAGGCCGCGCCCTGCGCCTCGCCCCGATGGCCAAGCCCGACAGCCCCGACGACAGCGCCCGCACCTGGCATGATCGCCTCTGGGGCTTGTGGCCCGCCGAGATCCTGGGCCGCGACGAAATCCCGCGCGAGGGCGCTCCCGTGCCGCGACTCCGCGTCGACTACTTCGCCCAGGGCAAGAATTTGGGCTGGATCGAGTTGGCCGCGTCTGCCGCCCCGCCGGAATCGGCGTCCGGCCCCGCGCCCAAGACGACCGTGTTCGCCCGCACCGAATTCACGGCCGGCTGGGTCAGGCTGGGCGGCGACGCACAGCCGGTCATCGACGACGCGGCCAAGCTGAAGTAACCGCGACCGGAACTTCCCCGTATATTCCGCGGTGGCCTGCGGATACCCTGCGAGGGTCAGTCGGCAAGACCGATACACGGCAGCTCGCATGAGCAGAAAGGTCGCACAATGGAACTCAGTGCCAGGAATCAGCTCAAGGGCAAGGTGAAGGACATCGTTCGCGGCGCGGTGATGGGCGAGGTCATCGTGGACGTGAATGGCCAGTTGGTGACGTCATCCATCACCTTGGCCTCCATCGACCGGCTCGGCCTCAAGGTCGGCGATTCGGTGGTCGCCGTCATCAAATCCACCGACGTCCTCATCGGCAAGTAATACCGTGTGGGCCGGCCATGGCCGCCCGCGCGGAGGTGGCCGCCGACTCTTCGCCGCCACGAGCCGACCTATTCAATCCACCCGCCGCCCAGCAGGCGGTCACCGTCGTAACAGACCGCCGCCTGCCCCGGGCTGATGGCCAGCACGGGCTCGCGAAAGCTCACCTCGAATCGGTCGGGGCCTAGCAGGCGAACCCGGGCCGGCGTGCCCTCGTGGCTGTAGCGGATCTGCACGGCGGCGTCGAACTCGGGTGGCACGTCGGCATGCCAGTTGGCCCGCGCGGCGCAGAGCCGCGTGCCCAGGGCCTGCTGGCGCGGCCCCACCACCACTTGGTTGCGAGCCGCATCGATACGCGTGACGAAGAGAGGCTCGCGGCCAAACACGCCGAGGCCCTTGCGCTGACCGATGGTGAAGCTGGCCACGCCCGGGTGACGGCCCAACACGCGCCCGCTGGCATCGACGATCTCGCCCGGCTGCAACGCCTCGGGACAGCGACGGCGCAGAAAACTCACGTAGTCGTTGTCGGGCACAAAGCAGATCTCCTGGCTGTCGGGCTTGTCGTGCACCTTCAGGTCCAGCTCGCGCGCCATCTCGCGCACCAGCGCCTTATCGTGCATCTCGCCCAAGGGGAACAGAATGCGTGAGAGGCTCTCGCGGGCCAGACCGAACAGCACGTACGACTGATCCTTGCGGCGCCGTGTCTTGCGGAAGATGGCAGGCGCGCCGGCGTGCTCGACGATGCGCGCGTAGTGCCCCGTGGCCACCCAGGGAATGCCCAGCGAATCCGCGTGCCGCAACAGACGCCCGAACTTGATGCGCGCGTTACACGGCACGCATGGGTTGGGCGTACGCCCGTGGCGGTATTGGTCCACGAAATCGTCGATGATGGGCGTGAACATGTCGCCCAGGTTCAGGACGAACAGGTCGATGCCGAGCTTATGCGCCACCAAGCGGGCGTCGGCCTGATCCTGGGGCGAGCAACACCCCCGGCTGTCGTTGTCCGGATCACCCGCCATCCCCAGGCACATGAAGACGCCCGTGACCTCGTAACCCGCGTCGCGCAGCAGGGCGGCCGTGACCGACGAATCCACACCGCCGCTCATGGCGACGAGCACACGCCGGGCCTTGGGGGAGCCATCCATGGCGGCGCAGGATAGCAGCCGCCCGAAGCCGCGCACCTACTGCGGGAAGGGCAACACCCCGCGGTCGCGCATGGTCACCACGTCGGTCTGGGCAAAATCGGGCGTTCCCGTATCCTTGGCCAGGCGCTCCTGGGCGATCCGGTAGGCCTCCTCGGCGCCCACGGTGCCCACGCCGGTGGTCTCGATGGCCCACACCCGTGAACCACCGCGGGACGCGCGCACCCCCACGTAGGCGTGTCCCGGGTCGTACAGGATGACCGGCTCCATGCCGATCAATTCGAGGACGCTGGCGAATAGGAAGCTGCCGTCCATGCAATTGGCGGCCCGCGCCTCCAGCGTCTCGGCAGGACGGCGGACGCGCTGCCAGCCGTCGAAGTAGGCGCGCCCGATGTTGCTATAGCGAGCGCCACGCTGGCTGATGGTGCGGAAGACGGCCTGCAGAGCGTCGCGGGCGACGTCTTCGCGCGTGTTGCTGCGACTCCACACCAGCCCGCCTTCCTGCGCCCCGAGGTTGCGCCACACCAGCCGATAGCTGCCCGCGCCAGGCTGGGTCTGCCCATGGCCACCCGAGGTCACGCGGGGCCAAGCCTGCACGATGGCTTGATCGCTCTCCAAACGCGCGTCCCAATCGCCCCCGCTCGCCTCCAGCACGGACCACGACACCACCTCGTCGGCTTCGATGATGATGTCTTCCGAGATCTGCTCGCCGGCCGGCACGGTCGCTCCGCGTGTGTAGGGTTCCCGCTGGTACGCATCCAGGCTATCGAATCCGCCGAAGGCCGTGGCCGCGAAGGCCTGCCGCTGGAGCTGATCCACCACGGGCTCGTCGGGCGTGACGAACACGACGTTCAGGTCGCGCATGACCGTGCTCGGCACACCGGGGATGTCGAACACCAATTCGTTGGAAGGCGCCACCGCCATGTCCAGCCTGCGGCTGGCGACCTGAACGCCCTGCTCCGTCGCCAGGGCCACCTCCAGGCTGGCCGGCGCGTAGGTCCGCAGGGCATACAACGCGGTGAAGTCGAAGACCGGGTTCGCGCAGACCTCGACGGTGTCGCCTACTCCAACCTGCGCCGCGTTTGCGCCCTCTTCCGCGTACACGGGCAGCCGCGCCTGCAGCCGCAGGTCGGCCGTGGTCGCACCGTCGTTCCGGACCGTGGCACACGCCACGTCCAGGCGGCCCATGTCGGTCAGCTCCTTTCCCATCAGGTGCGCCAGGTAGGACGGCAAGGTCCACTCGCTGGCCGGGCTGCGCACCAACACGGGAAATCGCCACTCCACGTGCAGCCCGCCGTCCACTCGCCCCGTCTCGTCCCCGTCCCACGCCCCACACCCCGCAACACCTGCCGCCAGCCACAAGGCACGCCACCGCATGACCCACCCGCTCCGTCGGAAACCGACTGTTTGGACCTGTGATGACAGCGCGGCGACGGACGTGTCGGTGCGTCTAGCGCGGACTCCACAAGGGCTGCCGGGGACGCCCCGACCCGAAGCGCGCACCCTCCAACGCCCCCATCCCGCGCCAGGCGGGCCTTCCCGTTAATGCGTCTCGATGTCGTAGGGCAAGCGCGCCATCAAGCCACTCGCGTTGCCGACCAGGAGCGGCAGCAGCAGCTTCTCCAGCTGACGGCCGCCCGGCAGCTTGGCCAGCCCGAACAGGCTGGGCAACGGCTTGGGCAGCACCACCAATTCGGGCAGCCCACCCGGCCCCAGCGGCACCCCGCCCTGCCGGGCCGCCTCGTTGATGGCCGTCGATACGCCGCCCATGCGGTCGACCAGGCCATTGGCCTGGGCCTGGGCACCGGTCCACACGCGCCCCCGCCCCAGCTCGTCGGCGCGCTCGACGGTAATCCCGCGATCCGCACGCCCGGCGGCCACGGTTTGCAGGAAGCGCTGGTACATGGAGCGCAATTGCTCGAACACGAGGGCACGCTCCTCGTCGGTCCACGGGCGGAACGGCGAATACAGGTCGGCGTGGGGGCCGCGCTTGAAGGTCTCCGCCGCGATGGACAGGTGACCGAGCAGCCCCGCCACGTCGACCTTGAAGCCGAAGATGCCGATGGACCCGGTTATGGTGGCCGGCGAGGCGAAGATGGTGGAAGTGGGCGCGGCCACGTAGTACCCGCCCGAGGCCGCCACGTCGCCCAGGGAGGCGATGAGGGGTTTGCCTGTCTTGCGCAGGCGCACCAGCGCACGGGCCACCTTGTCCGAGGCCACGGCCGAGCCGCCCGGGCTGTTCACACGCAAGACCACGGCGCGCACCGAGGAATCCTGGGCCACCTGCTCGATGGCGTCGGTGAGGCGGTCCGACCACGCCATCTCGCGGCCGCCGAAGGGGACATCTCCGCCGTCACCCTCCACCAACTGCCCATCCACCAAGAGGACCGCCACGCGCGGCGGCCGCCAGCGTCCGGGATAGCGAGGCTCCGTGTTGGCGTCGGCCACGGGGGCAGCCTGGCCCAGCTCTCGGAGCGCGACCTTGACGTCCTCCTCGTCGGCCACGCCGTCGATCAGCCCGACCTCGCGCGCGTCCAGCGGCGAGAACAGGGCCTTGTCGATCGCCTTGCGCAAGCGCTCGGCATCCATGCCCGCGCGACGCCGGCCCTCCAGGACCCCGGCCAGCAACAGCGAATAGCTGTCGTCGAGTAGGGCATTGCGGTTCTCGCGCACGGGCGCGGACTGGTCGGTGCGCACGAAGGGCTCCATGGCGCCCTTGTATTCGGCGATACGCACCAACTCGACCTGCACGCCCAGGCGATCCAGCGCGCTCTTGTAGAAGGTCACCGTCTGGGAGAGGCCGCCCAGATAGAGCCCGCCCGCCGGATCGATGAAGATGCGCTCGCAGGCTGAGGCCAAGTAATACTCGCGCGTGCTGGGATCAGTCACGTGCGCAAAGACGGGCTTGCTCCGGCGCACATCCGCGATCACATCGCGCAGCTCCTCGATGCGCCCCAGGCCGATGTGCAGACCGGAGATCTCCACCAGCAAGGCCGCCACGTTCGGATCCTCGCCCAGCCGACGTAGCTGCACCACCTGGGTCAAGAACTGGCGATCCGAGTCCAGGTCCTCCAGCTTGAGCCGCGCCACGTAGGGCGAGGTCACCAGGGGCGCCCGTCGCTCGGGCATCACGCGGAACATGAACGAGCCGCCCGGGTTGAAGTCGCCGCCCGCTTGCTGGCCCGATTCCCAGTTGCCGTAAGCCGCCAAGGTGGTGGCCGTACGCCCAAAGTCGAAGACCAAGCCCGCCGTGGCCAGGTAGTCCGCGGGAGGGGTGAAGACGGTCCCGTCGGGGCGCACCTCGGGCATGCGCACGCGCGGCCAGTCGATCTCGCCGAAGAGCGACAAGCCGCGCGCCAGCCGTCCGACCACGCGCACACGCGGCAGGGCCGCGAAGTCTCCTCCCTGCAGAAGGCGCACGCCTCCCGACACCTCCAACCAGTCGTTGCCCAAGGGCCGCACCGTGCCCTCCATGTCAAATTCGCGCGGCAGATCGGTCGCGCCCGGCACCAGGTTGGGCCGGTTCACATCGCGCACCACGAAGCCCAGGGCCAGCATGGGATGGAGCTGCAGGCCCAAGCCGATGGTGAAGCTATTGGCCGCCGCGTAGCCCGCGCTCCACAGGTGATCCCAGGTAAAACCGAGGCCGGCCGACCGCCCCAAGCGCATGGCCGCGCCGATCTGGACCAACTGGTAGTCCTCGGGCCACCCTGGCAGAGAGGGGCGCAGCCACTGGAATCCGGCCCCCAGGGCCAGACCGCCCACCACGGGCGCCGCCAACATCAGGGCCCCGCCCCGCCCCGGCCGGCGCACGTCGTTGCCCCAGTAGTCCACCAAGAACGCGCCCGAGCCGCCCCGCAGGAGGCCGAGCTGCCCGGGGTTCAGTTCCAGGCCCGTGGCGTCCGCATCGCCCGCCACCACACCGCCGGGCACCTTGACGCCTCGGAACGGAGAGGCCGGCACGTCGTCGCCGTGCGCTCGCCCTGCCCCCAGGGCCACCAGGATCAACGCGGCCAGCAGCCGCCTTAAGCCATCAAGGAATCTTGCATTCACGCTGCGCCTCCGGCTCGTGCTTGGCAGAGTCCGGCTGGTCAGCGCGCATTTCGTCTTCCAGTTCCCTCAACGCCGCCGCCCGGACCACACGGGTGATCTGCCGTTCCAGGTCTTCGACCTTTCCGAACATGCGAAACAGCAGGGAGAACATGGCCAGCATCGCCAGGTACATGGCGAAATCGGCCCCGCGGCCCACGCCCAGCCAGCCCGCCACCACGCTGGTGGTCTCGGGCAGAAGGGCGACCACGGTCACGGCACTCCAGAACAGCAACCACGCGGCCAGGTTTGCGAACTGCATCTGGCCACGTCGGAAACGCATCAGCCCGCGCACCACGCCGAACAGCGCGAAGCAGACGAGCAGCAGCTGAATGGGGTGCATGCGGTCCTATCCGATGAAACGTCGAATGATGAGCTTGGCAGCGGTCTTGATGCCCACCACGAAACTCTGGCCCTTCGACATGGAGTAGTCGGTGTAGATGGCGGGAATGGCGATCTCGTCGTAGCGCCAACGGCGCTCCTTCAGCTCTTTGATGAACTCCGACGAGACTTCCATACCGTTGGTGCGCAAATCGATCGTCGCGGCCGCCGCGCGGGACAGGCCGCGCAGGCCGCTCTGGCTGTCGCTGACCCACACCCCGAACAGCAGCATGGTCAGCAGATTGCCGATGCTGTTGAACACCACCCGGCGCACCGGCATCCGGCCCCCGTCACCCTCACTGCGCTTGAGGCGCGAGCCGATGATGAAGTCCACATCGCCGTGAGAGAGGCGCTCGAACATCCGCCCCGCGTCCACGGCCCGGTGCTGCCCGTCCGCGTCCATGGTCACCACCGCGTCGGCCCCCAGCATGAGCGCCGCCGCGATCCCCGTGCCCAGCGCCCCGCCCAGCCCGCGGTTGACAGCGTGCCGGACCACCACGGCGCCAGCCTGCCGGGCCAGCGCGCTGGTGCGATCGCGAGAGCCGTCATCCACGACCACCACGCGGTCGCAGACCCGGATTGCATCACGGACCACCGTCTCGATGGTGCTTTCCTCGTTGTACGCCGGGATGACGATGACTCTATGACCCATGACTGCTTTCGTGCGGACGGCTCGGGTTGTATACCAGGGCCGCCCCAAACCCCCAATCCCCGAAGTGCGCAACCGGACAGCCTCATG
>JAEXQJ010000071.1 GCA_023438785.1 Pseudomonadota bacterium
AGACCCGCGTGTGGCGCCGCTGTCGTTTGGGGCGGCCGCAACGGGGACGCGCGGAATGCTCCTCTCGGATGGCGCCTCTCGGCTTTCCGAGGATGCTCGGCCTCGCCCGGCCGTCACCTCGGCTCAGCCGTTCTCGCGCATGAACCTGAGGACGTCCCGTTGCCGGCGGGTGCGGAGTCGAGTCCAGTTCTGGAGGCAGTAGCGAATGGGGGGGGCGGTCAGAGACCACAGCCGATACCGATTCTCGGGCCGGTCGATATTCAAATCGCGGGCCTGCACGCTCCCACCGTGAAGCCGCACGTGTTGCTCAGCCGACTGCCGATCGTCGTAGGTCGCGTGCCGATCGGGTCCGACAGCATTGTAGACGCGGCGGCCATCCCAACCCCTGATGTCATACGCCAGGGCGCCCACCGCCTGGACCCCCAGCGACCACAGGACCAACACGCCAGCCACCTGGGTCCAGGTGCGAAGCGCGCCGGGATCTCGCGCCCCGGCTGGCGCAGCCTCCAGGTGAACATGAAAGGCGAATCCTCGGGGGTGAACGTCAGGCGCCCGTATTGCAAGAGCTGTAGCGGTAGCCGCACGTTGCCCGTGGCGTCGTTGTTCCCCGCCGTTGCCCATGTACACGGTGAGCAGGAGCGCGAAGAGACCGAGTGCCCACACAAGACGCGCCCGCCCGCCAAAGCCGCGGTCGGTCGCCAGCGATCTCGGAGGCGGTTCCGTCCGGCCCTGGCACCTGTGGTCGAGCTCCGCTCACGGCCTGCGTGAATAACGCGGCCATGATGGGCGAGGAGCTGACTTCGCCAGCGCGGGAGGATCGCACACAGGTCGCCATCGATGTAGACATCAGCCCAGATGTCGCAGTGGTCTGACCAATCGGAGCAATCAGGGGCTTGGCAGGAGGCGGGCGATTCAGTAGAAACCGGCATGTGTGGCAGGTAGGGGGGCGGCATTCGTCTCTGTGCCCGCCAGGGATCCAATTGGCTGGCCCGGCTAGCCGTCCTTTCAACATCGAGGCTCGCAGGTAGAACATGTCCAACTCCGCGCTCACGCCTGAACCTGTTGCCGGCGGCACTGTACCGGCCGGATCTGCCAAGCCCGCGACCCGCACGGGCGGCCTCTTGTTGGCAGTCATTTACATCACCGCGCTCTTCTTCATCTGGGCGTTCGTCACCAACCTGATCGACCCGCTCGTCAAGAGCATGAAGGTCATCTACACGCTCTCTGACGCCGAGGCGCAGCTCAACCAGTTCGCGTTCTTCATCGGCTACGGAATCATGTCGATCCCGTCGGGCGCCTACCTGGCCAAGCACGGTTACGCCAAGTCGATCATCCTGGGGCTCAGCGGCATCGTGGCCGGCTGCCTCATCGCCTGGTCGACCACCTATTCGCACACCTTCATCACCGTGCTGCTCGGCCTGTTCGTCGCGGCATCGGGAATTACGCTGCTGCAGGTGGCGGCCAACCCGCTCATCGCTTCGATGGGCGACCCCAAGCGCGCGGCGTTCCGCTTGAACCTCAGCCAGGCTTTCAACTCGATGGGCGCCTTCTTGGGCGGCATCTTTGGTTCGAAGTTCCTGCTGCACGGACCGCTCTTCGAGAAGAACGTCGAGATCACCGACGTCATGAAGGCGACCGGCCTGGGCTTCGTCACCAACGTCTACCTGACCGTGGCGGGCATCCTGGCCCTCTTCACGCTGGCCGTCTTCCTGGTGCGCAACACCATCACCAGCAACTCGCCCAAGATGGCCGCACACAAGGAATCGCCGTTCTCGGCATTCAAGTCGAAGTGGGCCAACCTCGGTTCGCTGGGCATCTTCCTGTACGTCGGCGCCGAGGTCTGCGTGATCTCGGGCATGATCTTCTTCCTGGAACAGCCGGAGATCATGAACATCCCGTCGCAGGTGGCCGGCTTCGTCGGCCCCGTGTTCATGCTCCTGGCCATGTTTGGCCGTTTCATCGGGTCCTGGCTGATGACCTTCGTGAAGGCCACGACCATGCTGACGTTGGTGGCCTTGGGCGCGGCCATCCTGTCCATCATCGTCATCGCCACCTACCACCTGCCGGCCACGCCGCTCGGCTTCACCGTCCCCTTCCCGACCTTCCCTGGCGTCTATCACGCGCCGGTCACCGCTGGCTTCCTGCCCGGTGTGGCTGCCATCCTGATTGGCCTCTTCAACTCGATCATGTTCCCGACCATCTTCACGCTGACCCTCGAGCGCTCGACCGCTCCGGCTTCTGCGACCTCGGGCCTCATGTGCATGGCCATCAGCGGTGGAGGGTTTATCTCGGTGGTCTACGGTTTCGCGGTTGACCGCTTCCTGGCCCACTTCTCGGTGGGCGCCCGCTCGCTCGCCTTCGTGGTGCCGCTCATCTGCTACCTCTACGTCCTGTGGTTCTCGCGCGCCGCCCGCCGTGCCCAGACCCACGTCATCGAAGAGGGCGTGGGCGCCGGCCACTGATCGCTTGGCGACCGTAACTGGGCACGGCCAGCACGACGGCCGTGCATGCCCAAACCGATGAGCAGCCGTGGGCGCCACTGGCCGGCCAAGACCAGCCGGATCTCGGTGCCCACGAGCTGCGCCAGGTTCGTTGCAGAGCAGAGCGCTGAGCCGCATACCCGTCAGCCGCAGATGCTGCCTTCCGCAACCGCACCCTGACGGTCATGCGGTCGGAATGGCAGGGGTACGTCGGACCGCCTAAGGGTGGGCCTGCGCGGACGCCGCTCACCGAGCGGCTGGCCGAGGCGCTCAAGGGCGAGCGCAGCTTCGGGGGCCGCGCGTCTTCTGCCTGGACCGCTGGGAACTGCGCTGCATGCACCTGGCGCTGCGTGCCCTCCGGGACGCCATCGCGCTGCTCGATTGCGCGGTGACAAAAGGTGCCAACCCCGGAGCGCCGCCCTGCTGGCACGGGGCCCAGATACACAAAACCCCTCGGGATTTCTCCCGAGGGGCTTGGCGGGGTGGACGGGACTTGAACCCGCGGCCTCCGGCGTGACAGGCCGGCGTTATAACCAACTTAACTACCACCCCAGATCCCGTCGCGGAAGGTGACCACCGCGTCGGGACGCAACGATCTACCCGCCTGCGCTGACGGTGTCAATCGGAAGCGCACAGAACTTGGTTGGTGGTTCGGGTCGGGATCTCTGGTGCGGAGCGGCCTTGAGAGGGCACCGCGTTTCGCCTTTGGCTGGCTCATCTGCGAGGGCCTGCTCAACCCCGCGCGCCAGCCACCTGGCGGCATGGCCCGACTCGGCCCCTCGACGCTGGACGGCGGGGCAGGGGCTCAAGGAACCGCTCGCCGCGTGCGATAATCTGGACACGGTGAGCGCCTTCAGAAGATGGGCTTTGGCTTGTGCGATCGGCCTCGCGGGGTGCGGGGTCGGGGTGAAGCGCGACTTGAGTTCCTCGACGCCCAATCAGGTCCTGATGGACGATACCTGCGGGCTGCAAGACTACTTCGACGATGTCGCCAGCCACGCCGTTGACCCGCCGGTCCTGGTCAGCTCGGAGGAGATCGAGAACGTGGCCAAGGAGCAGACCCTGGGTGGGCGGAGCACGTACGCCGTGGGGCCGGGCCTGAGCCGCGCCACCTTGCGGCGCTTGCTCGACGAGAACTGGACCTTGCCGAGCCAGGTTGGCCGGGCCGAGCGCCTGGAACTGGACGTGCGCTGGGCCGAGAAGGCGTCATCGCGCTGGGTGGTCACGACCGAGAAGTGGGTCCTGCGCGCGGATGGCCAGACATACGCCATGGCCTTCCATCCTTGCCTGACCTCGTTCCTGTTCGGGCAGAAGCTCTACGCCCTTCGGCGCGAGATGCTGGCCCTGCCGCCACCCCCGCCGCCCCTCATGAAGACGCGGGCGGCCAGTCCCGCGGCTGGCGCGACGGACGGCGGGCCGGCGAGCCAGCCCGACGCTGGTGCGCGCGACGGCTGACGTCGGCGGTAGGAGCTCCGCGCGTGGTGTAAACTCCCGCCCTTCTCATGCCGTACGATCATCGTTCCGTCGAACCCAAGTGGCAGGCACGCTGGCGCGAGGCTGGTCTTCACCGCACGACTTTTGATCCCCAGAAGCCCAAGTTCTACGCCCTGGACATGTTCCCCTATCCGTCGGGCTCGGGCCTGCACGTGGGACACTGCGAGGGCTACACGGCCACCGACATCATCACCCGCTGGAAGCGCATGCAGGGCTGGAATGTTCTGCACCCGATGGGCTGGGATGCCTTCGGCTTGCCCGCCGAGAACTTCGCCATCAAGCACGGCATCCATCCGCGCATCACCACCGAGAAGGCGGTGGCCAACTTCCGTCGCCAGATCGACGCCGTGGGCTTCGCCTACGATTGGGAGCGCGAGGTCAACACCACGGATCCCGCGTACGTCAAATGGACGCAGTGGATCTTCCTGCAGCTTTTCAAGCAGGGGCTGGCCTACGAGGGCACGGTGCCCATCAACTGGTGCCCGTCGTGCAAGACCGGCCTGGCCAACGAGGAAGTGTCGGGCGGCGCCTGCGAGCGTTGCGGAAGCACCGTCGAACGCAAGGACATGCGTCAGTGGTTGCTGCGCATCACCCGCTACGCGGATCGGCTGCTGGAGGACCTCAAGGAGGTGGACTGGCCCGAATCCACGCTCGCCATGCAGCGCAACTGGATCGGCCGCTCGGAGGGGGCCGAGGTCGTGTTTCGCGCGGCGGACGGACGGCCGGGGCAGGATGAGATCAAGGTCTTCACCACCCGGCCTGACACGCTCTACGGCGCGACCTACATGGTGCTGTCGCCCGAGCACCCGCTGGTCGAGGTGTTGACCACGCCGGCGCAGCAGGAGGCCGTGCGCGCCTACCAGACCGCTGCCCGCCGCAAGAGCGACCTGGAGCGCACCGATCTGGCCAAGGAGAAGACGGGCGCGTTCACCGGCGCCTACGCCGTCAATCCGACCAACGGTCAGAAGATCCCCATCTGGATTGCGGACTACGTGCTGGCCACCTACGGCACAGGGGCCATCATGGCCGTGCCGGCCCACGACCAGCGCGACTTCGAATTCGCCACCAAGTTCCAACTGCCCATCCGCACGGTGGTGCGCCCGGCCGACGGCAGCACGCCGCCCGAGGGGCAGGCCTTCTGCGACGAGGGCGTGGCCGTGAACTCGAGTGACCTGGACGGGCTGCCCACCGCCGCGGCCAAGAAGAAGATCACGCAACAGCTAGAGGCGCGTGGCGTTGGCCGCGGCACGGTCAGCTACCGCCTGCGCGACTGGGTGTTCTCGCGCCAGCGCTACTGGGGCGAACCCATCCCCATCGTGCACTGCCCGATTCACGGCGCGGTTCCCGTGCCCGAGTCGGCGCTGCCCGTTACCTTGCCCGATGTGGAACGCTACGAGCCCACGGGAACGGGCGAATCGCCGCTGGCTGGTATCGAGTCGTGGCTGCAGACCACGTGCCCGACCTGCGGCGGTCCCGCCCGGCGCGAGACCAACACCATGCCCCAGTGGGCCGGCTCGTGCTGGTACTACCTGCGCTACCTAGACGCCAAGAACGACCAGCAGGCGTGGTCGCCTGAGGCGGAGAAGCAGTGGCAGCCCGTGGATCTGTACGTGGGCGGCGCTGAGCACGCCGTGTTGCATCTCCTGTATTCGCGCTTCTGGCACAAGGTGCTCTACGACCTGGGCTATGTGACGACCAAGGAGCCCTTCAAGAAGCTGCGCCACCAGGGCACGGTGCTGGCCTACTCGTACCAAGACAGCATGGGGCGCTACCACGAGCTGTCCGAGGTGGAGATGCGTGGCGAGGAGGCCTGCCTCAAGTCCACCGGCGAGAAGCTGAAGGTGGCCGTCGACAAGATGGCCAAGTCCAAGCTCAACGGCATCAATCCCGACGACGTGGTGGCCGAGCACGGGGCGGATGTGCTGCGTCTTTACGAGATGTTCATGGGCGAGTTCGAGCTGCCCAAGCCCTGGGATCCGCGCGCCATCGAGGGATGCAGCCGCTTCGTCAAGCGGCTGTGGCGCCTGGTCGAGGAGTTCGATCCCGCCAAGGCTCCAGCCAACGATCCCCACCTGCGCCTGCGCCACAAGACCATCAAGCGCGTGAGCGTGGACCTGGAGCGCATGGCCTTCAACACGGCCGTCGCGGCCATGATGGAGTACGTGAACGAGCTGACCGCCAAGGGCGCCACGCTGGAGGATCTGCTGACCCTCGTCAGGCTGGCCGGTCCCTACGCCCCGCACATCGCCGACGAGGCTTGGGAGAAGCTCGGGCAGAAGGGCTTCCTCGTCCAGGCGAGTTGGCCCACCTACGACGAGGCGCTGACCATCGATGCGGTCGTCACCCTGGGCATCCAGGTCAACGGCAAGCTGCGCGGTGACGTGCAGGTGGCGCGCGACACGCCCGAGGCCGAGGTGAAGGCCAAGGCGCTGGCCGTGCCCAACGTGGCCAAGCACATCGAGGGCAAGACGGTGCGCAAGGTCATCGTGGTGCCCGGCAAGATCGTCAACATCGTGGTGGGCTAGCCATCTCCCCGCTCAAGATCACCGAGAAGGACGGCGGCATCACGGTGGACATCGTGGTGCAGCCGCGGGCCTCGCGCGAGGGCGTGGGGCCCGTGGTGGGCGATCGCCTGCGCGTTTCGGTGAGTGCGCCTCCCGTGGATGGCAAGGCCAACGAGGCCGTGATTCGCACCCTGGCCGAGGCGTTGGGCATTTCGCGTGGTTCCGTGACCATCCTGCGCGGCGAGACCGGCAAGCGAAAGACAGTGCGGATCGCCGGCGTCACCACGGCCGCGCTCACGCGTCTGCTGGGCTGAGCTGCCTGCGCGGGCAGGTTCTGAGCCGGCCCCGGGGATTGAACCCGGGACCCTCGCTTTACGAAAGCGATGCTCTACCACTGAGCTAGGCCGGCGTTGGAGCGAGCGTTACTACCGCGACCGTCTTGCGCCGTCAAGCTGGCTCAGTGGCCAATCCGTCGAACGCGCACCGACGGCAGCAGAGGGGGGATAGACGTGGCGGCGGGGTCGGCGACAGGCTGGCGAGCCGACGCGCTGGCGGTGGTGCGGCGGAGGGGAGCGGGCGTGGCCTGGCGGGCCTGCGCCTTGGCGCGACCGCGGTGTGGCGGGGCGGAGGGGCGTTCGGCTCGGCGCTCCACGGGCACCAGGGTGGCCGTGATTTCGTAGTTGGCCCCGGCCGTGGCTTCGACCGGAACCTGCACATCCGTGTAGCCGCTCAGGTGGAAGCGGTAGTTGAGTTGCTGGCCGTCTGCCGGACGCACATCGATGAGGGGCGTTGTGCCCAGGACGCGTCCGTCGTTGATGCGCGTCACCTCGGCGCCCGGCGGCTCGGACGAGAGATTGACCTTGGCTTTGGCTGGGACGGGCTGGGGAAGGGGTGGGGGCGCGTCGGGCAGACGGATGGGCTCGTCCGCCTTCGACGAGAGAAATACGCTGAGCGCGACCACGACGACCGACAGAACCACCAGGGGCATGGCCACGCGCCTCA
>JAEXQJ010000313.1 GCA_023438785.1 Pseudomonadota bacterium
GCGGTGGCCGTGCTGGTTTGGGTGGAACCCGTGCTGGATCCAGTCGCCGTGTCGGTCTGCGAGGCGGTCGCGCTCTTGGTGGCCGTCGCCGTGGCCGTTGCGGTGTTCGTGGGCTTGGCGGTGTCCGTCGCGGTTTCCGTGCGCGAGGGCGTGGTCGTTTGTGTGGCCGTGCTGCTGCCCGACTGGCTGGCGGTGTTGGATCCCGTGACCGTGGAAGTCTGGCTCTCCGTCGGTGCAGAGGTGCCGGTCGTGGTGCTCGTCTTGGTTTCGGTCACGGTTATCGGGTCGGTCTTCACACCGCTGTCACCGCCCATTCCGCCGTCGGTGTGGCCGCCGGCTCCCCCCGCGTTGTCCACGCAGTTGCCTTGCTCCGCACACTTGGCGACGTTGGCAGGCCGGTCAAGGCTGACGCAGGCCAGGCCCAGGCACGAGACAATGACGATGGCAGCTCCGCGCATTGCCTCTCCAGACTATCATGGGCAGCAAACGCACCGCTCGGCGCATTGCAGATTCCTGCTTGTGTTCGGCACCTGCGGTGGTAGGGGCGTGTGGGGCGGGGTGACGACGTGGGAGAGTTGCGGGCCAGAACCGCGCCGACACGGACCGGTCCGCTGGCCCACATCTAGGCCCCGACGCTCCATGTGATGGGCTCATACTCACCGGCCGTCTGGCCGCTGCGACAGGGCGGCGCCGGACTCATTCGGGGGAGAGTCGGAAGCCGCAACTTGCCGGTGCGGAACAGACGCTGGCTTCGGGAAGAACCGCGATTCGAGGCGGTGGCGCAGGCGCAGGGCCGGCTGTTCGATGAGGTAGTACGACGTGACCGCCAAGGCCAGGCACGCCGCCAGGTTGGCCGGAAAGGCCATGGTCCAGCCGCTCTGCTCGCGATTGAGCACGAGCTGCTGCCACAGGTAGAGCGAGTAGCTCCACAGTCCGAGCAGGACCACGGGACGCGCGTTGAGAACCCTGGCCATCCAGCCGACCCGGGTGCGGGTCACGCGCTCGACGAACAGGGCGATGCAGACATTCTGCAGCGTGATGAGCACGGCCCAGTCGAGCTTGGCGAAGCGCTGCAGGACCACGCTCACGAGAAGCGCCGGGATGAGCAGCAGGTACCAAGGGGAATCCATGATCCGGCGGTAGCCGCGATGCCCCGTAAGGCGCTCGCGCTGCAGCGCCAGCCAACAGCCGCAAGCGATGGCGTCGGCCGTGGTGAGGAATGTTTCGCCGATGCTCAGGGCCTGGTCGGGCCACGCGAAGGCCACGGTCAGGCGCCATACGGGCGCCAGCAGGATGTACGCCGCGAGCAGTCGCGTCGCCCGGGCCTGGCCCAGCCCGCGGTAGAGGAAGGGCCAGAGGAGATAGAACTGCTCCTCCACCGACAGTGACCAGGCGTGGCCCGTGTACCACGAGCGCTCGCGGTGATAGTTGGTGGTGTAAGTCAGGGCGTGGCCCACGTCGCCCGGCCACAGCGCCAGGGCCCCGCGCCAATCGAGCACCATCAACACGACGAGGAACAGGTAATAGGGCGGAAAGATGCGCAGCGTACGCCGAAAATAGAAGCGGGCCAGACTCACCGTGCCCGTGCGCGCCTCTTCGTCGATCAGCAGGGTGGTGATGAGAAAGCCCGAGATGACGAAGAAGATGCGCACGCCCAACGGGGCCAGGTGAAAGAAATCCATCGCGCGCACGAAGAAACCGTTCGGGTCGCTGTCGTGCATCCCCGCGAGGTGTCCGAGCAAGACGAGGGAAATGGAGAAGGCGCGTAGGCCGTCCAGGCCCGCGATGCGTGCGTCCCTCCTGTGCCCCGGGATGGGTGAAGGCCGCTGTGATACTTCCGACATGGCGAGCCTTTGTCGGGCCGCTCGGGTTCAGATGTCGACGAGGACAGTGCCCAGCACGTGCCGCGTGGTCACGTGCTCCAGGGCTTCACGTAAGGCACGCCCGCGGCTACGGCGGGCTCGGGCGCACAGGATGATCCCGTCGCACGCGTCTTCGAGCATCGGGATATCCAGGCCCGTGAGGATGGCCGAGGTGTCGACCACCACGAAGTCGTACGCCACGCGAAGGCTGTCCAGGGCGGCGGTCACGCTGGGCCCATGCATGCAGGACAGGGGCTCTTTGCGCGGTGCCACCGCCAACACGTCCAGGTTATGCACCTCGACCGTGGTCCAAGGCGCCTCGGGGCTCTGGCGATGATGGACCATCTGTTCGAGCGCGCAGACCGGAACGGTCAGACCCAGCAGGGCGCCCAGGACGGGACGACGCGTATTGGCCTCCACGAGCAGCACGCGGTAGCGCCCCGACTCCCTGAGGGCCAGGGCCAGGTTGAGCGCGCAGGTCGTCTTGCCCTCACCGTCGGTCGCGCTGGTGACGAGCAGCACGCGCGGATCGCCGCGTTCGGCGATGCGATGGCGCAGGACACGAAAGGCGCCGGAGCGCTCGGACAGCGGGTGGAGGAGAAACTCGGCCCGGCGATCCACGGTGGTTGGCAGCGCGGAATGGATGCGGTGAATGCGCGCCGGCACCACGGGCATGTCACGAGGCGACGCCGTGTCGGCGGTGATGTCGGTCATGACGACCTCCGATGCCGAGCTGTTCGGCCGGCCTTGTCACAACGACGCGACCGCGGGATCTCGGCCAGCACCAGCGGCAGGGCCAGGCGCCCCACATCGAAGCGCGAACGCAGCCGATCACTGAGGAAGACCACGCCCAGCGACAGGCTCACGGCCAGCCCCAGCGAACCCGCGGCACCGGCCGCCGCCAGTTTGAGGCGCCCGCGGCGTTCCGCCTGTACCGGGAGGAAGGCCGGATCCACAACCACCAACTCGCCCTGAGTGTCCTGCGATTCCAGGGTTGCTTGCAGCGAGGCCTGGAATTGCTTGTTCTGGATGACGGCGAGACGATCGCGGGCTTCGGTCACACGCCGGTCGAGCTCGGCCAGGCGCGTGCCCAATTCCATGAGCTGCTTGGGATCGCGCTTGGTCTTGGTGCGTGCCAGCGAGATCTGCTTCTCGAGGGCGGACACGCGTTTGCGCACCGCCGGGTCTTGGGAGTGCTGGGACACCGCCGCTGACACCGCTGCTTCGGCCTCGGCCAGGGCCGCCTGGCGCTTGGTCGTGGCGATGGTCTCTTCCACCCGGCGCAAACGGTCGCGGGCCGCGGCGACCGCCGCGGTGGCCTCGCGGACGTCTGGATACTCGTTGGTGAACTGCTTCTGCTTGGCCGCCAGATCGCGACGGGCGGCGATGAGATCGGCCTGCGCGGCGTCTCGCTCGGCGAGCAGCGCCGGATCCGGGCGCCCATCGCCGCCTCGTCGAGGACTGGCGCCGTCAGCGGCTGGATCACGCCGCAGACGCGCGATCTGTTGTTCCAGCCGGGTGACCAGGTCGGACTTACCACCCACGGCGGGTGCGGCAGCGGCGCGCAGCGGGGCATCCGCACTGACCGGGCCCGGGCCCGTGGCGGTGGCCAAATCGGGGTGCTGGCTGAGGAAGCCCGCGTACTCCCGCTCGCGCTCGTGCAGCACCTCCTCGGCGTCGTGTCTTTGCGCATCGAAGAATTGCTTCGCGCTGACCACGTCCTGGGCACGTGACAGACGGTGCACCTCGAGCAGCATCTGCCCGGCCCGGGCGACCACGCCACGCGCCTCCTCGGGCAGCTCCGAATCGAAGCTGATGCGGAAGGTGTCACCCGCGCTGGCCTCAAACTTGATGCGCTTCTGCCGCATCTCCTCCACCGCTTCCATCATGCGGTGGCGTGCGGTCAGGTCAGGGTAGAGATTGAATTCGCGGATCAGCGTGGACAGCCGCTCGCGCGTGAAGAGCATTTCCTTGAGGCGTGCGGCCAACCGGCGCGTGGGATCGCCCTCGACGGTGGTCACGAAGCTGGCGCCCGCCTGTTGGCGGTAGAACAGCACGGCCTCGGATCGATAGATGGGGCGGACTTCGGTCATGACGACCGCGGTGGTGGCGGCCCCGAAGAGCAACGTCAACCACAAGGTGCCTGATCCTAGGATGCGCTTGGCGATGAGCCATAGGGTGGCCACCCTGATCTGGAGCTTTTCGACCGCGGCTTCGCTGCGCGTTGTCATGTCTCGCCCTTTCCCCTCAGATGCCCCAGCGGCTCCCAGCCTGCCCTGCGCACGTCATCCAGATCGTAAAGCCGTGGGTCATAGGCCCCCACCAGCAGCAGAGAGAGACCCAGTCCCGCCAATGCAGCCAGTGCGGTCTTGCGTGCCAAACGGTTCTCGGTGCTGCTGCGGTCAAATTGACTGGCCTGCACCCCGGCCACGTGCACGCGGGTGCCGGCTTTCTTTTCTTCGGCGGCCCACGCCAGGTGGGCAGCCGTCGCCTCCAACTCGGTTTCGTGAGATCGGCGTTCGGCGTCGACAAGCAGGGCCCGCCAGCGACGAAGCCGCACCACCTTGTCCGCGGACAATTCTTTCTCGGGATCGGTGGTCTCCAGGGCTGCCACCTCCTGCCGCGCGGTCTGCAAATCGCGATCCGCGCCTTCTGCGCGGGCTCGCGCCACCACCAGACGCTGGCGAGCGTTGTCGCCGTGACGAGCCAATTCGGCGCGCGCCACGAGCGCGCCAAACTCGCGCACCACGGCCGTCGCGATCTCCAGGCTGGGATCGCGGAAGGTGATGGCCACGCGGGCGGAGCGAACGGGACCGTTCGGATACCGATCCTCGGCGAAGTAATCCTGGAAGATCTCCACCTCGATGGCCTTGCGCATTTCTGCCAAGGCCAGGCTGGGCCCACGGTTCATCTCGTCGACCAACAGGCCGTAACGTTTCATGATGGGCAAAAGCCGTTGCGATGAGAGCGCCACGCCCTCCACGAAGGCACGCAGATCACCGCGCGAGATGGTGCGGCGCTCGAAGGTCATGCTGCTCTCGGTGATGAGCACCTCGGCGCGAATGGCCTGCAAGGGCGGGCGGCGCAGCTCGATGTACAGGATGAGCGCGCCCAGCAGAATGGCCAGGAGCAGCGTCACGACCGGGCGACGCGTGGCTCGGCGGGCCAGCCGTGTCCATTCATTCAGCTCCTCGCGAGCCCCCGGCTCCGTTGTCAGCCAGTCCACGCGGCCTCACGCAAATAGCACGCGATCCAGGCGCAACAGGCGAAAGATGGACAGCGGCTGGTCACGCGTACCGGTCACGCTGACCAGGCCACCGTACTCGCGCGCCTTCTTGTACAGGAAGACCAGCGCGCCCACGCCCGAGCTGTCGATGAGGCGCAGGTTGGTGAGATCCACGACGATCCGGGCGTGGCGTTCGGCCAAGAGGCGTTCGAGGGCGGGGCGCAGGTCCGTGCTGGTGATCGCGTCCAACTCGCCGCGGATGCGCAATACGGCCGCTCCATCCGCCTTGCCCACTTGAAACTCCATGCCGCCTCCTCCAGCCCAACCTGTTTTCTATGAGCACCCGCAAATCCGCTTGGTCAGGGTCAGCACGTTGGGGCAGCCGGGCCGGTACGCCACCTCGTCCATGAAAGACCGCATGATGAACACGCCCATGCCCGACTCGGGCAACGCCGCCAGGTCGGGCGTGCCCACGCGCAACGGATCCCAGCTTTCGCCCATGTCTTCGATGATCAGGCGAACGAATTCGGTTCGGATTTCCACGGTGACGCGCACGGGCCCGCTGCGACCGTCGCCATAGCCGTGCAGAACCACGTTGTTGAAGGCCTCACCGACGGAAGTCACCACCTCGCTAACGAAACCCATCGGTGCGGCGGCACCTCTTTCGGCCAGGGCGGCTTTGCAGGCCGCGGTCACGGCCCGCAAGACCACATGGCGGTAGCGCAGCTCGCCCGGCAACTCCAGTCGAATGACGCCCGCCGTCCCCACCTTGAAAACCGTAGCACGCAGCCGTAACACGCGCACGGCGCCGCCATCTGATTGGGGCGGGGGACCGCGATGACCCGAGGTGTGAGGATAGCCAAACGGGCCCTCGATTTGGCCGTGGCGACGGTGGGGCTGGCGCTCTCGCTGCCCCTCTATCCTCTGATCGGCGCGCTGATCTACCTGGCGTCCCCGGGACCCATTTTCTACCGCCAGCGGCGGGCGGGCCAGTTGCTGGGGGCGGGCGCGGGCAGTCGATCGCGTTTTTGCGAATTCCAGATGCTCAAGTTCCGCACCATGCGGCCCGACGCGGAGGCGGCCACGGGCGTGGTCCTGGCGGGCGAGGATGACCCGCGCGTCACTTGGGTGGGGCGCTTCTTGCGCAAGACGCGCCTCGACGAGCTGCCTCAGTTCTGGAACGTGGTCAAAGGGGAGATGAGCGTCATCGGGCCGCGCCCCGAGCGCCCGGAGTTGATGAGCGATCTGGCGGCGGCCATCC
The DNA here is from genome assembly GCA_023438785.1 of Pseudomonadota bacterium. Taxonomy (GTDB): domain Bacteria; phylum Myxococcota_A; class Polyangia; order Fen-1088; family Fen-1088; genus Fen-1137. The sequence continues at coordinate 6,350 of JAEXQJ010000313.1, forward strand.
CGTTTTTCGAGGAGCGCATGCGCGCCATCAAGCCCGGGATCACCGGCTTGGCCCAGGTCTCGCTGGGGTACGCGGGGCGCCCGATCGAAGGCACGGAGCTGGCGCGGCTCTACGAGCAGATCAGCAATCCTTTCAAGATGGAGGGCGCGGAAGACGCGGTGGCCGACGAGATGCGCATGAAGCTGATCTGCGATCTGGCCTACAGCCTGGCGGGCGAGAGTCTGTCCGCCTATCTGCGTATGGAACTGAGCATCCTGCTGCGCACGCCGCTGGTCATGCTGCAGGGGCTGGGCAGACGGGGACTGGGGCGATGAGCGGTGGCCCATCCGCGGCGGCCCTGGTGGCGGCTCTGGCGCTGGTCGTGCTGGCCTATACCTATCTCGGCTACCCGGTGCTCCTGGCCCTGCTGGCTCGCCTGCGGCCCTGGCGGGTGCGATCCGACCCCGGTTGGCAGCCCACGGTCAGCGTCTGCGTGGCGGCCTACAACGCCGAGTCGGTGATGGATCGCAAGCTGGCCAGTCTGACCACGCTGGACTACCCGTTTGAACGGCTGGAAATCCTGGTTTACTCGGACGGCTCGACGGATCGCACGGACAGCATCGTGCTCGCCTGGGCTGCCCACGACGAGCGCGTGCGCCTGATTCGCGGGCCGGTCCGCCAGGGCAAGCCGACGGCACTCAATGTCCTGCGGCGCGAGGCGCGGGGCGAGGTGCTCATGCTGACCGACTCACGGCCGCGCGTGGATCGGCGCGCGCTGTCGGCCATGTTGGCCCTGCTGGCCGACCCGCGCGTGGGCTGCGTGACGGGGAACCTGGTCTTGGAGGGCAAAGCGGGCAGCGGCGTCTACTGGCGCTACGAGAACTGGATCCGGCGCAGCGAGGCGCGCTTTCGCAGCCTGGTGGGCATGGTCGGCACGCTGTCGGTCCTTCGGCGTGCCGATCTGGCGTTGCTGCCAGCCAACCTAATCCTCGACGACGTGTGGATCCCCATGCGCCTGCGCTTGCAGGGACGGCGCACGGTGCTCTGCACCGACGCCTTGGTGTTCGACGACGCGTTCGACGACCACCGCGAGTTCGGGCGCAAGGTGCGCACCTTGGCCGGCAACTACCAGATGTTCGCCTGGATGCCGCGCCTGCTGGTGCCGTTCGCCAACCCGTCCTGGTTCGAGACCGTGTCGCACAAGCTTTTGCGCCTGGTCTGCCCGTGGGCCTTGGCCGCGCTCTTCGCGGCCAGCGTGATCGGGGCCTGGGGCGTGACTTCGCTGCGGGAATCGCCCGGGCTGGCCGCGCTGGCCGCGGGGCAGGTCCTCTTCTACGCGGCGGCGTCGGCGGGAGCGCGGGCCGGGCGGGTGGGCTGCCTGGCGCGCACCTTCGTGGTGCTGAATGCCGCGGCGGTGGTCGGGCTGTGGCGCTTTCTGGTGGGCGCGCAGCGGGTGACGTGGTGACGGACCACTCCTTGGCCGTGGCTCACGTGCTGCCGTCCTTCGGATTGGGTGGGCAGGAGCGTGTGGCGTTACGCCTGGCCGTCGAGCAGCACGCCGCCGGCCATCGGCCCCTGGCCGTGGGGCTGGCAGCCCCGCCCGAGGGCGTGATGGCGGCCGAATTTCGTCGCGCGGGGATTCCTGCCCTGACGGTGGCCAAGCGGGGCAAGGGGTTGGACCCGCGCGTATCGACGGGATTGTGGCGCGTCTTCGTCGACCACGGCATCGACGTGGTCCACGCCCACAACCCGCAGTCGCTCATCTATGCATCGGCAGCCGGCAAGGCCGCGGGGGCGGCGGTGATCTACACCTGTCACGGCGAGAGCGCGAACCGGGCCGGCGCCCTGTGGCTCACGCGCCTGGCGTCGCTGTGGCTCGATGCCTACGTGGGCGTCTCCGCGCGGATCACAGCGCGGGCTCTCCGGTTCATCGAATGCTCGCCTCTCAAGCTGCACGTCATCGAGAACGGCGTGGACCTGGTGGCTTTTCATCCCGACCCGCGGGCTCGCCAGGACATACGGGCCGAGTTGGGCATTCCACCCGAGGCTTGGGTGGTCGGCACGGTGGGACGGCTGGCCGCGGAGAAGGACCCCGCGCTCCTCCTGCGCGCCGCCGCGCCCCTGTTGAGCGACGACCTCCACCTCGTCTTCACGGGTGATGGCCCCGAACTGCGTTCGCTGCGCGGGCAGGCCATGCGGCTCGCCTCGGGCGCCTTCGTTCACATCCTGGGCGCCCGTCGCGACGTACATCGTGTGCTGGCCGCCTTCGACGCCTTTGCCCTCTCTTCGCGCACCGAGGGCCTGCCCCTGGCGTTGCTCGAGGCCATGGCCGCCGGTCTGCCCATCGTGGCCCCCGCGGTGGGAGGCATTCCCGATGTGGTCGAGGACGGCGTGAGCGCGCTCCTGTTTCCGCCGGGCGACGAGGCGGCTCTGCGCCAGGCCGTGCAACGTCTGTACGAGGACCGCCCCTTGGCCCTCGCCGTCAGCCAGTGCACACGCCAGCGCAGCGCCGACTATTCCGCAACCACCATGAGCCGGCGCTACCTGGATCTGTACCGGGCGTGCCGTCAAAACCCCTTCCATCTGACGTAGCCGTGCAAACCCGCGATGAACATGAGGGTGATGCCGAGTACGGCGAGCGCGTCTCGCCAGCCGAGGGAGAACTTCCATTCTGGATCGTGTCGCTGCACCGCCAGGGCATAGCTGCCGGTCAGCCCGAATTGCAGCCAGACCACAGGATGATAAGTGAGCGACAGAAAGCTGGTCCCCACCATGGTGCCGGTCAAGGTGGCGAGCAGCCCGCGACCCCAGACGTAGGCCACATGCGCATCAGGCCGATCGCGAAAGCGACGCATGCCCGTCCAGGCGATCTTGATGCCCACGTAGAACATGCCGATCCACAGGGCCAAGCCCGGCGTGCCCAACTCGGCCGCCCCGAGCACGAAGCTGTTGTGGGCCGTGAGGTAGTGGTAGTCGCCGAACCGGCCATAAGCCACGCCCCACAGCGGCGAATTGCGCCACAGACGCAGACCCACCGACCAGGCCTCCACACGCTCGAAGGTGGAAGCTGTGGCCTCCTCGCCGGAGCGCCCACCCAGGATCACGGCAGGCGCGGCAAGCGCGGCCACGACCAGCAGGCCCTTGGGGCCCAGGCGCAGGAGGAAGTAGGCGGCGAGCACGGCCACGATGACCAGTTGGCCGCTGCGCGAGGCGGAGGCGATGACCGCGATGATCCCGAGGAGGAACGTGCCCGCCAGGAGAAGGCCGCGCTCGACGGTGCGCCGTCTGGACCACAACGAGAGCGCCAGAGGCAAGCCCAGCGCCACGGTCATGGCGTACTCGTTGGGGTCCTGCAAGATCCCGCGGTAGCGGATGCGGCCGTTGGCGGTGGTGCGCGTGCCGAACGGACCGGCCTGTTCGCACGCGTATTCGAAGCCCGGCTCGCCATCCAACGTGCAATCCGTGGACACCGTGCACATGCGCGGTTCGGGCACGCCGGCGCTCTCGGCGGCGGTCGTGCCCGGTTCAACGCGGATGCATTGGCGAGGCGCGACGACCTGCGCGACGCCGACCGAGGCCAGGACGACGACCAGAACCACGACCAGCGTCGCCAGTCTCTCCAACGCGCGGAAACTCTGCGCGCCGTGAGCCACCAAGAAATACAGAGCCAAGGGCACGGCCATCAGATGGAGCGTGGCCGTGAATTGAGTGGGAGCGGCCAGGAGTGCGGCGACCAACGACCACGCGGCCAAACCCAGGGCGACCAAGACGTGGGGCGCGGGCGCGGGGCGATTGATGCGCACGCGCAGATCGATGAGCAGCCCGAACAGACTCGCGGCATACAGGACGGGAATGCACGGGACACCACGAAGAAAGGGGAGACCCTCATGCGGCCTGAGGTACACGAAGGCAATCAGAGTCAGAATGCCCGGCAACGCGAACATGTTCCCCCCCCCCGATCGCGACGAGTCGGCACAGCGTTGCTCTTGAGCGCGCTCGCTGCGCTGTGGTTTGTTCCCGCCTGTGCCACCGCCCCACCGCCGGTCGACTATAGCAAGGAACCTGATCCGCGACAGGCGGAGTACATGGTGGGCCCGTCGGACGTCCTCAAGGTGAACGTCTGGAAGGCCGCCGATCTGTCCGTCGAGGTGACGGTGCGCCCGGACGGCACCGTGACCCTACCGCTCATCGGCGATCTGAAGGCCGCCCAGCGCACGCCTAGCCAAATTCGCGCGGAGATCAAGAGGCGCCTGTCGACGTTCCTCAAAGACGAGAACCCGGCCATCGAGGTCATCGTGGCCGAGGCCAACAGCTACCGCTTCACGGTGGCGGGCAACGTGGAGCGGGCTGGGCTGTTCACGGCCAAGCACTACGTGACGGTGAGCGAAGCGCTGGCCTTGGCAGGTGGCCCCAACCGCTACGCCGACCTGGAGCAGGTGGTGATCGTCCGCCACGACCGCCAGGGTACGCGGACCATTCCCGTCAGCCTCAAGCGGATCTATTCGGGGCAGCGTCCCGACATGGATGTGGTCATACTCCCGGAGGACAGAATCTTCGTTCCCTGAGCGGAGGCTCCCATGGGTCTGGTGGCGCGGGCGGGTTGGGTATGTGCGGGGTAGCGGGCATCTTGGCGGGCCGGGGTGCGCCGCCCACCGCATCCGAGATTCAGGCCATGGTGGACTGCCTGCATCACCGGGGCCCCGACGATGCCAGCACCTGGGTCGAGGGCGGTGTCGCCTTGGCCAACTCGCGGCTGAGCATCATCGATTTGGCCGGAGGCCGGCAGCCCATCGCCAACGAGGACGGCACGATCCAGGTCGTCTTCAACGGCGAGATCTTCAACTATCTGGAATTGCGCCGGGAGCTGCGTGGACGAGGACACCGTTTTCGCACGCAGAGTGACACCGAAGTCATCGTGCACGCCTACGAGGAGCACGGCTTGGGCTTCGTGGAGCGGCTCAATGGCCAGTTCGCCATCGCACTGTGGGACGGGCGGAACCGTCGTCTGGTGCTGGCGCGCGATCGGGTGGGCGAGAGGCCGCTCTACTACGCGCGGGTGGCGGGGCGCCTGTGTTTCGCCTCGGAGATCAAGGCTTTGCTCGCCTTGCCGGAGGTTCCGCGGGAGATCGATCGGCGGGGCCTGGCCGAGGCGCTGGTCTTCTGGGCCCCGCAGGGCAGCCGGAGCCTGTTCCAAAGCGTGAGTTGTCTGCGCCCCGGCCACCTCCTGTGCCTCGATGAGAACGGAGACGGCACTCCTCGCCCTTACTGGGATTGGTGCTTCCCGGCCCAGCCGTTCGACGCGTGCGCCTTCGACCGCACGGTGGGCGAGTTGCGCGCCCTGCTCGAAGACGCGGTTCGGCTGCGGCTGCGCTCGGATGTACCGGTGGGGGCCTATCTGTCGGGCGGGCTGGATTCGTCCATCACGACGGCGCTGGTCCGGCGGCTCAGCGACGCCCCGCTGCGGACGTTTTCTTTGCGCTTCGAGGACCGGGAGCTGGACGAAGGCCCCTTCCAAGACGAGCTCATCGCCCATCTGCAGACTGAGCACACGTCATTGCTGTGCACGCGGGCGCAGATCGGGCGAGCCTTTCCGCGCGTGGTGTGGCACAGCGAGGCCACGCTGGTGCGCACGGCGCCCACGCCGCTCATGCTGCTCTCCGAGACGGTGCGGGCCAACGGCTTCAAAGTGGTCCTGACGGGTGAAGGCGCGGACGAGGTGTTCGGCGGCTACGACCTCTTTCGCGAGGCCAAGGTGCGACGCTTTTGGGCCCGGCACCCGGGGTCGCGTCTGGGCCCGTTGCTCTTGTCGCGCCTCTACCCGCATCTGCGCCTCAACCCCGCCGCCGCGCCGGCCTACGCGCGCGCCTTCTTCGGTCAGGAGTTGCAGCGCGTGCACGAGCCGTTCTTCGGGCACCTGCTGCGCTGGCAGACCACGCGCCGCGCCTGGAGCCTGTTCTCCAGCGGCGTGCGCGCGGAGCTGCAGGGCTGGGATCCGGTGGAGGACTTTCGCGCCAGCCTGCCGCCGGCCATCTCAAGTTGGGAGCCCTTGTGTCGCGACCAGTACGTGGAGGCTCATACGCTTCTGTCCAGCTATCTGCTGTCGTCGCAGGGCGATCGCATGGCCATGGCCAACGGCGTGGAGTCGCGCATGCCGTTCCTGGATCATCGGTTGATCGAGTTTGCCGGCCGGCTGGCGCCGCTGTGGAAGGTGTTGGGCCTGCGCGAGAAGCACATCCTCAAACGAGCCACCGCCGACCTCCTGCCCGCGTCGGTCGTCCGGCGGCCCAAGCAGCCCTATCGCGCACCCGACAGCCAGAGCTTCTTTGTCGACGGGCGCCCTCTGCCCTACGTCTCGGAGTTGTTGTCGCGCGCCCACATCAACCGGGCGGGGCTGTTCGACGCCAATGCGGTCTGCCGTCTAGTGAAGAAGTGCAGCGCGGGCCACGCGGTGGGATTCGCGGACAACATGGCCTTCGTGGGTGTGCTGTCCACCATGCTGGTGCACCATATGTTCGTCGAGGGGCACGGGCCGCTGCAGGCTGACTAGCGCCCGCGTGCTTCCTGGTGGTTCTTCGTTCACGCGTGCCGGACCTGGGTTGAGCTCGACGGCCGGCTCGATTTGCGGTCCATCGGTGCGGTGGCGCCGCAAACCCGGTTGCGGCCTGCACGTTTTGCCGCGTACAGGGCCCGATCGGCGGCCACGATGAGGTCCTCACCGGTCATGGCGGTGCCGGGCTGCCAGGTGGCGTAACCGATGGAGACCGTGACCGTCGCCTTGGTGCCCTCCAAGTCGTGCACTGAATCGGCCACCAGGGCGCGTAGACGCTCGGCCACCACGGCGGCGCCTTCGCTCGGGGTCCCCGGCAGCATGACGACGAACTCCTCGCCGCCGTAGCGTGCACAGGTATCCATGGGACGCAGGCGGCCGGCCAGTAGGGCGGCCACGTTCTTGAGCACGCGATCGCCGCACACGTGACCAAAACTGTCGTTCACCGATTTGAAAAAATCCACATCGGCCAGCAGCACACTGAGCGGCCATTCATTGCGTTCCGCGGTCGCCAATTGCTCGGCAAACTGTTGATCGAAGTGGCCCCGGTTGCAGATGCCAGTCAGGGCGTCATGGTGGGCCTCGTCCTCCAGGGTGCGCGCCTTGGCCTCGAGGGTGCCGATGGCTTCCTGGGCGCTCATGGCCTGCTGATTGGCGGCCAGGGCCAGCATGAGCAGGGTCTCCTTGGCGTCGTCAGCGATGGCCGCCAGCTCCTGCGTGCCGCCGATTTGCATGTCGAAGTGGCGGGCCACTTCCGGGCTGCGCTTGGCCACCTGCTGGAGCATGGCCTCTAACTGGGCGTCACCAAGTGAGAGCAGATGCGACGCCAGGGAGCGCAGGGCCGCCGTGGCCTCGACCCGGTCGACCTCGATCCACACGTCGGCCACCTCGGCAGCCACGGCCACGATGCGTGCCAGGAGGGCGACATCGCGATGAGCTTGCACGGGCACGCGTTCGGGGGCGTGACTGGCGGCGATGGCCGTGCACAGAATCCCGGGCAGCTTCCAGCGCTCGCACAGCCAGGCGCCGACGCTGGCGTGGTCCTCGCCGAAGATCGTGCGTTCGGCCTCGACGAGCGCATCGTGCCGCAGTCCCTCGCGCGTGGCCCGGCTGTAGTCGGCGGCTACCAGTTGGTGCAGGGCCAGAATGCCGATGTCCTGCAGCAACCCGGTCAGAAAGGCCTCCTCGACCAGTCGAAAACCGAGGATCTGGGCCAGCTCGCGCGACGCCACGGCGGTCATCAAGGACCGCTTCCAGAACCAGGTCAGCGCGCGCCTGTCGTGGGCTTGCATACCCTTGACCAGCGAGAACGATAGGGCGAGCGGTCGGATGGCCGAGAGCCCGAGCAGACAAATGGCGTGAGAGACGGTGCGCACCTCACATTTCAGACCGTACATGGGCGAGTTGGTCAGGCGTAGCACCTTGGCGGCCAGCGCAGGGTCGCTGCCGATGAGGCGCGCGATGGCGCTGATGTCGGGCTCCTCTTGCTGGCAGAGCTCCAGGATCTGCAGCGCGATGGCGGGCATGCTGGGGAGGTCCGCGCACTTGGCCAGTCGGTCCCGAATGGTGGTGCCCACGACGGCCAGCATCGGAAGAAGGGTCATCGATCTGTAGCGCGGTGATCCATGTGCGACGACGGGGTGCGGCAGCGCGGGATGGCGCGACGGTTGCAGCGGCGGTCGTGGTCCTCTTCCAGAACACACCCCAACGCGGAGATTAAAATGAGAATCCACGACAGGCTTGTCATAGGTCGCTTGGTTTTCTGTGCCTTGGCCAGTGCAGCGGTAGGACTGGGCTGTGGAAGCGAGTCGAGCGGAGTTGATAGCGGCAAGGCAGACGGAAGCCCGGACGGGCGCGGGCAGGACGTGAGCACGCCGGATTCCGGCAACAAGGATGTCCACGCCGACCTTCCGCCGAGTCCGGATGGCGCGACCGACGTCGCCGGCGACGCCCTGCCACCCCAGGATCGCCCGCTGTCCGACGGAGCGGCTGAGGACGGGCCCATGGTCGACGGGGCCCTCACCGACGGCGGCGAGAGCGATGCGGCGGCCGACGATGGCAGGGCCACGGATGCGGGCGATGCATCCGGCGCCGATGGCGGTGCCTCGACCCAGGCCAACATCACCTTCGTGCTCAAGAACACGGGCAGCACGGTGCTCTATTTGACCAGGCAGTGCTGGGTGGAGTTCCAGGTGGCCAGCCTGGCCGACGGCACGGTCTACAAGAACCAGTCGTTCTGCTTGTGCGATTGCTCGGACACGGCTTGCCAAGGCGAGATCAATTGCTCGCCCTGCGCCCCTCGTGACGGCCTTGCCGTAGCGCCGGGCGGCACGCGCGAGGTGACTTGGGTGGCACAGACCGACGAGGTCCGGAAGCAGAACGGGTCAATGGGTGAGTACTCGTGCCTGGCTCACAGCCCCATCGCCACGGGTACCCACCGCGTGTCCGTTCCCGTGTTCAGCTCGGCGAGCGACGCGGCTGCCCAGATCAACGCCACGACAGCCAGCGCCACCTTCGAGCTGGGCACCAGCGACGCACGCATCGAGGTCCCGCTGAACTGAGGCACCTCTCGCTTCAGATCGGTCCCAAGGGTTGGGCGGCTTCCGCCCCGTGCCCCCGACCCCTTGCCCGGGCAGCCGTCCAGGCAAGGGGCGATGTCGGGCCTGCCTCGCCCCTTCCTCGGCGTGTTGAGGGCCCTCATCCGTGGCACACTGGCCGCGATGTCCCCCGCCGCGCAGCCGTTTCTCAATCTCCTCGGGCACTGGGCAACCCTGGTCATCCGACGCTTCGGCGGCCCGGGCGCCTTTCTGGCTGAGCCCGCGGCGGGCCCTGATGCGCCGACCTTGCTGCTGCCTGGGCCCGAGATCCCCGTGGACGCGCGCGAGGGCGACGAAGTCGCAGTCTTCGTTACCCTCGATTCGGAGTCGCGGCCCCTGGCGACCACCCGAGCGCCCAAGCTGACCCTGGGCGAGGTGACCTTCCTGCAGGTGACCTCCACCACCGACTTCGGTGCCTTCATGGATTGGGGGTTGCCCAAGGAGCTGCTCGTGCCCTTCGCCGAGCAAACCACGCCCCTGCGCGTGGGGGATCGTCACCCCATCGGCCTTTACCTCGACAATTCGGGACGGCTGGCGGGCACCATGCGCATCTCCGAGATGCTCTGCCGCGGCGACTTCAGATGCGGCGAGTGGGTGGAGGGCGAGGCCTGGCGCCACGACCCGGAGATCGGCTGGTTCGTTATCGTCGAGCGAGGCTTCGTGGGGCTGGTGCCCCAAGAAGAGCCGCACACCCTGACCCGCGGCCAGGCCGCACGCTTTCGCGTCACCCACGTCCATCCCGACGGCAAGATCGAGTTGTCGCTGCGCGCCCCGGCCCACGTGGAGATCGCGGGCGACGCCCAGAAGATCCTGAATGTTCTTCACCGCCCCGGTGCGCCTCAACTCGGTGATCACTCCAGTCCCGATCAGATCCGCGCCCTCTTCGGCCTGAGCAAGAAGGCCTTCAAGCGCGCCGCCGGCCGATTGCTACGCGAGGGCGTGATCGACATCGATGCGCAGGGACACCTGCGGCTGATCAAGAAATAGGCCCGGCTGACTGCCGGGTGCAGGCTGCCTTCCGTTCAGGCCGCGGCTTTGTGATCCTTGTCGTGCTCCCAGCGGATCCAGCGCAGGTCGCGCACCATCACCGTGTACAGCACGGGCACGAGGCCCAGGGTGATCAAGGTGGCCACGGTCAGTCCGCCGATCTGGGCGTAGCACAGGGGGTGCCACAAGGGCCCGCCGTGCATGGCGAGGGGGATGAGGCCCAGCACGGTGGCGGCTACCGTGATGATGACCGGCCGCAAACGCACCACGCCCGCCTCCAACAAGGCGTCGCGCAGCGGTCGGCCCTGCTCACGCAGCTCCTCGATACAGTCGAACAGCACGATGATGTGACTGACGATGACCCCGATGAGGCTGATGATGCCCAGAAAGGCCATGAAGCCGAAGGGGGTCCGCATGAGCCCCAGGGAGAGCAGGGCCGCGTCCACGCCGAAGGGGATGGCCGCGAAGACCACCAGCGGCTTGATGGCGTTCTTGAATTGCACGAGCAAGGCCAAGTAGATGGCCACGATGGAGATGATGAGCACGGTGACCAGTTGGGCGAATCCCTTTACGCGCTCCTCATGCTCACCCGCCACGGTCAGGGTGTAGCCGGCGGGCAGCGTCTTGGCGATGCGGTCGATCTCGGGCTGGATCTTGCCCAGCAGCTCGGAGGGCAGCATGCCGTCCGCCGGGAAGCAGGCCACGGTGATGGCGCGGAATTGGCTGCGCCGCCGGATCTTCTCGGTCTGCGGTTGAGGCCGGATCTCTGAGACCTGGCGCAGCGGCGATTTGGCTTGTCCACGCAACGCCGTCACGTACAGGTTTTCGATGTCACCCAGGCGCGCCCGCTCCGAGGCGCGCAGCCGGGCGATGACCGGGATCTGCCGGTTCTCGTCGTAGATCTGGCTAAGAGCGCGTCCGTTCATGGCGATGGCTGATGACAAGGCCACATCCAGGTTGGTCATGCCGGTCAGGTTGGCGCGATCCGCGTCCACGTCCAGGGCCACCGCGAAGGCATCCGAGCCCCAGTCGTCGCGAATGCGTGCCGCGCTCGGCACACCTCGGAACGCGGCCTTGACCCGCTCGGCCTGCCGCCGCAGTTCATCGATGTCCGCGCCCGTGATGCGCACGGCGACTGGCACCCCCACCGGCTTGCCCGTCTCCAACTCACGCACGTCCAGGCGAGCGCCGGCGATGCGGGTCGACAGGGCCTGTTGCAGCAGCGGCACAAGGTCGTGTGTGTGGTGCTTGTCGCGCACCTGGATGAGGAGCTGGGCGTAGTTGAGCTGCTGCAGCTCGGGCGCCACCGAGAACCAGAAGCGCGGGCCGCCACCGCCCAGGAAGGTGGTGATCGACTCAAGCACCGGGCTCGACCCTTCCCGCTTGCCGAAGTCCTCGGCGACCTCGCGGACGATGGCGTTGGCCTGCGCGGCTACGTCGCGCGTGGCGGCCAGCGGCGCGTCCTCGGGTAGCCACACGTCGACGTAGGACAGATACGACAGATCCTTGGGGAAGAAGGCCACCTTCAGGCCGCGCAGCAGGGGCACGGAGGCGCCCAGTCCCACCAGGGCGCCAGCCAGAACCAGACCGCGGTGATCGATGGCCCAGCCGAGCAGTCCGCGGTAGCCGCGCAGGACGCGCGACGGCTGCTTGGGCCCGGTGACCACGGGGGCACGCAGGATGTACTTGCCCAGAAGGGGGATGAAGGTCATCGACACGATGAACGAGGCGATGAGCGAGGCGGTGAGCACGACCGGCAGGGTGTAGACGAAGCGGCCCACGTCGCCGGTGATGGCCAGGAAGGGCAGGTAGGCCACGATATTGGTGATGGTGGCGTAGAAGATGGCCTTGGCCAGCCGCGACGGCCCCAACCACGCCGCAATTCGCCGCTCTTGTCCCTCGCCCAAGGCGCGCTTGATGCCGTCGCCGGCCACCACCGGAACGTCGATGAGCAACCCTAGGGCGAGGATGAGCGAGGCGATGCTCACCTGCTGCACGTCCACGTTGAGCAGGCGCATGAAGCCGAAGGTCATGGCCAAGGTGATGGGAATGGCCAGGGCCATGAGGGTCGCCGCGCGCCAGTCCCAGAAACCGAGCAGCGCCACCAGCACGACCAGGAAGATGGCCTCGTACAGGCTGCTCATGAACAGCGACACGTTCTCGCGCACCTGCAGGGGCTGGTCGGATGTCTTGCGCAGGATCAGATCGTCGGGCAGGAGCGACTTGAGCAGGCCGAGCTTGGCGTCCACCAGGGCGCCGAATTTGCCGATCTGCGCGCCGGGACGCATCTGCGCCGCCAGCGTGATGGCGCGCGTCTGAACGAAGCGCCCCTGGGCATCGCGAATCGACAGGAAGTTGAGATAGCGCGCCGGTGTCTGGTATTCGCGGCGAATGTCGACGAGGTCGCGCAGATAGACCGGCGGCCCGTTGTTGATGGTGGGTACCAGGACATCGCCGATTTGCTTCTCGCTGGTGATCTCGCCCGAGGGATCGATGACCACGTTGCGACCCTGGATGTCGAGGATGCCGCCCGGCACGGTGATGTTGCGCGCCTTCAGCAGCTCGCCGATGGCCGCGGGCTGTACGCCGTAGTTGGCCAGCTTTTCCTGCGAATACTCCAGGTAGACGGCCTCGGACAACACGCCGGCGCGCGCGACCTTGGTGACCAGGGGGATGCTCTGCAGGTGGCGTTGGATGAGGTCCGTGAACTGATCCAGCTCGTGGTACGTGTAGCGATCGCCGGCGCCGGCGCGCAACTGATCG
>JAEXQJ010000320.1 GCA_023438785.1 Pseudomonadota bacterium
CCGCGCATTGTCCTGCGAGGCATGCCTCGGCCAACAGGGCGCCCGCCCGGAAGCGCGGAATCCGCCGTGATTCCATGGGCGACGCTGTTGCGTACGCGGTCCTTCGGAATGTCTGCGTTCGCAGCACCGACCTGGCCGCCCGACCGGCCCGGCAGGTCGCCCCGCAGGTCCGGCGTAGCAACGGGACACGTCCATCTTGCGCCGAGCCTCGCCACGGCTGAGCAGCGCTCGATGCGCGTAACGTCGGGGACCGATGCCGTTCGCCTGTCCACGGCCCATCTCCTTCGAGGTATGAGAACTCGCCCGGCGGCACGACGTCGTCCGTCGAATCTTACGGCGCACAGCCGCCAGCTTGGGAACCAGACGCGTCGTCCGACCAGTTCTCCAATTGAAGACCCGGCACCCGGACGAATTCGCGGGTGTTATTGGTGACGAGAATCCATCCTTCGGCGCGGGCGTGAGCCGCCAGCCAAAGATCGTTGTTGCCAATTACTGCACCAGCCTTCTGCAACGTGGCGCGGATCTGGCCGTAGTGTTCGCCAGCGGCCTCCGGCAACGCACGAGGGGGAATCAAGGCTTCGAGTTGCTGAATCGTTGCCATGGCCCGCTCGCGCGATTGGCTCTTCTCGGCACCGAAGCGCAACTCGCCCAACGTGATGACGGACATCGCGAGTTCGTTGGCAGCATGGCGAGCGAAGCGCTCACGCACCGCGGGCGGGTTGTGCTTGGCGATGTAGATGCAGAGATTGGTGTCCAGTAGGTACTGGACGCTCATCAGAGAGTATCCCTCTCCTGGGGTGGTGAATCCTCGCGCCCCTCTGTCATGAAGTCCGGCGGCAGGCTGGCGAGAGCGTCGAAAATTGCGGCCGCGTTGATCGGGGATTCGCGCATCACGAGCTCGTCACCGCGACGGTAGATCTCAACCCTGTCTGCTTGGAATCGGAACTCCTTGGGCAGGCGAACCGCCTGGCTGTTTCCAGACTTAAAGACCCGGGCGTATGGCATCGGCACTTCCCTCCTGGAATGAGTATATACAGCACCGTATATACTTCCCAACTTGACGATGACGCGATCGATGAAATGCCCCGACGGCGCCGGCCTGGACGGCCGAGAAGGGCGCTCGCGAGTTCGCAATGCGTCGAGGCATCGGTTTCGCTGCGCAGGCGATCTGCCGCCTTTCCACAGCGGTCGGGGTGCCGCCCCGATGTGGGCACGCTGGATTCCCTGGGATTCTCGGTCCGCACGGAATTTTCGCAGCGGACAACCGGCCTCGCTGTACCATTAATGCTACAGTGGGGGCATGACTGCCACGACCACCGTGGACCTGATGCGAGCCGTGGAACGCGTTCGCGCTGCGCGGAACGTCGCCAAGGCCGACCTCGCCAGGATGAGCCATCTCCGGCCCGAGAACGTTCGGCGGCTGCTCACGGACACACGCGCCAACCCGACGCTCGACAACGTGTTGGACATGCTCCGCCCTCTCGGACTGGGGCTGAAGCTCGCCAAGCTGCCGAAGCAGCAGCGATGGCCCCGGCCCTCCCGGGAGGACGTGATCGCCTGGCTGTCCCACTACGGAGCGCCGCTGTACGGCTCCAGCACGGTCGCAGCAGACACGGTGCCCGCTCCAGAGGTCGCTCTCGCAGAGGGACTCAACCTGGCGCGCGAAAACGCGACCGTGGCTCGCGCTTTGCCCCTCGCCTTCTGGCGAATGCGCGGGCGTCTGGACATGGAGTCCCTGAGGAATGAAGCCGAGCAGCGCCACCAGGACCGCGCGCTCGCATTCTTCCTGGACCTGACCGCGCAGCTCTCCGGAGAAAGGACCTTCGCGAGCGGAGCAGAAAGGGTCCGCTGCACGTTGCCTGCGAAGCCGACTCAGTTCTTCCACCCGACCACGATGCGCGAGCGGGAGCTCGCGAAGCTGCGGACGCCTGCCGTGGCCAAAAAGTGGCGCTTTCTGATGAACATGCCCATGGACAGCTTCACATCCATGTTCACGAAGGCAGCGACGTGAGCGGCTTCGGCCATTTCGGCAGGGAAGAGCTGCTCACCTTCCTGGGTGAGATCGATCGGCGACTACAGGAACCGGCCGTGCTGGAGATCGTCGGTGGAGCGGCGGCCATCCTCGCGTACGGCGCTCAGACGGCAACGAAGGACATCGACAGCTTTCCCAAGCTCGATCCCAGCGTCAAGCATGCCGCCCAGGACATCGCTCAGCCGATTCCGATCGACCTCGCGACCCTCACCGATCCGCCCTACAACTACGAGGATCGCCTGGTCCGGCTAGAGCTGCCCTTCCGCAAACTCGCCGTGGTGGTTCCCGACCGCCACGATCTTGCACTGATGAAGGTCGTCCGCGGCTACCGGCATGACATCGAGGTCATCCAGGAAATCCACGGCGCCCAGCCGTTGGACCTCGACATCCTCATCGAGCGGTACGAAACCGAGATGGGCCAGGCCGTCACCGACCACAGGAGGCTTCGCCTCGAATTCGAGCTGCTGATCGAGAAGCTCTTCGGCTCGAAGGGCCTCAAGCGGGCCAAGTCGTGGCGCTCGCGCCGCTGAGCCTTTCCAGATCAACCTGGTCCCCAGGGTGGAGCCGCAGCTTGGCCCAACCCAGCTGCGAGCGCAGACATTCCGCACAAAGTTGTACGCAAGAGCGGCACGCTGAAGATCATTGAGGATTCGGAAGCCCGCTGGGCCATGCTCCTGCCGTGACTTCCGTCAGCTCAGCCCCAACACCTGTGCGACGCGCCTACGACCATCGTCTGCGCGAACACCGTTGCGGCGCCAAGGCCATCGCCGGGCATTGTCCAGATTCCACGTTCGACCGTTTCATCATGGCGACGGCGCGGCCTTCGCCCGGTCGTGACGACGGAGCCGGTTGGGGAAAACCTTCAGCACGCGGTTGAGTCCAGGGCCCATTGGGAGAAACAGGCGCGGGCCCTTGCTGCTGTTGTTCGCCTTCTCCTCGCGTTGCTGCGCGTTTCCGGTTTCCGTCTCGACGGCAACCGTCTCCCTGCCGGCGAGGCCAAGGCCGGCATCCTTCGCGCTGTCTCCAGCGCCGAGCCGTTCCTTCCATTGGTGATCATCCTGCGCATACTCGGCTTGGAATCCAGCCGCTACCACGCCTGGCGCCGGGCCGAGAGCGCCTGCGCGCTCTACGACCGCCCATCCTGCCCGCGCACGAGTCCGGCACCGCTCACCCCCGGTGAGGTGGCCACCATCAGGGACATGGTGCTGGCACCCGAATACAGGCACATGCCGCTTGGGACTCTTGCTCGCTGCGCCCAGCGGATCGGCAAGGCCTTCGCCTCCGCCACGACCTGGGCCAAGCTTGTCCGCGAACGCGGTTGGCGACGACCACGACTGCGTCTGCATCCACCCAAGCCCGCCCTCGGAATCCGTGCTTCGCGGCCAAATGAGATCTGGCACATCGACACGAGCGTCATCCGGCTGGACAACGGGACTAAGGTCTATCTGCAAGCGGCGGTCGACAACTACTCGCGCAAGATCCTGGCGGGGCCGTGACAGAGCGTTTCGACCCGTCGAACACGTGGCAAGTGCTGGTTGCGGCGGGCCCAGCAGACGCACGAAGATCGATGGGTTTCTCGCGCTTTCTGCTCAAGATGATTGATGGACGTGGCGTCCTGCCCCGTTTTTCGAAAGGTTGGAGACAAAGCCATCAAACATCATGAGAATAAGGGGGGGCCACCAGCGCGGACCGCAGCACGAGGCCTAGTCTGGCGCTCGGTCATCTGGCCATCGTGCGAGGCCTCGTGCGAGGACCGCATCGCGCGGCCGTTGGGCGGCGGAAAACAGGCCATCGTTGACCCCGCGCGAAGCTGAGCAGGAGGTCGTCCATCAGAAATCCTGCGAAAGTGCCCATCAAACATCGTGCTCACGCTCAGGCGGGCAAGCATCTGGTGGATGCGGGACGCCCGCTTCTCTATGCCGATTCCGGCGTGGAAAACCTGAACGCAGCGGTTGACGCCACCGTCCGGTGCCAAAACTCGATCTCACCCCTCAAGCGGCTTCCCGGCAATAAAAGCTGAGCAGACCGCCGAGCCGTTCTCGACGGGCGATCGGGCCGGTACTGGCCACGTCCTCGAGATTGCCATCAATCAGGGCATTCCCCAGCCCCTGATGGTTCCTCTCGTGATGGTAGTGCGCCATGTACTCCGAGATGGCCTGTCGCAGGTGCCCTTCACCAAGGGGCACCATTCGTTCCAGGCATTCGCTTTTTATCGAAAGCACGAACCGTTCCGCGAAGGCGTTCAGGTTCGGGCTCTTCGCCGGAAGCCGCACCGTCCTCACGCCGCTGCCCTTCAAGATTTCGCGAAACGCCGCTGTGTACAGCGGATCGCGATCAATCAGGACGTATCGTCTTCCTCGCAGGAACCCGTCGTCGGCATCGACCAGATTCCGCGCCATCTGCGCCATCCAAGGCCCGCCGGGATCGCGGCCGATCCCGGCGATCTCCACCGTCCGGCTCGCGATGTCGATGACGAAAAGGACGTGGTAGCGGACAAGCCCCTGGAGGGTAAGCACCTCCACCGAGAAGAAATCCATCCCCTCGATCACGCCCAGATGCGCCTTGATGAATGTCGCCCACGACATTCGCTTCCCGCGAGCGGGCGCCGGATCGATGCCGGCCTCCTGCAGAATGCGCCGGATCGTATTCCGGCCGATCACGTGGCCGAGATTCTGCAAAGCACCCCTGATCCGCGTGTAGCCCCACCGCTCGTTCTCCCTCGCCATCCTGAGCACCAGCTCAGCG
>JAEXQJ010000068.1 GCA_023438785.1 Pseudomonadota bacterium
GCGGCGGGGCGGGGGCGGTCGGCGCGGGCGACGGCGGCACCGGCACGGTGGCATCCGACTGCACGCAGGCCGACAGGTCGAAGAGCAGGAACTCGAGCGCCTTCTCCTGCGGCGTGAGGTCGCGGGTCCGGCAGCCGTTGGGGAAGTCCGAGTGGGTGTCGGCCGCGACGCCGTCGGGAACGTCGCCCACGTGCACGTCGCTGACCACGGCGCGGCCACACTGGTTGTTGGCCGCCACGCCCAGGGGTGTGTTGAAGCTCATGAACTGCACGCTGTAGGGGTCGTTGTCGCGCTCCAGATAGATCCAGCGCGTGGCCAGGGTGCTGCTCGCCGAGTTGACGCTGAATCGGGCGCCGTACTCCGAGAACTCGCCTCGCGTGGGCGAGCCACCCACGTTCACCATCCAATCGGCCAGCGCGTTGCCTTTGGGGAACGACGTGTCCAGGTGGGCCGTGCTCGGGTCCGATGGGGTGCGGCAGGTGCCGGTGCACCAACTGGCCACGTCGGGCAGCGGGTCGGGCCCGCGTTCGAACCAGTAGTGGTGGTAGTGCGAGGCGAAGATGCGCCCGCCCGCGTTCACGTAGTCCGCCATGGCCTGCAAGGCCGCGGGCGTCTTGTTGCCCGCATCATCGCGGCCTTCGCAGGAGTGGATGATCACGTCGTACTTCATGAGCAGATCGAGGCTGTCCCAGAACGAAGGCCCGCTCTTGGCCGACTGGGTCGCGGTGAAGGCCGGGCGGCTGGCGGGCGAGGCGAAGCGGCTGGTGGCCGCGATGCCATCAATGGCGGTGGGCGCGCCCCGGAAGAGGTGCACGCGGCCCGTGCCCCCGCGCGAGGACTCCAAGGTGAATTCGCTGTCGTCGATGCCGATGCGGCGCAGGAAGCACTCCAGCGTGTCCGCGCCGCCCGTGGTGAGCATGATCTGCGGCATGCTGCCCTCGCCCTTGTTGCGCGGCAGGCGCAGCAGCTGGTGGGGCGGTCCCGGATCGGCGATCACGTTGTTGGTACACGCCGCCACGCTGGGGATGTTGACCTGACGGCGCCACTTGCCCACCTGCATGACCAGCGGGATGTTGGAGCCCGCGGGAACGTCGTCGAGTTGGAAGTGCCCGTTCACGTCGGTCAGCGCCACGGCCAGCGGGTTGCCCGACGTGCTGCCGCCGCACTTGTCGCAGGACGCGCCGTTGGCGATGGGATCGAGGGGCGCGTTGGGGATATAGACGATCACGTTGTAGAGCGGGACCTTGCCCGCGGGGTCGTAGACCGTGCCGCTCAGGCTGGTGGTGGCGCCGGCGTCGCAGCGCACCCGCTGCAGGCACAGATCGGTGCAGCCGCGGCCGTCGCCGCACACGTGAGGGGTGGTCGAGCCGCAAGTGTCGCTGCCCGGGCAGGTGGATGGACAGTCGAGCGAGCCGCCGCAGTTGTCGCCGATCGTGCCGCAGTACACCTGGCCGGCTTCCGTGTTGCAGCTCATCTTGGTGCAACTCGGCCCGCCCACGCACACGTTGTCGCTGCAGCTCCAGCCGGCGGTGGCGCAGGTGTTGCCGCAGTCCTTGGAGCCGCCGCAGCCGTCGCCTATGATGCCGCAGTACTGACCACCCTCGGGGGTGCAGCTCATGGGCGTGCAGACGGCGGGCGGCCCCTTGCACACGCCGGCGTCGCAGACCCAGCCGGGCTTGCTGCAGGCGCCGCAGTCGAGGGAGTGGCCGCAGCCGTCGCCCACGGTGCCGCAGTACTGGTCGCCGCCGGCGGTGGTGCAGGTCTTGGGGGTGCAGACGGCGGGCGGGCCCTTGCACACGCCAGCGTCGCAGACCCAGCCGGGCTTGCTGCAGGCGCCGCAGTCGAGGGAGTGGCCGCAGCCGTCGCCCACGGTGCCGCAGTACTGGTCGCCGTCGGCGGTGGTGCAGGCGATGGGGGTGCAGGTGCCGGCCGGGCCTTGGCACAGGCCCTGGTTGCACACCCACCCCGGTTTGGTGCAGGTGCCGCAGCTCATGGCACCGCCGCAGGCATCGCCCACGTCGCCACAATACTGGTCTCCGCTGGCCGCCGTGCAGGTCAAGGGCGTGCACACCGAGGCGGGGCCCACGCACAAGTGGTTGCGGCATTCCCAGCCCGCGGCGGGACACGTGCTCCCGCAATCCAGCGCGCCGCCGCACCCGTCGCCGATGGAGCCGCAGTACTGCGCGCCCGTGGCCGTGGTGCACGACAGCTTGGTGCAGACGCCGGGCGAACCCTTGCAGATGCCGTCTGCCGCGCAGGTCCAGCCGGCCTTGGGGCAACTGGTGCCGCAGTCCAGGGTGCCGCCGCACCCATCGCCCATCTTCCCGCAGTACGCATCACCGCTGGCCGTCCGGCAGGTCAACTTGGTGCACACGTCGGGCGAGCCCACGCACACGTGGTTGGTGCAGCTCCAGCCGGCCTTGGGGCAGGTGGTGCCACAATCCAGCGCTCCGCCGCAGCCGTCGCTGATCTTGCCGCAGTAGCGGTCACCGGTCGCGGTGTCGCACGTCGCCTTGATGCACACGTCGGGCGAGCCCACGCACACGTTGGCCTCGCAGGTCCAGCCGGCCGTCGGGCAGGTGGTGCCGCAATCGAGGGAGCCGCCGCACCCATCGCCGATCACGCCGCAGTAGTGGTCGCCGCCGGCGATTTCGCAGGTCAGCCGGGTGCACACGTTGGCCGCGCCCGTGCAGACGTGGTGGGCGCAGGTCCAGCCGGCGGTCGGGCAGGTGGTGCCGCAATCGAGGGAGCCGCCGCACCCGTCTCCGATCACGCCGCAGTAACGATCCCCGTTGGGCGCCTCGCAGCTCCGGGGTTTGCACACGCCGGGCGCGCCCGTGCAGATGTGGTTGGTGCAGGTCCAGCCGGCGGTCGGGCAGGTGGTGCCGCAATCGAGGGAGCCGCCGCACCCGTCTCCGATCACGCCGCAGTAGTGGTCGCCGCTCGCGGTCTCGCAGGTGGCCCTCGTGCAAAGGCTGGGCGGGGCCACGCAAAGGTGGTTCTGGCATTCCCAACCCGCGGAACAGGTGGTGCCGCAGTCGAGGGAGCCGCCGCAGCCGTCGCCGATCACGCCGCAGTAGCTGCCGCCGTTGGGCGCGTCGCAGGTGGCCTTGATGCATATGTTGGCCGGGCCGATGCACACGTTGCTTTCGCACTGCCAGCCGGGCTTGGGACAGGTCTGACCGCAATCGAGGGAGCCGCCGCAGCCGTCGCCGATCACGCCGCAATAGGTGCCGCCTTCGGGCGAGCAGGTCGTCTTGATGCAGCCCGGGCTCACGCAAACGTGGTTCTGGCATTCCTGACCCGCGGGGCAGTCACCACACTTCAGGGCTCCGCCACAGCGATCCGCAATCGAGCCGCAGTACCGGCCGCCCGGGTTTTCGCAGGTCGTGTGGATGCAGGGACCTGCTTCCCACTGCCCCGCGTCCGGAATGAGCACTCCTGCTTCGGCGCCCGTGCGCGGAGGAGCGGAGGCGTCCTGCCGGGCGCTGACCTGGCTCCGATCCAGGCTGCAGGCGCCCAACACCACGCAGGCGAGAACTACCCCGCGCAGAGGGTGGATACAGCGAAGGGACCTCCGAAACGATGGTTCGAACGCCATGCGAATCCCCCTTCCACGAACGTGGACCTCCCATTGTAGGCGGCGCGAACTGTTTGTGCCATTTCAATGTGTAAGCTAGCTCACTGCGTATGCGCGCGTAACGCGGGACCGCGCGGCCCAGATAGGGGTGGAAGCGAGGCTGGTTTTCGCGATATTTGAGGGTGACGTCCCACTCGGCTCCGGGACGCGCCACTGAGGCACAGGCATGGAAATCAGAAAGATCCGCGTATTGCGCGGCCCGAATATCTGGTCGCGTCATCCCGTGCTCGAGGCATGGGTGGATCTGGGACCGCTCAAGGACAGCCCGTCCAACTCCATCCCGGGCTTCAACGAGCGCTTCATGGCTTGGCTGCCCAGCATGATCGAGCACCGCTGCAGCATCGGTGAGCGCGGCGGCTTTTTTCAGCGGCTGCGCAATGGAACCTATCCCGCGCACATCCTCGAACACACCTGCCTGGAGCTGCAGACCTTGGCCGGTACTCCCGTGGGCTTCGGCAAGGCGCGCGAGACGCCCGAGGAAGGCGTGTACCGGGTGGTGGTCCGCTACCGCGACGAGCAGGTGGCGCGCGAGGCCCTATTCGCCGCGCGTGAGCTGATCCTGGCCGCCATGCAGGACCGACCCTTCGACGTGGCGGGCGAAGTGGCCAAGCTGCGCCGACTGGCTGACCGCGTGTGCCTGGGGCCCAGCACCGCGGCCATCGTGGCGGCGGCGGAGGCGCGCGGCATTCCCCATCGCCGCCTCAACGACGGCAGCTTGGTGCAACTCGGGCAGGGCTGCAAACAGCACCGCATCTGGACCGCGGAGACAGACCGTACGAGCGCCCTGGCCGAGTCCATCGCCCAGGACAAGGAACTGACCAAGACCTTGCTGCGCAACGCGGGAATTCCCGTGCCCGCGGGTCGCCTGGTGTCGAGCCCCGAGGACGCCTGGGAGGCCGCCGGGGAGGTGGGCCTGCCCGTGGTGGTCAAGCCCAAGGACGCCAATCACGCGCGCGGCGTCTTCACCGGCCTGGAGACCGAAGCCCAGGTCAAGAGATCCTACGAATTGGCCCTATGTGAAGGCAGCGGGGTCATCGTGGAGAGGTTCGCCCTGGGTGCGGAACACCGCCTGCTGGTGGTGGGCGAGCGCATGGTGGCCGCGGCCAGAGGGGACGCGGCGCAGATCGTGGGCGACGGCCAGCGCACCGTGGCCCAACTCATCGAGGAGCAGCTCAACAGCGATCCGCGACGGGGCGACGACGAATCCTTTCCGCTGTCCAAGATCATCCTGGATCCACCCACGCTCATCAACTTGGAGCGTCAGGGCTACAGGCCCGAGTCCGTTCCCGCTCTGGGCACGGCCGTGGTGGTCCAGTACAGCGACAACCTGAACACCGACGTGACCGACCTCGTGCACCCCACCACCGCCAACCACGCGGTGCAGGCCGCGCAGATCGTGGGCCTGGACATCGCGGGCTTGGACGTGGTGGCGCGTGACATTTCCATCCCCCTGGAAGACCAGGGCGGCGTGATCGTCGAGGTCAACGCCGGGCCTGGCCTGGCCATGCACCTCAAGCCGTCGATCGGCACGCCACGCCCGGTGGGCGAGGCCATCGTCGACACCCTGTTTGCTCCCGGCGAGAACGGCCGCATTCCGGTGATCTGCGTGACCGGGACCAACGGCAAGACCACGGTGACGCGTCTGATTTCCCATGTCCTGCGCTCGACCGGCCGCTTGGTGGGCATGACCACCAGCGAGGGCATCGACGTGGGCGGCCGGACCATCGAACGCGGCGACTGCGCGGGGCCGCGCAGCGCCCGCAAGGTGCTGCTCAACCCCAAGGTCGAGGCGGGGGTCTTCGAGGCGGGGCGGGGGGGAATCTTGCGCGAGGGTCTGGGCTTCGATCGCTGCGACGTGGCCGTGGTGACCAACATCGCCGAGCCCGATCACCTGGGACTGTCGGGCGTGATGGACGCGGACGACATGTTCACGGTCAAGCGCTCGCCCGTGGACGTGGTCTTGCCCTCGGGCTACGCCGTGCTCAAGGCCAATGATCCCCTGGTGGCCAAGATGGCGCCGCTCTCGGCGGGCGGGGTGATCTTCTTCGCCCTCGATGCCGCTGATCCAGTGCTCATCCAGCACCGGACCGAGGGCAAGCGGGCGGTCTTCGTGCGCGACGGCCGCATGATCCTGGCCGAAGGGGGCCAGGAACGGGCGCTGGGCAACATCGCCGAGATCCCGCTGACCCACGGCGGGCGTGTGCCTTTTCAGGTGGAGAACGCGTTGGCCGCCGTGGCGGCCTGCTGGGCCGTGGGTATTTCCGACGACGTCATTCGCGCGGGCCTGGAGACCTTCCTGGGCGACCTGCGCGACGACGCGGGACGCTTCAACGTGCTGCCCTACGCGGGGGCCACGCTGGTCATCGACGACTGCCACAATGTGGCGGCGTTGGAGGCGCTCATCGCCGCGCTCGACCGATTCCCGGCGGTGCGCCGGTCGATCGTGTACTCGGCGGGGGACGACCGCCGTGACCTGGACATCTTGCGTCAGGGTGAACTGCTGGCCCGGGCCTTCGACCGGGTGTTCCTTTACGAGGATCCCTCAGTGACGGGGCGCGCGCCCGGCGAGTTGCTGACCCTCTTCCGCAAGGGGTTGTCCGCGGGCGGCCGCGTCTCTGAACTACTCCAGCTACCGCGTCATGAAGATGCGGTGGAAGCTGCCCTCAAGACCTTGTCGACCGGCGAGATCCTGGTGATTCAGCCCTGCGAAGGGGACGTGGAGTCCACCGTGGCCCGTTTTCGTGAAATCGAGCCCGCGCCTCGGCCGCCCAAGAGGGCGAAGATCGCCAACTGAGTGGCGGTCGGCAGCACGCGTTGCGTTGGGGAATCCTCCTGACGCGGCGGGGGCGCAAGAAAGCGCGCGAATCGCGAATTGGGGCGAACAAAAGACGCGGGGTGGCCGTCTCAGTCCCCAACGTCTTCGCCACTTCACAATAGTCTGTGAACGAGTCGCGCAGACAGGAACGGCCAACATGGAAATCGTCCGAGTACGCGCCTTGCGAGGTCCGAACATTTGGAGTCGCAAGACAGCTCTGGAAGCCACGGTCAACCTTGGTCCCGCCAGCCCGTCGCTGCGCGAGTTCCCGGCCTTCGAGGAGCGCCTGCGGGTGCGCCTGCCCGGTCTGCTCGACTCCACCCCGGCGGACAAGGCCGGCCCCGCCCTGGGGGGCGACTCACTGGCTCACGCGCTGGAAACCATCACCACGGGCCTGCACCGCCTGATTGGCGTGGGCCAGACCTTCGGCAAGACGGTGAAGGGCAAGCTGGCGGGCGAGTGGAAGGTCATCGTCGAGTACCGCGAGGAGAGCGTGACCCGGGCCGTGCTGGATTCGGCTGTGGCGTTCATCGAGGCGCTGCTGGCCGACCGGGCCTACGACATCGCGGCCGACCTCAAGCGCCTGCGCTCGCTCGACGAGGAGGTTCGCCTAGGGCCGAGTACGGGTGCCATCGTGCGGGCCGCCGAGGCACGTGGCGTTCCCATTCGACGTCTCAACCAGGGCAGCCTGGTGCAGTTCGGCTGGGGTTCGCGACAGCGTCGCATCTTGGCCGCCGAGACCGATCGCACCAGCGCCATCGGCGAGTCTATCGCCCAGGACAAGGAGCTCACCAAGACGCTGCTCCGATCGGTGGGCGTGCCCGTGCCCGCGGGTGGCCCCGTGTCCAGCGCCGAAGAAGCCTGGGAGATGGCCTGCGAGATCGGCGTGCCCGTGGTCGTCAAGCCCCAGCACGGCAACCAGGGCCGCGGCGTGGCCGTGAATCTGACCACACGTGAGCAGGTCATGGAGGCCTACACGGCGGCGCGGGAAGAAGGCCGGTCCATCTTGGTCGAGAAGTTCGCCCAGGGTGCCGATCACCGCCTTCTGGTGGTGGGTGGCAAGTTGGTGGCGGCGGCGCGCCGCGATCCCCCGTGCGTCGTGGGCGACGGCACGCACACGGTAGAGGAACTGGTTGCCGACGTGAACCGGGATCCTCGTCGCGGCGAAGACCACGCCACCTCGCTGTCCAAAATCCGCCTGGATTCCATAGCGCAGGCCGTATTGGCCAAGCAGGGGTACACCATTTCGTCGGTGCCCGCGGCGGGCGCCGTGGTGGCCTTGCGCCAGAATGGGAATCTCAGTACGGGTGGCAGCGCCACTGACGTGACCGACCAAGTTCACCCGGAGATGGCCGCGCGCGCCGTGGACGCCGCACGGGTCATCGGCCTGGACGTGGCCGGCGTGGACATCATCTGCCGCGACGTGAGCCGTCCCATGGAAGAGCAGGGTGCCATCGTGGTGGAGGTCAACGCCGCCCCGGGGCTGCGCATGCACCTCGATCCCTCGGTGGGCAAATCGCGCCCGGTGGGCGAGGCCATCGTCGACACCCTGTTCGGTCCCGGCGAGGAGGGCCGCATTCCAGTCGTGGCGGTGACGGGCAACAACGGCAAGACCACCACGGCGCGCCTGGTGGGTCACATCTTCAAGGTGAACGGCTGGCGGGTGGGTCTGACCTGCACGGACGGCATCTACGTCGACGAGCGCCGGATCGACAACGACGACTGCAGCGGCCCGCGCAGCGCCAAGGCGGTGCTCATGAACCCGCGCGTGGACGCGGCCGTGCTGGAGACGGCACGGGGCGGGATCCTGCGCGAGGGCTTGGGTTTCGACATGTGCGACGTGGCCATCGTGACCAACATCGGCGAGGGTGACCACCTGGGCCTGGCGGGCATCGAGACCACCGAACAGCTGGCCTCGGTCAAGCGCGTGATAGTGGAGAACGTATCTCCCAAGGGCGCGGCCGTGCTCAACGCGGCGGACCCCATGACCGTGGCCATGGCGCCCTATTGCCCGGGTTCGGTGATTTTCTTCGCCCGCGAGGCCAACCATCCGCTCATCCAGGCCCATCGGGCGCGTGGCGGCCGCGTGGTCATCGCCCACCATGGCTTCGTGGTCCTGGCCGAGGGCAACCGCGAGCAGCGCCTGGCCACCCTGGTTTCCGTGCCGGTTACGCGCGACGGGCGCATCGGTTTTCAGGTGGAGAACGTGCTGGCGGCCACCGCGGCATGCTGGTCCATCGGCGTCCCGTTGGACGTCATTCGCGCGGGCCTGGCCACCTTCACCAGCGATACCCTGAGCACGCCCGGCCGCTTCAACATTCTCGACTACGAGGGCGCCACCGTGCTCATCGACTACGGTCACAACGTCGACGCGCTCAACGCGCTCATCGATGCGATCGGTCGCATGCCGCACGAGCGACGTTTGGTGGTGTATACGGCGGCCGGCGACCGGCGCGACGTGGACATCATTCGTCAGGCCGAAATCATCGGCAACGGCTTCGACCAGGTCATCATCTACGAGGACAAATGCACGCGGGGGCGCCCCGACGGCGAAGTCATCCGCCTCATGCGCGAGGGTTTCGCCAGGGCCAAGCGCGTCCGCGAGATCCACGAGACGCGGGGCGAGTTCCGCGCCATCGAGATGGGCCTGCGCCTGCTGCGCCCCGGGGATCTCATTCTGGTTCAGGTGGACCAGGTGGAGCCCTCGCTGGCCTTTATCGAGCAGTTCGTGGCCGCCAACCGCATGACCGCTGCCGCGGCCGCCCGTTCCGCGCAGTCCGAGATGCGCGAGGAGCGTACGGTCGGGCCGCTGGTCTAGGTGCGCCGACGTGGCCCGGTCAGCCGCCACGGGCAAGCGGCGGGCGTAGCCCCCCCGGTCAGTCGCCACGCGGGCGAGCGGCGGGCGTAGCCAGTCCCGACGGCCACCCGAACCCGCCAAATGGCGCCCATCGCCTCCGATGCACGAAGGTGCGGCCGGTCCCTTTCCGTTTTTCATGCGCTCGGGCGTTGTCAGGGAATGAAGAGCCGTCTCATCTGCGTCTTGATGTGTCTGGGGGCCGTGGCCTGCGCGGGCGGTCGCCACAAAGGCGCCGGCGCTGACGCGTCGGGCAGTGCTCCTGACCTTCGTGACAGCGCGCAGCCGGCCCCGCCCGACGGCCGAGCGTCGTCGCCGGACACCTCGCGTCCTCCCCCCGTCGACGCCCCGGTATCCGCGGTGGACAGCGCGGTGGTGCGCCGCCCTCAGACCCGGCCGGCGGGCGATCCCTCCAAGTGCGGGTCCTGGGCGCTCACCGAGGGCGTGTGCTGTGCGCAGTACTGCAGCACGGACAACCTATCGGAGGACTGCAAGTCGTGCGGCGGCCCCGGCTCTGCCGAGTGCACGGTGGTCAACGCCAAGGCCTGCACATCGGGCGAATGGCCCGAGGTGCACGCGGTAGGGGACGACGAGCCCTGGCACTATTCCCGCTCCACGCACTATGGCCTGACCTATGCCGGGGCTTGCGCCTTCGGTCTGTATGGCTTGTGCACCACGGCCTTCGAGTTCGTCGACCCCACCTTGGGCGCCAAGTGCGATGCCTTCTGCAAGGCCTATCCGGACCTGTGCCGCGACCCCGCCACCACCACCTTGCGCGGCAACTTCGCGGCCCCGCAGGGCAACTATTTCACCCAGTTCTGGCCCAGCCTGCCCGGCGACAACGACAACTACATGAGCTGCGGCGAGTGCTTCGAAGTGGTGCGCACCAAGAAGGACGGCACGGACTACAAACCGGGCGAGGACGGCTACACGCTGCCCGTGACCCTGCAGATCCTGGATTCGTGTCCCTGTTCGGCCAACTCCAAGTGGTGCTGCGGATCGGGCCGGGACCACTGCGGCGAGGTGTCGGATCTCAAGTACGGCTGCCAACTGCCGCCCACGCCGGCCCCGCCTGTCGACCACGATCCCACCGCGGACGAGAGCATCCACCTCGATCTCTCGGACATCGCCATGTCGCGCCTGCAGACCGGCGACGCCAACAAGCTCATGGTCGACGGCGTCATCCCCACCCGCTACCGCCGCGTCCCCTGCCCGACGGTCGGCAACCTCTACGCGTGGATGCAGCCGGGGGCGAGCAAGTACTGGTTCGCCCTCTCGGTGGTCAATGGCGCGGGGGTGGGCTCGGTGGTGAAGGTGGAGGCGCAATTGGCCTCCGGCGACTGGGTCGAGATGCACCGAGATTCGAACTACAGCCTGGAGCGGCCGCAAGAGCGTTTCGGCACCTGGGTCCTGCCGCAGAACTCAGGGCCGTTCGAGTTGCCGATGTCCCTGCGTATCACCGACCCCTCGGGGCGCACCGTGGAGGCCCAAGGCGCGGTCAAGGCCTGGGAGCCTTCCGATCCCAATCTGAAGGAGGCGTACTACGTCGACCTGGGCGTGCAGTTCTGAGTTCGCATCAGGCCTTGAGGAGACCGCGAATGTTGTCCAGCTTGGCAGGCTGCACGTGGCGGCCGTCGACCGTGACGTAGACGTCGTCGGTGGGGTGCTGATCGAGCAGGCGAACCACCTTCAATTCCAGCACCGGGTCCAGGCCGGCGCGGCGCACCTTCTCGGCGGTGATGTCGAAGAGGCGCAAGGAGTTCTTCTCGGCGCACGCGTCGCAGACACAGATCTCGATCTGGCGCGTGTGGAAGGTGGACTCGGCCTTGTTGCGGATCCCGCTGGCCTGGCTGTCACCCGGGCGCGCGTGATAGTGCGTGTGCAGCAGCTTGTGCGCCAGCGGCGAATTGGCCTCGCCGTAGAACTCGGCGTACAGGCGCAGCACGTCCGGATTGGCCTGCGACTTTCGGTACTCGGAGGTCCGGTCGATATCGAGCAGGACCTTGTGGCGCGCATGCAACTCGCCGGGGCGCGTGGGCACGGGATGGCCAGCGCCCCCGATACAGCCCGCCGGGCAGGCCATGACCTCGACCAGATCGTATTCGACGCGCTTGCCTTCCTTGATGCGCTCGAGGAGGGGGATGGCGTTCTTGAGGCCGGCGATGACGGCCAGGCGCACCTTCTTGTCGCCCAAGTTGACGGTGGCCTCGCGGAAGCTGCGGTGGCCGCGCACCTCTTCGAAATCGATGGGCGTGGTGCGACTCTGGCCGGTGAGCTTCTCGGCGGCCATGCGTAGGGCGGCCTCGGCCACGCCGCCCGTGGCCCCGAAGAGCATGCCCGCGCCGCTGACCTGGCGATAGGGCTCGTCGAATTCGGCGTACTCGATTTCCGTCGGATCGATGCGCGCCAACTCCACCATCTCCAACAGCTCGGTTGTGGTCAGCACCGCGTCCACATCCCGGATGCCATCGGGGGCGAACTCGGGCCGCGCGGCCTCGTATTTCTTGGCCAGGCAAGGAACGATGGACACCACGAACATGTCGTTGCGTTCCAGGGCCAGCCGCGCCCACTTGGGGAAGTGGTTCTTGACCGTGGCGCCCATCATCTGCTGGGGCGACTTGCAGGACGAAAGGTGGCCGATGAGCTCGGGGTAGCGGCGCTCGACGAAGTTGATCCACGCCGGACAGCACGAGGTGAACTGGGGGAATTTGCCGCCCGCCTTGGCGCGGTTGAGGAATTCCGTCGTCTCCTCGACGATGGTCAGGTCGGCCGCGAAGGTGAAGTCGAAGACGCGGTCGAAGCCCATGCGCTTGAGCAGGCCGGCCAGGAAGGCCGATGCCTTGTCGAAGGGCACCTGGAACTGCGACGAAATCACGCTGCGCACGGCGGGCGCCACGAAGGCGATGACCGTGCGGTTGTCGTTGTTGAGCGCGCGGAAGACCTTGCCGCGCTCGCGCCGGTACTCCAGGGCGCCGCACGGGCAGGCATTCACGCACTGGCCGCAGCTCACGCAGTCCGTGTCCGAAAGGGGCAGGCCCGATTTGGTGCCCACCAACATGCGGCCGCGTTTGATGTACAAGCTGAGGACGTCGGGGCCCTCAATCTCCGCGCAGGCCGCCACGCAGCGGCCACACGAGATGCACTTGTTGTGATCGCGCTGGATGAAGGGGTGATCGTCGATGAGGGGCAGATACTCGAGCGGGCCGATGGGCGGCTTGTGCTCGATGCCGTGGTCGGTGGCGGCGTTGCGCAGCTCGCAGTGGTTGCGTTCGGAGCAGCCGCACTTGAGGCAGCGGGCTGATTCCACGCGTGCCTCGCCCTCGCTGATGCCCTTGTCCACTTCCACGAAGCTGCCCATGCGCTCGGCCACGGGCAGGGCGGGCATGCGCGCGCGCGCGACCTTGGGCACCTCGTCGAACTCGTAGCGGGGCAGGTCCTCCAGGCGGCCGCGGCTGCACGAGTAGTCGTCCACGCCCTCGGACACGTAGCCCTGGGTCAGGAAGCGATGCATGGAAGCGGCCGCGGCCCGGCCCGCGCCCACCGCCTGAATGACGGTGGCCGGACCGGTCACGCAGTCGCCGCCCGCGAAGACCTTCTCGACCGAGGTTTCCTGCGTCTTGCCCTGGACCTGGATGTCGCCCCATTTGTTGAGCTGGACGGGCAAGTCGTTGTACAGGAAGCGCGTGTTGGTGCTCTGGCCGATGGCGCCGATGA
>JAEXQJ010000099.1 GCA_023438785.1 Pseudomonadota bacterium
CAGCGCGACCGTCACGGCCGCTTGCGGCGGCGTGTGCGAGCCCTGCCCGAGCGCGACCGTGGCCGCCGCCCGCGGCGACGGCGTGACCGAGG
The DNA here is from genome assembly GCA_023438785.1 of Pseudomonadota bacterium. GTDB lineage: Bacteria > Myxococcota_A > Polyangia > Fen-1088 > Fen-1088 > Fen-1137. Next base: position 93 of record JAEXQJ010000099.1, read on the forward strand.
CCGGCCCCACCGCGATCATGGTGGACGAGGTGGCCGTGTCCTCGATGGCCGGTAGGGGCGCCGGCGTGAGCGAGCGGTCCGCGGGACCGGCACCCACACTGGCGAGCAGCGCCGCACGCATGTCGCGCATGGTGGGGAAGCGCTGATCGCGCTCCTTCTCCAGGGCGCGCATGATCACGCTGTTCAATCCCTGAGGCAGATCGGGGCGCAACTCGCGCGCCGGCCGTGGCGGAATCTGGACGTGGCACAGCGTGAGCCGCCCCAGGGTGTCGCCCTCGAAGGGACAGCGGCCGGCCACCATCTGATAGAGCACGATGCCGAGCGAGTAGATGTCGCTGCGATGATCGAGGGTGGTCTCACCCAGGCACTGCTCGGGGGACATGTAGGCCGGCGTGCCGATGACCGCGCCGCAAGTGGTGCGCTGGTGGTTTTGGGGATTGCGGTCCGCGCTCAGCTTGGCCACCCCGAAGTCGAGCACCTTCACGTAGTCCGGGTAGTCGGGATGGCGACAGATGAAGAGATTGGCCGGCTTGAGATCGCGATGGACGATGCCGTGGTCGTGGGCCGCGCCCACCGCCGACGCCACCTGGGCCGCGATGCGCACCGCCTCCAGCGGCGACAGCACGGGCGTGCGTTGCAGGCGATCCTCCAAGGTCTCGCCGTCGAGCAACTCCATGACGAGGTAGGGCTGGCGGCCCACGTACCCCAGGTCGGTGACTTCGACGATATTGGGATGGCGGATATCGTTCACCGCGCGGGCCTCGTCGAAGAAACGCGCCACGATGTCCGGATCGTCGGCCACGCTGGCCGACAGAACCTTGAGGGCCGCCTTGCGTCCGATGACCTGGTGCTCGGCCTTGTAGACCTGGCCCATGGCACCGTGCCCCAGGACACCGCAGATACGGAACGGCCCCAGCGTCTGGCCCACGAGCGGCGCGGTCTCGTTCTGAACGGGAGCGGGTCCGTCCGGTACGAGACATTCGGTGCCGTGCGTTGGTAGGGTCACCATGCGCCTGGGCAGGCATCGGCTTATTGGCGCGATAATTGAGACGGAAAAGTGTCAGCAACACGACATTCGGAAAGCGCCGTGAACTCACGGAGTTCGCCGCCTGGCCGTCGGTCACGGGGCTGACACGCCTCGATCCCGTGACTGCCAGCGAACGAGCCGGGGCTGGCGCGCCAGGATTCCGACGCCGCGCTCGTGCGGTGCGCTGGCCTACCTCCACGTTGGAAGTGGTCACCATACCTCTCGCCACGTCTGCTCACGGCTAGTACGATTGGACCCGCCGTGACAGACCTGGAACACCCAGCAAAGAAAGGCGAGTCCATGGGCGTTTCGCGCACTGATGCTCATTCCACCGACGACGCTCTCCTCGTGTTCGATGACGAAGAGCCCACCTCGGTGCAGGCCATGCCTCCGGTCCTGTTGACGCCTCCGGCGATGCCGCAGCCGCAGGCACCGCGCTCGCACTCGCACGCTCATCCCGTGATGGCGAATCCTCGCCCCACGTCCGCGCCAGTCGCGCGCGCCTCGCAGACGCACCTGGTGCAACCGGCACGCATCACGCAACCCTATCCCCAGCCTGGGCCAGCGGCACCGCCTCCCTGGGCCGGTCAGCCCGACTGGAACCAGCAGCGCGGACCCTGGCCCGCGCAACCCGCGCCCGTGGGGCCGGGCACGCGGCTGCTTCGCCTCTTGCCGTCGAAGGGCATGATTGTCCTTCACCCCGCCACTCTCTTCGGCATCGTCGCGGGGACCTTCTCCCTGGGGGTGCTGGTCACCGTTCTGCTCCTGCGGCCCCGCTTGGAGCCCTCCCCGATCATTGTGCCGGCGGCGCCCGCGCGTCCCGCGCCCACCGGGGTGCCCATGGCCTCTCCTGTCGCGCCCGCACCGGCCGCGCCGGTCCACGCTGTCCCCGCGGCTACGGTCCCGGCTCCCGCGCCCGCCCGACCCGTGGCTCCCGCCCCGGTCGCTCCGGCCCAGGCCGTGCAACCCCGGGCGGCGCTTCTGCCCGTGCCCTCGACTCCACCTCCCGCGCCCACCCCAGCTCAGCGCGTCCGCCCGGCTAGTCCACCCCGCCGCGCCCCCGCGATCACGGATCCTTTCGACTCCGATCTGGCGCCCGCCGAGAGCGCGCCGGCTCCCAAGCGCCGCCGCGCGGCCGCGGCGCCCGCCGCCGAAGCCGATGGCGCTCCTGCCAAGTCCGGCAAGTCCGCTGAAAAGGCCTTCGACCCCTTCGAAGACGACTCGCAGTAGGTCAGCGGGGCGTTACCTCCGCATCAATTCGTCGCGAGGCTGAAGCGGGACGGGCGCTACCTGGGTGTGGGGGCCGATGCGCAAACCGCCCGCCTCGGGCTGGGCCTGAGCGATGCGGACGAGATCACCGCGCGCGGCGCGATCCAAGGCCTGGTTGGCCGCGGCGCGATCCCGATCCAGGCGCACGAGCTGATAGCGGCCCTGCCGTCCACAAACGAAGAAGCGCAGGCGGCCCTTGTCTTTGAGGGGGTCGCTGCAGATGCGATAGGTGTCGTCGTTGGGCTGGCCGGGCTGCACCCGCGCCAGCACCAGGTAGCTGAAGTCGACCCGTGAGCGGCCCGCCACGATGGCCGGAGCGCTGTCGTGACACCAATCGCGCGGATTGTGCAGGGCAGGGCAGGGGCCTTGGACCGGACACGGAGCCAGTGCGTGAAGCCCCCCGGCGAGCAGGCGATCCCGCACCTCCAGAAGTGCGCGCGAGGTTTCGCGTAGCGCCGGCTCGACCAGGATGCACACCCCCTGCGCGTCCAGCAGGTCAGTGCACCAACCGGCCACCAGGCGGGCGCGTGCCTGCACGTCCAGGGGCAGCTCGTTGAGCAGGTGCGCGGCGCCCACCCAATCGAAGCGGCCGCTGACACCGGAGGGGCGCACACCGCGGGTCACGTCGGCGGCCACGATGCCGGGGGCAGCCACGCGATCCACGGCCACCACGTCGACCCCCGGCCAGCGCGTTCGCACGGTCTCGCCCACCACGCCCGTTCCCGCGCCCAAATCCAGCACGCGGCGAGGCGCGGGCAGCGCGATTCGCTCGAAGATGCGCTCCAGCGCCGCCCGCGTGCGCGGCGCAATCTGGTCGGCGTACTCCTGCCGCAGCTCACCTTGGGCCAAGTAGGTCGAACCCACCAGCCCGCGCTGTCCCACCAAACCCTGGTGAACTCGGCTCGGCTTGCGATGCACGGACGGGCTAGCCGACGAACTTGAGGATGATCTGCTTGACGTCGTTGTACGTGACGAAGATCAGCAGCAACAGCAACAAGCCCATGCCCACCATGTGCACGGTGGCCTCGACGCGCGGATTGAGGTCGCGGCGAATGGCCGCGGACACGGTGAGAAAGAGCGCGCGACCGCCATCGAGCGCCGGGATGGGCAGCAGGTTGAAGACGGCCAGGGCGCAGGACAGCAGGATGAGCAGCTCCAGAAACTTGAGCACGCCCTGCTGAGCGGCCGTGGCCATCTCGCGCGCGATGCCCACCGGCCCGGTCAGGCTGCCCTTCACCTTGCCGGTGATCATGTCGGCGATGTTGCCGACCAGCATGGTCGAGATCGAATAAGGCCAGATGAAGGCCTCCTTGATGCTGGGTCCGACGGCGCCCCGTTCGCGCACCTGACCGAAGCGCACGCCGATCATGTACGTGGCGCCCGGCCCGTCCTTGCGCGGGCTGATGCTCAGGGTTTGCGGCGCCCCGTTGCGCATGACCTTGAAAGCCAGCGCCGCGCCTTCCGAGCTGCGCACCATCTGCGTGATGGCCGCGGGCGTATCGACCTTGGTGCCGTTGACCTCGGCGAGGACGTCTCCCACATGCAGGCCGGCTTGCTCGGCCGCGCTGCCCTGAATCACCTCGTCCACCGTCGTGGTCCCCGTCACCCGGCCCCAGCCCAGCAGCACGACCAGCGACAGCAACACCGCCGTCAGGTAGTTGGCCGCCGGGCCGGCCAGCAGGACCAGCAGGCGCATCCAGCGCGGCCGGTTCGGGTACACGTGGGGATCGTTGCGGTCGAAGTCCTCGTGGGGATTCATCCCCGTGATTTGCACGAACCCGCCCAAGGGCACGGGTGCGATCTGGTAGGTCGTGTCACCGCGCTTGAACGAGGCGATGGCATTGCCGAAGCCGATGGAGAAGCGCTCGACCCGCATGCCGCAAAGACGCGCCACCAGGAAGTGACCCGCCTCATGCAACACGATGAGCAGCGCAAGGGCGAGAATCGCGATGAGAATCGACATCTGCAGCAAATCTAGCAGGGTTTGATCGAGTGGCACACAAACCGCGTCCGGGCGTGGCGTGGGCCACGCGCTCGACGCGGACTGCCTGGCGTGCCTCCGCGCCGCCTGCGCCGAATTGCAGTACGCTGGTCAACGGAGGCTTGCCCATGCGTCGGACCCTGGTGCTGCTCGTGGCCTTCTGTTTGGCGAACCTGCCTGGTTGCGGCGGTCATGAGGGGGCGAGCGACGCTCCCTCGACCGGCTCCGGGGCGACCGACGTGGGAACCGACTCGTCGACCGGGACGACCGGGCCCAGGACGGATCCGTCCACCGGTCCGGCGGCCGGCAATCCCGCGGGCTCGTGCAGCGTCCCCGACGAGGCGCAGGCCGAGGACGTGTCCAGCCCACGCACGGTGGTGGGCGACGGCAGCAAGGAGAGCTGCACCTCGGACGCGGTCGTTCAGGCGGTGGCCAAGGGCGGTGTGATCACCTTCGACTGCGGACCCGATCCGGTCACCATCACCCTCGACCGCACGGCCAAGATCGTCAACAACACGGGACCCAAGATCGTGATCGACGGCGGGGGCAAGGTCACCCTGAGCGGCGGCGGTCGGGTGCGCATCCTCTATCAGAACACCTGCGACGAGGCCCAGGTGTGGACCACCTCGCACTGCCAGGATCAGGATCACCCACTCTTGACCGTGCAGAACCTCACCTTCGTGGACGGCAATTCCAAGGGCGAAACCAAAGAGGGCGGCGGCGGAGGCGCCATCTTCGTGCGCGGCGGACGCCTGAAGGTCGTCAACAGCCGCTTTTTCGGCAACGTGTGCGACGAAACGGGCCCCGACGTGGGTGGCGCGGCCATTCGCACCCTCAGCCAATCGCAGAATCGCCCGGTGTACATCGTCAACAGCACCTTCGGCGCGCAAGGCATGGGCAACCGCTGCAGCAACGGTGGCGGGTTGAGCAGCATCGGCGTCTCGTACACGGTGATCAACAGTCAGTTCGCCTTCAACGAGGCCATCGGTCACGGTGCCAACCCGGCCAAGGGCGGCACCCCGGGTGGGGGCAGCGGCGGCGCCATCTACAACGACGGCAACACGTTCACGCTCTCGCTGTGTGGGACCAGCATCACCGACAACAAGGCCAACGAAGGCGGCGGCGCCATCTTCTTCGTCAGTAATGATCGCTCGGGGACGCTGCAAATCACGGATTCCACGCTGCTGCGCAACCCGAGCCTGGGCTTCGAAACCGACGGCTTCCCCGGCATCTTCGTGCTGGCCAAGGGCGCGCCCAAGGTCACCAACTCGACTCTGCAGTGATGGTGCGCAGGTGCGCGGCGATGGCCGCGGCCAGGGCAGCCGGGTCATCCGGCGCAACCAGGGTCAGGTGCGGTTCGCGCAAATCGAGCAGGCCACCGCTGGCCGAGGCCAGCACGGGCAGTCCACAGGCCAGCGCCTCGCGCACCACCAACGGCGCCCCCTCGGTGCGGCCGTCGGGTAGAGCGCGGCAGGGGTGAACGAAGAGATGGGCCGCGGCCATCCAATCGGCCAGTGCCGGCTGCTCGACCACACCGAGGAGCCGCAGCTCGACTCCCGTGCGTCGCGCGAGCTGACGCAAGGGTGCCGCCTCGGGCCCGTCACCGGCCAAGATGAGGCGGGGGCGGCGATGGGCGGGTAGGCGGCCCAGCGCCTGGATGAGCACGTCGAAGCCCTTAATGGGCACCAGGCGTCCGGCGGCCAGCAACGTGGGCCCGGTCATGGCCAGGCGCCTGCGCAACCGCGCGCGCTCCTGGTCGCCGCGGGCGAAGAAGAGACTGCCGTCGTAGGGCGCGGGCTCGACGGAGGTGCGCGCGCCCAGCTCCTCGGGCGCCTGCCCGCACAGTCGGGTGAAGCGCGCGCGCAGATCGGCACTAGCGAAGACCAGGTCAATGCCCTGACGACACAAGGTGCGGGCCACGCTGTCACCGCCCGGCAGACGGCAGAGCAAGAACACGTCGCCACCGTGGGCGTGGGCCCGGTGAGGCAACTCGGGTGCCACGGTGCACGCCACCACGGCACAGGGGACGAGCCAATGACTCTCGATGGCGCTCCAATCGGTCTTGCGCCGGCGAACCAACTCGGCCATTCGCGCGCTGAAGTGCAGGCCGTCCAGCAGGACGCGTCCGCGGTGCGACCCCTTCTCCAGATGCTCGGGCGCGCCGCCCGCGTAGAAGAGGCCACCGGGGTGCACGGGCAGGCGTACGACGGTGGCCAGCCCGTCCTCCGTCGTGGGTCCGTCACAGGCCGCCACCACCTCCAGCACATGGCCGGCCCCGCGGAGGGCTCGCACACGCTCGCGTACGAAGACGCCCGCGTAGTCGCCGGGGCCACGCGGATAGGACGTGGTCAGGACGCCAATCACGAAGGTGGAGTCTCGGGCAGGGCCAGGGGCCGCGACAATCCCAGTCGGCGTGCAAGACCGCGGATGAAGCGCGCGAGCGTGGCGCGCATCAGCAGCAGGCCCAACGGCACGAGCACGCGCCTGGCACGAATCCCCGAGCGCCAGTCTGGCCCGTAGACCGGCCGGACCGGGACATCGACGGCGCGTGCCCCCGCGGCTGCGAGACGCACCAGAAGATCGTTGGGGTATCCGTAGCGCGGGAAGACCGGGCCACCCAGGATGGCCCCCAGGGCGCGGCGGTTGGCGGCCGTGTAGCCGCACTGGGAATCGAAGATGTGGCGGTAGCCCGAGGCCAGCCGGGTCAGGTGCGAGAGCACCACGTTGCCCACCAGACGTTGCGTGGGCATCACGCGGCTCACATCGGGCCAGGCGAATCGGTTCCCCTTGGCGTAGTCGGCCTGACCCGAGACCACCGGCTCGATGAGCGCGGCCAGGTCGGCCGGATCCATCTGCGAGTCACCCGCCATCACCGCCGTCACCTCGGCGCCGGCCTGCAGCGCGCACGCGTATCCGGTGGCGATGGCCGCGCCCACGCCGCGGTTACGTTCGTGGCTCAAGACCTCAAGCCCGCGGCGCTGGTTGCGCCGGGCGATGCGGCCGGTCCCGTCGGCGCTGGCATCGTCGACCACGATGATGTGATCCACGAAACCGGGGATGGAACGCAGGGTGCGCGCGATCTTGGCGGCCTCGTTGAAGGCGGGAACGACGACGGCAATGCGGCGGCCTCTGAACATCGTGGTCTCGGTCTAGCTGGCCGATCGCGATCCGACGATGAGATTCGGCATGGGCCCCTGCGGGCCGAGGGTGCGGGAGATCTGCCTCTGCGGGGCAGGACGCCGGCGGGGAAGCAGGTGGCCGCGCCATGCGGACCGGCCGCCGCTCCGGGTTGGGGTGCGCGCAGCGATACAAGCCTCCATGGTGCCCTCCGCCAAGTTCATCGTCCGCGCGTCGCGACCGGTCATCTAGTACGAACGCTTCTTGCGTGGCGCAGCCTCGAAGGGATCCACATCCGTGTCGTGCCTGACCCTGGTCCGGTGTTTGGTGGCCGTCGCCGTGGCGGTGGGCGAGTCGGGCTGCAGAACCACATCGCCTGTCCATCCCGGCCGTACTTCTTGAACTACCTCGCGGTAGCCCTTCAGGCGAAACACCACCAAGGTGGGCAGGGATTCCTGATAGATGAATTGCTTGCGGAACGGGGTGCGGCCAAGCAGCACGTTGCCGGCCGCGCTGAACACGTCCGCGCCGGGAGGCGTGGATTGAATGTTGAGATTGAGTGTGGTGGCCGGGATGGCCGGCGTCGATACGCGGGGCTGCGGCTGCGAGGCTGGCCGGAGCGGGACGGGCCCCATCTTGTTCATCCAGGCCGCGCCCCCCACAAAGGCCGCCACGACCAGCAGCCCCGCGCCCAGCAGCCAAACCAGGTTCCGCGAGAGCGCGCGCCCGGGCGTGGCCAGGGGCATGGGAAGCACGGGGGTCGGCACGCTGGGCGTGAGCACGGGGCCGCTCGTCACCGGGGGCACGGTGGACGAAACCACGGGAGGGGGCGTGGGCCGCGGTCCCGTTCCCGACCACGACGTGGACATCGACCGCGACGGACTGACGGATGCGGTGGACAGTTGCGAGCCGTACAGACGGCTGTTGGTCGACGTCGCGCGAAGCTCGCTGTTTCCCCCCGTCTCGGCGGGGAACAGGGTGCGCATGGCCTGGGCCAGGTGCCCGGGCTGGAAGCGCGCGGCGTGCACCACGTCGTCCAGGGCATCTGCCATTTCGGATGCGGACTGAAAGCGCTCCTCGGGTCGCTTCGCCAGGGCCTGCAGGACGATGCCGTCCAAACCGGGCGGGCACAGGGGGTTGTGCAGCGAGGGCGGCGGCACTTCGCACATGCGAACGCGTTCAATGGTTTGCAGGTCGTTCTCGCCCTTGAACAAGCGACGCCCGGTCAGGATCTCGTGCAGGACGATGCCCGTGGCGAAGATGTCGATGCGGCGATCGAACTCATTGCTCACCGTCTGCTCGGGGGCCATGTACGCGAACTTGCCCTTCAGCGTGCCGCTCTTGGTGGCCTCCTCTTTGTCCCCGTCTCCGCCCAGCGCCTTGGCGATGCCGAAGTCGAGCAGCTTGACCGCCCCGTCGTAGGACAGCATGACGTTCGAGGGCGAGATGTCGCGGTGGATCATGCCCAGTTGGGTACCGTCGTCTGCCGTGAAATCGTGGGCGTAGGCCAGGGCGCGGCACATCTCACGGCCCACATAGGCCACCAGTTCGGGGCGCGGCGGACCCACGCGGGCCCAAAGTGTCCGCATGGTTTCGGCCAGGTCTCGACCGCGCACGTACTCCATGGACATGAAGTACTCGTTGTCCACGGAGCCGAGCTCGAAGACCTGTACGATGTTCGGGTGGTTCAGGCGCGCCGCGAGCTTGGCCTCCTCGATGAACATCTTCGTAAATGACGGATCATCGCAGAGATGCGGCAAGATCCGTTTGATGACGAAGATGCGCTCGAATCCCCCCGGCCCTTGCACGCGCGCCTTGAAGACATCGGCCATGCCGCCGCGGCCAATGCGCTCGAATAGCGTGTACTTGCCGAATGGAATCGGCTGCGGGAGAACGACCGCCACGTTAGTGGCTAGAATTCTACCTCCTTGGAATGTGCGTAGAAATGCCTTTCCCAAGCTTGTTGGCGCGACACGTCTTGGGGGTGCGGCATGACGGGCGTGGTCGTAGCGGTGGGCGGACTCGATCCGGCCGGGGGCGCGGGGCTGGTCCGTGACCTGAAAACCGCATGTGAACTGGGGGCGCGGGCTATCCTGGTGGGCACCGCTTGGACGCGCCAGGATGCGGGCGCGGTCCAGGGAATAGAGCCCCGCACGCCTGACGCGGTGGCCGCGGCTCTGGACCAGGCCTTGGCAGCCGCTCCGGAGCGCACAGCGGTCAAGATCGGCATGCTGGCCACGCCCGCCATCGCTTCCGCGGTGGCGGCGGCTCTGGGGCGGTGGCACGGCCCCGTGGTTTTTGACCCCGTGGTGCGGGCCACCAGTGGCGGCGCGCTGTTTCGCGGGACTCCCGCGGCATTGGCCGCCCTGCTGGCCCGGGCGACCGTCGTCACCCCCAACCTGGGCGAGGCCTCTTGGCTCACCGGACTGCCCGTGACCTCGCTGGACGAGGCCCAGGCGGCTGGGCAGGCACTGTGCCAGCAGGGAGCCCAGGCGGTGCTGGTCAAAGGGGGGCACCTGCAGGGCGCGGCGGTGGACGTGCTGTGCAGGTCCGGCACGCAACGCGCTTTCCAGGCTGACCGCGTGCCCGGGGCGAGTCCGCGCGGGACCGGCTGCGCCCTGGCTACTGCCCTGGCGGTGCACCTGGCCCGCGGGCTGCGGCTCGATGCAGCCGTGGGTCAGGCCAAGGCCTGGCTGGCCTCGCGTATCGCCGCCGCCATCCAGGTGGGCGACGAACGACACCTGTCCTGAAGCCGCGTCAGGGGTCCACCTCCAGGCGCACGTGGGGGCTGCGCTTGACCGGACGCAGGTCCATGGGCGTGCGCGGGTTCAGGTTGCGCACGAAGTAGGCTTGGCTGGGCGCGCTGCCGGCCCAGATGGTCGGGTCGCCGCCGGTCTTCTTGAGCCCGGCCCACAGCACGCCTTGGCGGGGCCCGAGCCGCGAGAGGTCCTGGGTCAGCCAGACCCCGGTGCGGCCGTCGCACACGTCCGCGGCGGCCACGTCCCGGGTGCCCTGGGCCAGGACAGCGCCCGGCGTCTCCAGCGCGGTTTGCTCGTAGAGCGCCCACTGAATCGTCCCGGGGGCCGCCGCGTGGATCCACAGCCGCGCCAGCCGATGCTCGCCGGGCGGCAGTTCGAAGCGCAACACGGCCTCGTAGTCCGGGTTGGGGAAGGCGACGGTGCCATCGGCCTTGCCGTCGTCCTGGCTCAGCAGAATGCGCTTGCCTCCGCCGTCGCTTACGACCGGTTTGCCCGCGCAGGCAACCCCCCAGCAGGCCATCAACAGGACAGCAAGCCTTGCCATCCCGCGAGTGTATACCGAGTCCGCGTCAGCCGCCCACCGCGCCCGAGGACGCGGTGGGGTTCACAGCCCAGTCGCCGCCTACGCCGTCGCGCCTTCCACGATGGCCTTGGTCTTGCGCGCGATCATCAGCTCCTCGTTGGTGGGCACGACCCAGGCGGTGATGCGCGAGCCGTCCTTGGTGATGATCTTCTCTTTGGCGTCGGAGGAGTTGCGTACCGGATCGAGCTCCAGGCCGAGGAACTGCAGCGGCGCCAGGACACGTGCGCGCATGGCCGCGTCGTTTTCGCCGATGCCGCCCGTAAACACCACCGTGTCGCAGCCGCCCATGGCCGCCGCGTAGCCGCCGATGTACTTGACCAAGCGGTGGTCGAACATGTCCAGGGCCAGCTTGGCGCGCGCATCGCCCTCCTTGGCCTTGGCGATGAGCTGGCGCATGTCGTTGCTGATGCCCGAGACACCCTTGAGGCCGCTCTTGCCATTGAGCAGCGTGTTCATCTCCTGGAGCGACAGCTTGTCCTTGTCCATGATGTGCAGCACCACCGCCGGATCCATGTCGCCGGTGCGCGTCCCCATCACCAGACCCTCGAGCGGGGTCATGCCCATGGAGGTGTCGTAGACCTTGCCGTGCTTGACCGCGGCCACGCTGGAGCCGTTGCCCAGGTGACAGGTGATCATCTTGAGGCTGCTGAGGTCCTTCCTCATCAAGTCGGCGCAGCGACGTGCCACATATTCGTGCGACGTGCCGTGGAAGCCGTATTTGCGGACGTGGTTTCGTTCGTACTGCTCGTAAGGCAGACCGTACATGAAGACATGAGGCGGCATGGTCTGGTGAAATGCCGTGTCAAAAACCGCGACCTGAGGCAGGCCGGGGAAGATCTTCTCGCACGCCACGATGCCCGCCATGTTGGGCGGGTTGTGCAACGGGGCGATGGCGAAGCACTCCTCGATGGCATGGCGCACCTTGGGGGTCACCAGGGCCGAATCGGTGAAGATGTCGCGGCCGTGCACCACGCGGTGCCCGCAGGCGTCGACCTCGATCTTGTCCTTGAAGAGGCCGTGCTCGGCATCGAGCAACATGTCCTTCATGGCGGCCACGGCCTGGGTGTGGTCCTTGGCCACCACATCACCCACGATCTTCTCGGGCGAGCGGTGATCGCGATAGGTGAACTTCGACTTCTCGCGCCCGATCTCCTCGATTACGCCCTCGGCCATCATCGTCGAGGTCTCGTTGGACGGCAGATCGTAGAGCTTGAACTTTAGCGATGAGCTACCGCAGTTGACGACCAGTACCTTCATGGTTGCGACTCCTGACTACTTCTTCTGAGCCTGCAGACGGACCACGTTGATGGCCATGCAGTTCATGACGTCGCTGGCCTTGCAGCCGCGCGACAGGTCGGAGGACGGCTTGGCCATGCCTTGCAGGACCGGCCCGTAGGCCTCGGCCTTGGCCAACCGCTCGGTGAGCTTGTAGCCGATGTTTCCCGCGTCGAGGTCAGGGAAGATGAGGACGTTCGCCCTGCCGGCCACGGGAGAACCCTTGGCCTTGCGCTCGCCGATGGCCGGGACGAGTGCGGCGTCGCCCTGCAACTCCCCATCGATGTTGAGGTCGGGGCGCTTCTGCTTGGCGAGCTCCATCGCCGAGAGCACCTTGTCGATGCGCACGTGCTTGGCGCTGCCCTTGGTCGAGAACGACAACATGGCGACCCGCGGCGTGTCCCCTGTGAGGCTGGCGTAGCTGTCCGCCGTGGCGATGGCGATGTCGGCGAGCTGACTCGCGTCCGGGTCAATGACCACGCCGCAGTCGCCGTAGAACAGTGTCCCGTCTTTGCCGAATGACGTGTCGGGCAGAATCATGGCGAAGAAGCTGGACAGGGTCTTGAGGCCGGGCTGGAGGCCGATGATCTGGATGCTGGCCCGGCACACATCGCTGGTCGTGTACAGGGCGCCACCCACGAAGCTCTCCACCTCGCCCTTGCGCACCATCATGGCGCCGTACCACAGCGGATCCTTCATCTGGGCGAGGGCCTGGTCCTGCGTCAGGCCCTTGGCCTTGCGCAGCTCGTAGTAGGTGGCGGCGTAGTCGTCCAGCTTCGGCGGCTTGGTCATGTCCACGACGTGGACGCGGTCCAGCGAGAGGGACGCGGCGGCGGCCGTGGCCTTGATCTTGTCGGCGGCACCCAGGATCGTGACCTCCGCAAGGCCTTCCTTGGTGGCCCGCGCGGCCGCTTCGATGATGCGGACGTCTTCGCCCTCTTGCAGGACGATCTTGCGCGGACCCGACTTCGCCTTCTCGTAAATCTGCTCCATGAACTTGGACATGAGATCTCCTGCGCTTATGCCTGCCTCGACCCGCTGTCGGAGGCGAAAGTTTTCCGCGCCAACCACACGGAAAAAAGGCGGCGCGACGCGGGCAGAGTAGACCTTGCCGTCGCGGCGGATCAACAGCGTTCGCCTAGGATTCGCTACGTAAATTCCCCGCGCGGATTGGGCCTGTGCAGCGGGCTGGCAGGGACCCCCTTAGCCGCGGAGCTGCACGTCCCTACACGCGCTGCCGCCGGTTATCCTACTGATTCGACGGTGATAGCAGGCGTCGCCTCGTGGCCTGCCGGCGTCACGCGTCCAGCGAGGCGCCGGGGCCGATTCGAGCACGCGGTCGCGTACGTGGGCGCCGTGGCCATGCAGGTACTTGTCCGCCCAGCCGCCGCTTACCGGCGCGTTCGACGACAGGAGGCCCGTGGAGTCGGCGTGCAGTCGTCCAGCTTCTAGGCGACCTGATGGAAAGCACGTCTGCTTAGCACCGGGCCGCTCAGCTATGAGAGGACCGCCCACCTCGCGGTTTGCCTTGGACGGCGGCCTTGCCGTTCCGGCTACTGTTTGAGCGCGAGGGCGGCCCGAGGCTCCACCGGGGTGCGGTCCAGTCGGGCAGCCATGCTCCGCTCGCGGGAGTACTTGTACTCGCTACAGCGGGCGTCCGTGGTCAACCACTCCTGGCCCGAGCGAATCTCCGTGTGGATGGCCACTACGGTCCTGTCGGGGAGCACCTTGACCGTGATGTGGTCGCGCAGATCGGCCGAGTCGGTCTGCACGGCTTCCAGGCTCCCGGCGGACTGGTCCGCGTTCAGAATCTGCCAGCCCTCCGCGCGGGCCAGCTCCTGCAGGGCCTGCCAGCGGTCCGAGGTCGGGCTCGCGGTGGTGTGGGCCAGCGGTTGGTAGCCCGCGGTGGCGCAGCCGGCCACCCACAGCAAGGCTCCCAAGCCCGCGACGGCGATGGCCGCACACAGTCCGGACGAGAGACGCTCAACTCTTCGCATGGTGGCCCTCCGCAGAGGGGCTTCTGCAACGCCGGCGCCACGCCGACCGCCGGGGATTTCGGGGACTTCCGTCGAGGACCGTCAGCCTGCCGTCGGGCCCTCGGTGGACGCGGGCGTCGGCCCGACGGCACGCATACCGGCGGCGCGGCCGCCTGGCCGTCGCGATCCTGCCCGCCACCCGTGAGACGCCGGGAGGTGAGACCCGCGGGGCCGCCGTGGCGTCGGTCCCTCATGGGCGCGGCCTCTAGCCGGGGGCCGTCGCGCACGTGTACGAGCAAGCTGGGAAGTGTACCTTCACCAGCGAGGCTGTATGCGGATCCTTCACACGAGCGATTGGCACCTGGGCAAGCTGTTCCATGCGGTCGACCTAGTCGACGACCAGCGACACGCCCTCGAACAGGTCGTGACCATGGTCCGGGACGAGAAACCGGACGCGGTGGTGGTGGCAGGGGATATCTATGACCGCGCGGTGCCGCCGGCCGAGGCCGTGGAGTTGCTGGATTGGGTGTTGACCGAATTGGTGCTTGGCCTGCACACGCCGACCATCGTGATCGCGGGTAACCATGACAGCGCCGATCGCCTGCACTTCGGCTCGCGGCTCCTGGAGAAGAATGGCCTGCACGTGGTGGGCAAGCTGGGCGACTCTCTGCGCCCCATCGAAATCGGGCAGGGCGCGGACACGGCGTTCATTTGTCCGTGTCCCTTCGCCGATGCCGCCTCGGCGCGCGAGTACCTGCGGGACGAGCGTCTCACCAGCCAGGACGCAGTCCTGCGCGCGATGGCGGGCCGCTACCGCCAGGCGCTGCCCGCGGGGGCGCGTGCCGTGCTCGCCGCGCATGCCTTCGTGGCCGGCGGCAGCACGAGCGATTCGGAGCGGCCCCTGAGCGTGGGCGGAACGGATCAAGTCGCCCTCGATTGCTTCGAGGAATTCTCCTACACGGCGCTCGGCCACCTGCATGGGCCTCAGAACGTCGCCAGTCCGCGCGTGCGCTACAGCGGCTCCTTGCTCAAGTACTCGAAGTCCGAGGCGGGCAGGGCCAAGTCGGTCACGCTGGTCGATTGGGACCCGGCGGGGGCGGTGGTGCGTGAGCTGCCGCTCGTCCCCAAGCACGACGTGCGCGAGGTGGAGGGCTTGCTGGCCGAGCTGGAGAGCGGCGCTGGCCCCGTGGCCGCCAGCGAGGACTATCTCTACGTGAAGCTGCTCGATCGCGCGATGCCGGTGAACGCCATGGCCCGCCTGCGCGTGCGCTTTCCCAACGTGGTCGACGTGGACGTGTCGACCGCCATCGCCGCGGTGACGGGCACGGCGCAGGGCCGGTCGCTCCTCGAACTGGACGACCTTACCCTGTTCGACAGCTTCATGCGCGCCGCAACCGGCGCGGGCCTGGCGCCCGAGGACCGTGACCTGGTGGCCGCTGCCATCGCGGGCGTGGATGGCGAGGTGGTGTCGTGAAGCCGTTGCGTCTGGTCATGGAGGCCTTCGGGCCGTTTCGCGGCCGACAGGAGCTG
>JAEXQJ010000110.1 GCA_023438785.1 Pseudomonadota bacterium
CCCCGGTCTTGTTTGCACGGCTGTCACACAGCCGTTGCCAAGACCTCACCACGGGGTCGAAGGCGAGTCGCTATGGTCCGCGTGCGTCCGGCCGGTGCCGGGCTCGCATAACGGAGGACCGTAAATGGATACGAAGAAGACATTGTGCGCGCTGGCGGGGGCCCTGGGCGTTCTGGGCGGCAGTGCCCGGGTCATGGCCCAAGCCGTCCCGCCCTGCAACGACACCACCAGCTTTCCCAATCCCGTGTATATGACCGGCTCTAGCGCCTTCGAGCCCACGCTCGCGCGCCTAGCGCTCCAGTTGGCGGCCCACAATCCGCCGGTCACGGTCATCTACAAGACGTCCGCCTCCTGCGATGGCGCCAACGCCATCGTGAGCAAAGGCCCACTCACTGGTAACGCGGACTATTTCGCGCCCAATCCGGCCATCACGACGGACAGCCCCCTCCCCTACGTCATCAAGAAGTGCAGCCTGGACGCTGACAAGCCCTCGGCCCTCATCGGCGTAGCCGACGTGGCCTTCCAGACCTGCAACGGCAGCCCGCCCCCCGCCACCATCGGCGAGTACAAGGGTCCTATCCAGGCCATGCTCTTCGTGGTTCCCGCGGCCAACAAGACCACCACGGCCATCTCGGCTGAGCAGGCGGCGGCCATTTACGGCTGCGGTCAGACGGGTGGCATGACCCCGTTCATCGACGAGAGCGCCATTCAGCAGCGCGACGCCACTTCCGGCACGCAGCGCATGGTGGCCTCCTACATCGGCGTCGATCCCGCGGCCTGGAAGGGCACCAAGAACACGGGCAGCGGGGCTCTG
The DNA here is from genome assembly GCA_023438785.1 of Pseudomonadota bacterium. GTDB lineage: Bacteria > Myxococcota_A > Polyangia > Fen-1088 > Fen-1088 > Fen-1137. The sequence continues at coordinate 815 of JAEXQJ010000110.1, forward strand.
CTCAACTCGCTCCTCGCCGTCAGTGCCCCCATGAAGGCCATCGGCATTCTGGCCATGGACTTCTACGCCACGCCCCCCAATCCCACCAAGCTCAACACGCTGGCCTTCCGCGGCTTCAAGCAGACCAAGGCCTATTACGCCAGCTCCGCGCCGGGCTCGCTGGATATGAAGAACGTGCGCGACGGCCACTACATGATTCAGGGCCCCCTGCACTTCTTCACCACCCTGACCGCCGGACAGCCAACCGCGCAAGCCAAGCAGATGCTGGACTGGCTGCAAGGCAATACGCCCATCGACGCGACGTCGCCCAATGCCTACATCGACGCCGTCACCGCCGCGGGCGCCGTTCCGGCCTGTGCCATGAAGGTCACGCGCGACGTGGACGGCGGCTACCTCTACCCCTACAAGCCCGCGGTTTCGTGCGGCTGCTACTTCGAGGCCGTCGCAACCAAGACCACACCGGCCGGCTGCGTGCCCTGCACGAGCAACGCGAACTGCACGGGCGGCACCACCTGCCAGACCGGATATTGCGAGTGATCGCGAAGGAAAGGATTCGGCAAATGTTCAAGTACACGATTCTGGCTTTGGCGATTTTCGCAACGGGTGTTGTGGCGTGCGGGGGTGACGATGATGGCAGCGCCCAAGATGCGGCGCCCATTGGGACGGGCGGGACGGCTGGCATCCCGGGAACTGGCGGCATCCCGGGAACCGGCGGCGTCGGGGGAACCGGCGGCGCGCCGGCCCTGGACGGGGGCACCCCGGACGTGGCCCTGACCGACGACGGCGGCGTGGTCGATGGCTCGTCCGGCGGCACCGATGCTCCCGTCGACGCGAACACGGGGCCGACCCTCGAGAGCCATATGCTCATCATCAACGCGCCAGTGGCAGCTGGTGTCACGGCGGTGGATGTGCCCGGCCCCGCCCCGCTCACCTACGACCCTGCTACCGCAACCTGCAAGTAACCCATCACGAGGAACAAGGAAGTATGCGCCACACGCGAGTCACGGGGCGAGGATCGGGTCTTCCGGCATGGGCCACGAGGCACAAGCTGGCCGCCGCCCTGTCACTCGCGTGGGCGCTGCCCGGCTCCCTCGCGTTCGCTCAGGAAGCCGCGCCCGCCGCGCCTCAGGCCACGGCAGTCGCGTCCGAGCCCACGGCAGCCGACCTGATAGCCCAAGAGCGCACCCGCGCCGACTTGGAGCGCGCGGCCCTGCGCGCCGAATTCGTCGAGAAGCTGGCCGCCGAACGCAGTGAGCGGGAGGCGCACGAGAAGCAGTTGGCCGCCCGATATGAGGCCCAACTGGAGCAGCGCCTGAACGAGGCGCTGAAGGACGCCCAGAACGTGACGGGCAGTAAGGGTCTGTCCCTGAGCGGGTTCGTGCAGGCCGACCTGGCTTTTCGCCAGTCCTCCGAGGACCAGCTCAATTCGTCCACCAGCTCCCCGCTCAATGAAGACCGATTCCTCATTCGCCGCGCCCGCCTGCGCAGCGCCTACGAGACAGCCCACTGGCTCACCGCTCTGGAACTGGACGCCAACACGGTGAACGGCAGCCAGGTTCGTGTCGTGGGGGCCGAGGTTTCCGCGCGTTGGCCCTCCACCTCACAGCCCGGATTGGCCATGGCCACGCTGGGCCTCTTCAAGATTCCCTTCGGCTGGGAAGTGCTGGAAAGCGACCGCGACCGACTTTTCCTGGAGCGCAGCACGGTCATCCGGGCCCTCTTCCCTGGCGAATACGACCTGGGGGCGCGTCTGCAGGGCGCCTGGCAATTCCTGCGTTACGCGGTCGCCGTGCAAAACGGCGAGCCCATCGGTGAGCGGGCTTTCCCGCTGCGCGACCCCAACCACGCCAAGGACGTGGCCGGTCGCCTGGGAGTGGACGCACCCCTCGGTCGCGTGGCGCGCGCCCTGGGCGGCGTCTCGGCCCTCTACGGCCGCGGCTTTCACAAGGGCACGCCCGCCACCAAGCCCACCCTCGTCTGGCAGGACCGCAACGAGAACGGCAGCTTCGACGCGGGTGAACTGCAGGTCTCGCCGGGCGTAGCCGCCACGCCCTCGGCCAACTTCTCGCGCTTCGCCCTGGGCGCTGACGTCCGCCTGGCCTGGAACATCCCGCGCCTCGGGCAGACCGTCCTCTATGGCGAGGTCATCTGGGCCCAGAATCTGGATCGCGCGCTCATGGTGGCCGATCCCATGGGCTCTTTGGGCCGCGACCTGCGCGAGCTCGGCTTTTACGCGGCGGCGCTGCAGGACCTGGGCAGCCACTTTCAGCTTGGTGTGCGCTTCGACTACTACGATCCCGATCGCGACGCCACCGACCTGCAGGGCGCCCAGCTTCGTCCCTCGAGCATGGCCTATCGCTCCCTGGCTCTCGTGGCGGCGGTCCGCTCCGGCCCTGCCCGCCTGCTTCTCGAATACGACGTCAATCGCAATCACCTGGGCCGCGACGACCGCGGCCTGCCCACCAACCTGGCGGACAACGTCCTCACGCTCCGCAGCGAGGTCAAGTTCTGATGCGCGCCTGGCCCCTTCTCTCTCTCCTGGCCTTGTCCACACCACACCTACTCGGCTGTGAAGGGGCCAGCGCGCAATCAGGCATCTCGGCCCATCTGCGCATCAACGGCGCTCAATACGTGCCCGGCGAGTTGGACGAGACCGTGCACGCGGCAGCCCCCGAGGTCCGCCGCATCGACAGCCAGAACAACACCGTGTATCCCGGCATCACCGGCAAGTCCTTGGGTGGCGCCGTGGGGCCGGGTTCGATGGCCGTGCTCATCGGCATGAAGGGCGACAGCGGACACTGGGTGCTGCCCATTCAAGCCGCCGACCAGGCCAGTCCGGGTGACTTCACCTTCTCGGGCAAGGCGTCCTTCTCGCCGCTGGTGCCGCTCGGGGCAGCCACGCTCTTGTACCGCGCGATCAGCAGCACGGGCGAAATCGGTCCCGCGGCTCAGCAGGCTCTGGAGATCACGAGCACGACTCTGTCGGCCGGCCTGGTCATCAGCCTGGACTGGGACACGGAGGCGGACCTGGATCTGCGCGTGACCGCGTTGGACGCCAGTGGCAAGGAGGTCGAGATCTGGTCGCGCAAGACCTCTTCCGCCATCCGGCCCGCGCCCGGCGAGCCACCGCTCACGGAAGCCGACCTGGCGACGACCGGCCGACTGGACCTCGATTCCAACAGCCAGTGTGTGATCGATGGCCGCCGTCAGGAGAACATCTACTGGGCCAGCAAGCCCCCGCAGGCGAATCGGCTCTACACGGTGCGCGTGGACGCCTTCTCGTTGTGCGGCGAGGCCTTGGCGCACTGGCGCGTGCGCGTCTTGCTCGACGGCCACGAGGAAGCCGCGGCCCGGGGCCAGTTCGGCGAAGCGGATACCCGCTTCGATCACGGCCCCGGCGCGGGTCTGCAGGCGCTGCAGTTCACCTACTAGTCAATGAAAAGAGAGGAAGGCCATCATGCTCGTTCAGAAGATGCTGCTCGCTGCCCAATCGGGCGCCACCTTGGTCATGTATGTGCTCATCGCGCTCTCGGTGCTGTCCATTGGCATCATCATCGAGCGCTGGTGGTATTTCCGCCGCCGCCGCTTCAACCTCGACGAAGCGGTCAAGGCCCTGCAGGCGCCCCTGCGCGCCCGCGACGTGGAGGCAGCACGCAAAGCCCTGGGTGACAGCCGCGCCGTGGAGGCGGAGATCGTGCGCGACGGCCTGACCTGGTTCGAGGCGGGCCCCGATTCGGTGCGCGAAATTCTGCAGAAGGGGGTGCGCGAGAGGCGCAAGGGCTTCGAGGGTGGCCTCGTCTTCCTGGGCACCCTGGGCAACAACTCACCCTTCGTGGGCCTGTTCGGCACCGTGTTGGGCGTGGTGGCAGCCTTTCGCGAGTTGGGCAACGCCCAGGCGGCCATGACCGGTGGGGGCGGCGGCATGGGCAACGTCATGAGCTCCATCGGCGAGGCCCTCATCGCCACGGCCATCGGCATCTTGGTGGCTCTGCCTGCCGTGGTCTCCTACAACGTCTTCCAGAAGAAGGGCTCGGATATCGAGGAGAACACCGCCGCCCTGGGCAACTTGATTATCGCGGCCATGGAGGCCGTGCCCGCCGAACCCAAGAAGAACAACAAGCGCTCCGTCGAGCTTGACGACGACCCTAAGCCGTCCCGGCGCGCGGCCGGGGTGGAGGCCTAGTCATGGCCGGCACGATGAGCGCTGGCGGTCGGGCCAAGACCATCAGCGGAATCAACGTCACGCCCTTGGTCGACGTCGTCCTCGTCCTGCTCGTCGTCCTCATGGTCGCCTCCACGTACATCGTGGCCCAAACCCTGAAGGTGCAATTGCCCAAGGCACGCGTCACCGACGGCACGGCCGAGAAGCCCACCACGGTTCAGATACTGAAGACGGGTGAATATCGCCTCAACGAGCAACCCGTCGACGAGAAGTCCCTGGAGAACAAGCTGAAGGCCGCCGCCAGCGCCGACCCCGAGATGAGCCTGGTGGTCAGCGCCGACAAGGAAGCCCAGCACGGCATGGTCGTGCACATCATGGACCTGGCCAAGGTGGCCGGCATCAGCAAGTTCGCCATCAACGTCATGCAGGTCGGAGGCGAGTGAGCTGACGTTCCGCTCGATCTCGCTGTTCCAGAGGTGTTGTCGTGAAGAAGAGCACCATCGTGCTATCCGTCCTCCTGCACGGGGGCGTGGCCATCGCGGTCATCAACGTCGCCAAACCCGGATCGATCCGGCGCAGCTTCTCGGTGCAGATGACCGAGACCGCCAAGAAGAAGGCCCCGCCGCCCAAGCCCGCGGCACCCAAGGCGCAGCCGCCCAAGCCGCGCGTTGCCGGCCCGGCCAGCGCGCCCAAGCCCGCGGCGTCCGCGTCCCCGCCCAAGCTCGCCGAGGCGCCCGTGCCGAAGGCGGCAGCCCCTGTGCCCGTGCTCGACAACATCGAGATGAGCAACATCGCCGACGACAGTCCGGGTGGCGTGGTGGTTCCGGTGGCCCGGCCCGCGGCCGCCGCGCCGGCGGGTACCCGGGTCGCCTCCATGCAGCCCATGGCGCCGCGCCGGCACCGCCGCGAGCTGGGGCCAGGTCCGCAGCTCGATGAGGCGTGTAACGAGGAGCCGAGCAAGCCCGAGCCCGTCTTCAAGACCGAGATCGAATACACCCATGCAGCGCGCGCCGAGGGCATCGAAGGCAAGCTCAAGCTCAGAGTCACGGTGGCCGCGGACGGCTCGGTGCTGAACGTGGAAGTCCTGTCCAGCGTTTCGCCCGAGTTGGATGCGGCCGCGGTGGCCGCGGTTCGCCAATGGCGCTTCAAGCCGGCGATGGCCTGCGGCAAGGCGGTCAGCGGTGGCACCTACGTGCTGGCCCGTCGCTTCGAATTGGGGGACTGATTGGCCACTCGTCGTTGTATCTCGCTCGCCTTGGCACTGGCGACGATGGCCCCCGTCTGGCCCGCGCACGTGCACGCCCAGGATGCGACCGCTGAAGCGGGCGTGCTCACCAAGCCGCCCAAACTGGTCCACTTCGTTGCGGCGGTCTATCCGCCCGACAAGCACCAGGCCGGCGTGACCGCACGCGTGCTCCTGTCCATCGAGGTGGGAGAAGACGGCAAGGTCAACGGCGTAGAGGTCGTAGAGAGCGCGGGCGCTGACTTCGATGCGGCGGCCGTGGCCGCGGTCCGGCAGTTCGTGTTCGAGCCCGCCGAGATCGACAGCCGCCCCTCGCCCGTCAAGATAACCTACCGCTACGACTTCACCATCGTGACCCAGAAGGTGGCGCTGGGCCCGCAGGTCAACTTCGAGGGCGTGATCCTCGAGCGCTTCAAGAAGACACCCATCGCGGGCGTGCAGGTCAGCATCAAGGATCTGGCGGTCACGGCGGTCAGCGACGACCAGGGCGGCTTCGCCTTCTACGACGTGCCACCTGGGGCGCACAAGATCGAGCTCAGCCACCCCAAGCTCATCGCCGTGGTCACCGACGAGACGCTGCGCCCCGAACAGAAGCGCACCGTGAAGTACTTCGTCGAAGAGAAGGCCGAGGACGTGGATGAAGAGGTGGTGGTGCGCGCCGCGCGCATCAAGAAGGAGGCGGTGGAAACGCGCATTCGCACCGAGGAGGCGCGGCGCGTGCCCGGGACCCAAGGTGACACGCTCAAGGTGGTGCAGAATCTGCCCGGCGTGGGGCGTTCGAGCTTCGGGTCGGGCCAGTTGGTCGTGTGGGGCTCGGCGCCCAACGAGACACGCGTCAACGTGGACGGCGTCGAGATCCCGGCTCTGTACCACATGGGGGGCTTGCGCTCGACCATCAACTCGGACTTCGTGCGCTCCATCGATCTGTCGCCCGGTGCCTTCGGGGCCGAATACGGACGCGGGCTGGGTGGTCTGGTGCGCGTCGACCTGCGGCCGCTGCAGGGCGAGGGTCTGCACGGCAGCGTGGCGGCCGACTTCATCGACTCGTCCCTGGCCCTCACCGGCGCCCTCACGCCACGGCTGCGCCTTGCGGCCGCGGCCCGCGTGAGTTACCTCGACCGCTTGTTGCCGCTGGTCACCTCGGCGGACATCGGGGACTCGTTTCCCATTCCCCGCTATGACGACTACCAGGCCCGCGTCCATCTCGCCTTGGGCCAGGACGAGAGCCTCTCGGCGACCTTCCTGGGCTCGGACGACCACTTGCGCCGCACCATCCCGGCCAGCGATCCCGCCGAGGCACGGTCGCAGAACAATGATCGCTCCAGCCGCCGCCTCTTCCTCACCTATAGCCGCCTCGATTCAGATGGCTCCAGCATTCGCCTCACGCCGTCCTTCGGTGTCGACGACAGCACGCTGCGCGAGACATTCGGTGACGAGAGCACGCGGCTCGAACAACGCGCCTGGCACTATGCCCTACGCGCGAGCTACCGCCGCCGCGTCGCCAAAGCCGCCACCGTGCTCCTGGGCCTGGATCTGCAGGGACGGGCCACAGCGGCGACCCGCCACGGCTCGGTCAATCAACCGGCGCGCGAGGGTGATGTGGTGGTATTCGGCCAGCGGCCCTCGTCGGACACGGCCGCCGACACCTGGCGCGTCCACATTCTGGACGTCGCCCCCTACGTGGTCTTCGACATCACGCTTGGCAAGCTGACCCTGAGCCCCGGCCTGCGCTTCGAGCCCACGCTCATCGAGAGCGACCGGCTCCTGCCCCGCAGCTCCACCACCCCGGCCACCGGCACCTCGCGCCTGGAGGTGCCGGGGAATCCCGTGGACAATGCGATCC